>JAIPJR010000028.1 GCA_021734045.1 Fidelibacterota bacterium
CGGACGCCTATCTTGACCTGCTCATCTGTTCCTTTCAGTCGGTCATGCCACCCGACAACATTTGGACGCTGGAGGGAATTTTTCCCTATTCGGACGGTTCACTCGATTATGGGGTCGTGCTTATGATGGGTGGCGCAGGCTTCCGGCGATACGGCGTGGGCTTTCATTTATTTATCGGTGATAATATTGGAACTGTTAGCCGTTTAATCGGGTACCAGGTTGGTGATGAAGCGTGGGGCGATATTGATATCATCACCAGCCTTCAGGATGAGCCCATTGCGCCGGCGAGCTTTCAACTTACCGCCTATCCCAATCCCTTCAATCCCAGCACCAACATTCGGTATGCGTTACCGGAGAATAGCCGGGTGGAGATCATCATCTACGACCAGCTGGGGCGCCAGGTGAACACCCTGGTCAACGGGCAACGAACAGCCGGAGATTACGCGTTAAAGTGGAATGGAACTGACGTGGCCGGCCGTCAACTCAGTTCCGGATTGTATTTCTGTCAGATCCGTGCCGGTGGTTTTACCAGGACAGTGAAGTTAGTGTTGTTGAAATAAAGCACTGAAATGTCCAGCGCTCTAGGGTATGATTAGAATCCGTTTTGTAAAGAAAGCACTACCGTAGCTTTTCACTACCCGTGAGCAATTCCATCAACGCCGGAGCGTACTTCGCTTTGATTTCGTGTAAGGATGCCCGGGGCAGTTCCCAGGTAATTAATTCCAGATCGTTTTCCAAAGCCCAGGAGCCGAACGAACCGCGTGTGGGATAGCCCACATTCGGAACCAGTGGTAACCGGGTCTGGTCCGCCAGCCATTTCGCGGTGGGTGTGATGTGGGGGTCATCGATACATCCCAAAGCGGAATGTATGGATATCACCAGCCGGGGATTGATATCTTCCAATAAATTCAGCAATGCCTGAGTCTCCGGTTCTGAAGCCGGCTCTGTCCCGGGACTCAGGGTCAGGTCATCCGGGTGCTCACTGTCTTTCGGGTAAATCACCATCTCCGGTGACCAATTTTTCGTGGACCAGTTGCGGTTCAGATCCACACCATTGGCATTGGCGCGGGTGCCGTAGCGGAGTCCGTCCGGATTGGCAGTGACAATCACCGCGCAAGTCAGGTCCGCCAGATCAATCAGGCGCAGCGCATAGGAGAGCAGTATCGGTCCTTCAGCTTCATCGCCATGCTGACCAGCCATGATCAGCGTGTGAATATCGCGCTTTTTTTCCGGCAGCCACACCTCCAGTGGTAAGCCTTGTACGGATTCGCCGAAAATGATAGGAGCTCCACCAATTGTGCCGCGAATGTGTTTGATTTTTTTCGTCGTCATAATTTCCAAATTTCTTTTCGTTCCTTGTTCAACCGTTCCGATGCGCGTGCAATGCCAGGTTCTTCTCGCCAAGGGAAACCTAAGGCTGTAACGATGCGAATGTGAACCAATAATCTAAAATGGTGACCAGAATAGGAACATTTTGTCTTTGTCGGGCTAAACTTAAGTTAAATATTCCACTTGCGGTCGGAAGGAGCGCGAAATGAATTTGAAAACCCATCTCTCCAATCTAAAAATATACGCCTTACTTATCGTCGTGGGACTGGCGGCAGTAACCATGGCAGCACTAACACTGAAAGGACAGAGTCAAAGCCCAATGACAGCTAAAAACGAAAATCAGACGAATTGGAATCAATTGACCCCGGAAGAAAAACGGGTCATTGTGGATAAAGGAACCGAGCGGCCCTTCACCGGTGAATACGATGATTTTTATGAGGAAGGGACATATACCTGTAAACGCTGTAATGCAGAGCTCTATCACTCTGTAGATAAATTCGACGCCCATTGTGGTTGGCCGGCGTTTGATAAAGAAATCCCCGGTGCTGTGGCTCGTAAGCCGGATCCGGATGGCATGCGGACGGAAATATTGTGTGCTAATTGCGGTGCTCATTTGGGGCATGTTTTTACCGGTGAAGGTTTTACTGAAACCAACACGCGCCACTGTGTGAACTCCATCTCCATGAATTTTATCCCCGCAAGTGAGCAGGATTCGAAAATGACACAATCCACCACCAACAAAGCCATCTTTGCCGGCGGCTGTTTTTGGGGAATGGAGTACCAGTTCAAGCAGGCATCGGGCGTTATAGATGCGGTGGTGGGGTATACCGGTGGTACGACGAAAAACCCCACCTACCGGGAAGTTTGCAATAATACCACCGGACACGCGGAGGCGATCGAGGTGACGTATGATCCGGATAAAACCACCTACGAGGCGTTGGCAAAATTCTTTTTCGAAATTCATGATCCAACCCAGGTAAACCGTCAGGGGCCGGACATTGGTGAACAGTATCGCTCGGAGATCTTTTACTTCGATGAGGTACAAAAGACAACAGCAGAAAAACTCATCAGAATCCTGAAAGCGAAGGGATATGATGTGGCTACCCGGCTTACTTCGGCATCCACATTTTATCCGGCAGAGGAATACCATCAGGATTATTACACCAAGACTGGCGGCTCGCCCTACTGTCATATTTACACCAAGCGTTTCTAACCAAAGCACTTAAAAGCAAGCCATAGAAGGCCGATCAACAGCATCGGCCTTTTGACGTACATTCAAACCTGCCCGGCCGTTCGAGTCGTCAATAAGCGGGTTTAATATTCGAGCCACAAAAATGTTAAATGCGATTAACACATGCTGTGTTAAGTTATTCCTGAATCAGGCTGAACATGAGATTCTCAATTACCAGATGATGGAACCCCTGCATGTACTTACTGTTCGGGGATGGCGGATGAGGACTTCAAAGATTGCAAACTAGCATTTTCATCGGATTGATCAACAATGTGGCGCTGCTGCTGGCGCTGGCGTTACTCTTTGACATAATCTCGTTTAAGAGCCGTAAAGAATCCCTGCGGGTTCAAATCATCGTTGGGCTGGGCATTAGTCTGATTGGTATCGCGGTGATGTTTGGGCACTGGGAATTGCGTCCCGGGGTCATTTTTGACACTCGCTCTATTCTACTCTCCATTACCGGTGTTTATTTTGGCCTTATTCCAACTGCCATAGCTGCCGTGGTGACAACACTGCTTCGCATCGCCCAGGGTGGTGGGGGCGTGTACATGGGCGTGGGTGTCATCATTTCCTCTGCTGCCATGGGATTGTTGCTGCGATATGCCCATCGGGGCAAGGTTGAAAACATTCAATGGCACGAAATTCTTTTATTGGGTATTGCAGTACATGTGGTCATGCTCAGTTTAACGATTATCCTGCCTGCCCATCTCCGTCTTATCACATTTAAAAATATTGCCTTACCGGTTATTATACTCTATCCCTTGGGAACCGTATTACTGGGGAAATTACTGCATCTGAGCTTGAAGCGCAACCGGATTGAAACGCAACTCCGGGCCAGTGAACAGCAACTACAGGAGAGCCAGCGGGTCGCCGGTCTGGGCTCCTATGTCTTGGACATTTGCTCCGGCAAATGGGTGAGTTCTGAAATTTTGGATTCGATTTTCGGGATAGATGCAGATTATCCCAAAACGGTAGCGGGTTGGGAAGCACTTATTTACCCGGAGGATAAGGCGATGATGATGCATCATCTCCAGCAGGAGGTGGTGGGGCAGCGAGGTCGTTTCGATAAGGAGTATCGTATCGTCAAACATTCTACCGGCCAGATGAGATGGGTGCACGGATTGGGAGTGCTGGAGCTGGATGAAGTTGGTGAACCCTTGAAAATGAAGGGGACGATTCAGGACATAACCGCCCGTAAAGAGATTGAACTGGCGCTTCAACAGAGCGAGGAGAAATTTCGCGAGATTTTCAGTAACGCCAATGACGCTATTTTTATCCACACCATATTACCAGATGGCCGGGCGGGTAAATACATCGAAGTGAATGAAGTGGCCTGCCGACGATTAGGATATTCACGGGATGAACTGCTCCAATTGGGACCGGCTGATATCCGGGCACCCGAATTCGCGGCCATAACGGATGACTTGCTTCAGGAAATGATTCAGAAAGAGCGTTATTCCACCGAATTGGTACACCAGACCAAAACCGGTGAGACCTTTCCTGTGGAGGTGAATACCCATGTCTTTGACCTGGCGGGCGAAAAGGTGGTTTTGGCGGTGGCGCGGGACATTTCCCGCCGGCGGCAGATGGAGGAGGAATTCCGACAGGCGCAGAAAATGGAGTCCATCGGGCGGCTGGCGGGTGGCATTGCCCATGACTTTAATAACCTACTTACGGTTATTAATGGCTATACCTCAATCCTGAGTGAAGAATTGAGTGACGTTACCAGCGCAAAAACGATGTTAGAGAATGTCCTCAAAGCGGGGGAACGGGCAGCCCGACTCACCAATCAACTCCTGGCTTTCAGTCGTAAACAGATTCTGAATCCTGAGGTATTGAACCTCAATACCCTGGTGGAGGAAACCCGCAACATGCTGCAGCGGATTATTTCCGAGAGTATTATACTGAAAACCCGTCTGGATTCGGACCTGAGCACCATCAACGCAGACCGGGGGCAGATTGAGCAGGTGATTATCAATCTGGTAGTCAATGCCGGGGATGCCATGCCGAATGGTGGTACCCTCACGCTGGAGACCCGGAATGTGACGCTGGGGGAAGATTATCGCGAAAGCCATCCGGAGGTGATTCCGGGTAATTATGTCCTGTTTGCCCTGACCGATACGGGTGTGGGAATGTCTCCGGAAACACAGGAACACATTTTCGAACCCTTCTATACTACTAAGGAAAAAGGGAAGGGAACGGGCCTGGGTTTAGCCACAGTCCATGGTATCATCCGTCAGAGTGGTGGTTTTATCTGGGTGTATAGTGAATTGGGTAAGGGCTCTATTTTTAAAATCTATCTGCCAGTCGCCGATGCAGAAGCCCGAATCAGGGATTCCTCGCCCACCCCGCAGCGTTCATTGTCCGGGAGTGAAACCGTTTTAGTGGCAGAGGATGAAATATTTGTGCGTCACCTGGCCCGTGATGTTCTCATGAATCATGGATATTCTGTTTTGGAAGCATCAAATGGTGAAAGCGCGGTAGCGTTGTATCGCGAACAAGGTGATTCGATTAACCTTATACTCACTGACGTGGTGATGCCCCACATGAGCGGGAAGCAGTTGGTGGATAATATCCGGAAAATGGGACACAAGACCCCGGTAATTTACATGTCCGGTTATACAGAAAATGCCATTGTCCATCACGGTGTGTTGGAAGAAAATGTGGATTTTATTCAGAAGCCTTTTGGCCCCAATCAATTGCTGGAAATGGTCCGGCGTGTTCTTGATCGGCGTTGAGGAATCGTTACCAGACGACGGTCTCCCCGGCACATGTGATCGCTTTGAAATGCCTCTCACCGCCACCTGACCGGGGTTTCACGCTTGTAAATATCTAACCGGCGGCTACATTTGTTTTATATGGGAAAACTCACCCTCAAGAATTTGGTTTTCTACGGCTACCACGGCGTCCAGGACTATGAGAAAGAGCTGGGTGGCCGTTTCGAGGTTGACATTACCGTGACCTATCCTTTTCGCCGGGCAGCCCGGGAGGATTATCTGGCCGGCGCAGTGGATTACCAGCAGGTTTACGAAGTGGCAAAAACGATGGTAACCACACGCAAATATCATCTCATTGAGACCCTGGCTGACCATATTGCCGATGCCATTGTGGAGCAGTTCGATGTTGATGAAGTCCGGGTGATTATCCGGAAAAACAAGGTTCCTATCGATGCCGTGCTGGATTATGTAGAAGCAGAAGTTACCCGGAAAGGCTCTGACAACACATGAATTCGGTAGTGGTGAGCTTGGGATCCAATTTGAACGACCCGCTGAAACAGTTGGCGGTTGCGCTGGAATATATGCGCGAGGAATTTACTTCGCTGCAGGTCAGTTCCTTCTATCTCACGGACCCGGTGGGAGGCCCAGATCAGCCGGATTTTGTAAATGCCTGTGCGCTGTTCGAAACGCAACTTTCACCCGCTCAGTTGCTGACAAAGCTGCAGCAGATTGAAGCAGCAAGCGGACGCACCCGCGATGGCAGGCGCAACGAACCGCGTTCTCTGGATATTGATATCATTCTGTACGCCGATCTGGTGCTGGATGAACCGGACATCACACTACCTCACCCACGCTTCCGTAAACGCCGGTTTGTACTGGAACCATTGGCGGAAATCGGCCCCCATCTCACCGATCCGGTGAGCGGAAAGACAATCCTCGAACTTCTGCAGCACTGCCCGGATAGTCACCGGGTTGAGCGCATAGAAACCGAGCTCAGCGCATGAGACCACTATACCATATCGCGATTGAGGGGGTGATTGGTGTGGGGAAAACCAGTTTGGCGGAACGCCTGACCGAGCGTCTGTCGGCCAAACTCATCCGGGAGGAATTCGAAGAAAATCCTTTTCTGGAGAATTTTTACAAGGACAAAAAACGCTACGCCTTTCATACCCAGTTATTTTTCCTGCTGAGCCGCTACCGACAGCAGCAGGATTTGCGGCAGACGGACCTTTTTGCCAAGCTACTCATCACCGATTACATGTTCCAGAAGGACCGGCTTTTCGCCTACCTGAATTTGGAGGAGAAGGAGCTGGTATTGTACAATAACATCGCGAACCTGCTGGAAGCCAATATCGCCAATCCTGATTTGGTCATTTATCTCCAGGCGGATACAGACCGGTTATTGTACAATATCCGGAAGCGTGGTCGGGAGATTGAAGCGCCCATTACCCGGGATTACATTGAAGCGCTGAATAAAATGTACAACGAATTTTTCTTCCATTACAACAGCTCGCCACTGCTGATTATCAATGCGACTGAGATTGATTTTGTTGAGAACCCGGACGATTTGGAGGAGCTGATTAAAACCATCCGCCAGCCCATCACCGGAACACGCTTTTTAAATCCTATTAAACACTAAGTAACAGACCGAAGGTTAGTCGGGTGTGCGAAATGGCAACAGCTGAAACATTCAGAGAAAACAAACATAGATAGTTCACATGTCAAAATTCATCACATTCCTGATTCTGTTTTACCTGATATACCGCGGTTCCCGGTGGCTGCTTGGCAAAATCAAGATTGAGCAGGATGAATCGTCCAGAGTGGGTGGTCAGAAACAGGCGCCCCGCAAACTCAATATTGACGAGCGCGATATTGAAGATGCCGATTACAAAGATATTCATTCCGAATAATCCCTGCCTACCTGGCGAGTAATTCGTTCAACTATTCGTTTAAAGGAGTAAAGTCTCATGCAGGCGCTGCGTTATCACCAATTCGGCGGTCCCGAAGTTTTGAAGCTGGAGACACTTCCAGACCCGGATGTTTCACCGGATTCTGTTTTGGTGCGGATGAAGGCTACTGCCCTGAATCATCTGGATATCTGGGTTCGAGAGGGCATCCCCGGCCTGCCCATCCACCTGCCCCATGTGCCCGGGAGTGATGGCGCCGGCGTGGTCGTGGCGGTGGGAAAAAATGTGTCCCAATGGCGTGTGGGCGATGAGGTGGTCATTCAGCCGGGTACGTTTTGTGGACAATGCGATGCGTGCAAGCGCGGGCAGGAAGATTTGTGTCCCGAATATGGCATCCTGGGTGAAACCAGTCCCGGCGTGATGCAAACTCTGAAAAATTACGACCCGGTGAACCTGGGACCCAAACCGACAGACCTGACCTGGGAGGAAAGCGCTGCCCTGCCCCTGGCTTATCTGACTGCCTGGAACATGGTGATGAACCGGGCCGAATTAAAAGCCGGTGAGACGGTTTTGGTGCAGGGGGCTAGTTCCGGTGTGGGTATGGCTGCCATACAAATCGCTAAATATATCGGCGCCACAGTGATTGCCACGGCGCGAACAGCAGAGAAGCGCAGGGCAGCCGGAATGGTGGGGGCGCACCATACGCTGGATTCCGCCGATCCCAAAATGTACAAAGAGGTAAAATCCCTGACGCGGGGGCAAGGTGCGGATGTGGTGGTGGAGCATGTGGGTCAGGCTACGTGGCAGAACAGTCTGCGCTCTCTGGGATTTGCCGGTCGCCTGGTAACCTGCGGCGCCACAACTGGCCCTGTAGCAGAGGTGGAAATACGTCATATTTTCTCAAAACGCCTCTCCATCCTGGGCTCTACCATGGGGTCTGTGGCGGATTTCAACGCGGTACTATCGCTGGCGGAAAAGGGTGTGCTAAAGCCGTGGATTGATCGGGTGTTTCCCCTCAGTGAAGGTTCTGCCGCTCACGAGTACCTGGTCTCGGCACACGAATTCGGTAAAGTCGTCATTTCAATGGAGTAGTCCGCATGTCGCGATTCGAAAAACATGTATTCATCTGCACCAATGAGCGTCCGCCCGGGCATCGCAAGGGGTGCTGCGCCGATTGCGGCGGAAACCAGATTAAAGCTTTGCTGAAAGCCCGTGTAAAAGCGGCCGGATTGAAGAATGATATCCGGATAAATAGTGCCGGTTGTCTGGATGCCTGTGAATTCGGTCCGGTGATGGTGGTGTATCCGGAAGGGGTTTGGTACACTTGTGTAAAGCCGGAAGATGTGGATGATATTTTCCACAGCCATCTGAAAGCAGGCGAACCGGTAGCCCGGCTCATGATTGAATCAAAGGCGCTAAAAGCCCTCACCTCGCGACCCACTCGTGACCGTTTTGACGGGGATCGACCCTGTCAACCGCCTGAAAACGCTTAATTCCATTGGTAAAACAGGCTCGTTTCACTGTGATAAGCGCTTGTTGTCATAGCCGTCTTTTCATAAAATTGCCTGCTATGCAACCCGCCATTACCAATACACCGATTTTCACCCAACTCACCATCTCCTCCGACTGCAGCGAGATGGACCAGGTTAAAATTTTTTTACAGGATTTTCTCCGGCAGAATGATTACGATGAAGCAGAGGCCGAGGATATTCTGGTGGCTGTTCAGGAGGGTGTAACCAACGCCATTATCCATGGTAACAATTTGAGTGGTACCAAATCCGTACGACTGGAATTACACCTGGATGCAGCCCGGTTAAAAATTGTGGTTTGTGATAATGGGACCGGTTTTGACATGAATTCCCTGGCGGACCCTACTGATCCGGAAAACCGGATGAAGAGCAACGGCCGCGGACTCATGTTTATTCGCACTTTCATGGATCAGGTGATGAATCACACCAATGGTGACGGCCACAGACTGGTGATGATAAGAAAGCGTGTATGAAGCAGCTTCTCGTTATAATTGCTTCTCTCCTGACCACCAATATGCTCACTGCACAAGTATATGATATGCGCCAGACTTGGGGGTTTAACGCGGAACTGCTCCAGTATGGCGGCAGTTTTGGCGGTATCTGGCAGATGGATTTGAATCCGGAGTGGGCCCTGGGCGCTGAGGCTAATTGGACATTCGTACAGACGGGTCAGTCCTTGGAATTTTATGATCCCTACACCGGCCGCTACTATCAGGTGGGCTCACAGAATCTGTCCATGCTGAAATTTCTGGGCGGTATCTCCTGGTATCCCTTTGCCGAATCCATGGATCCATCGTTTCAATTTGGGTTTTATACCGGGGTGGGGCCCATTCTGGCCATGGATACCAATGACGAGACCGCAGACATTACACGCTGGCGCTATGTCCGCGGGTATCCCTCCATCTATGCCAAATTGGGTCTGGAATTCAAAATTCACCAACAGGGCATGGGCATTTATATCCTGCGGCTGGGATTTGATGGGACGCAATTTGAAACGGAAATCGATGGTCAGTCCCGGTATCAGGGAATCTTTCTGCAAGTGGGGATGGAGTTCCCTCGCTACAGATGAGTTTGGAGCAGATTTATTTGCCGGATCTGGATCTTGATGCGCCATCTCTGAAAATTACGGGTCCCGAGCTACACCATTTGCGAACCGTCCGGCGATTTGGTCCGGGGGAGCAAGTTGTGGCAGTGAGTGGGAATGGCCACGCCCGGACTTTGACATTGGATACCATTGAAAAGGATGCGGTTTACGCCCGGGCAGGTGAATTACGCGCCGAAGCGGGGGAGTTGCCCCTGCCAGTCACGCTTTGTGTGGCCAATCTCAAGTCGGATCACCTGGAGTGGGTAGTGGAAAAAGCTACCGAATTGGGTGTCTGGCAAATCGTTCCCCTGCTGACGGATCATACGGTAAAAAAGGGCCTGCGACCGGAGCGGCTCCAGCGCATTGCCATCAGTGCCCTTAAGCAGTCAGGGCGCTCCCGATTGCCGGTAATAGAAGATTTGACGCCATTTCCCGTCATGCTGCAGACGCTCACCGCGGGCGAGCATTGGTTCTGTATGGCGGCACCCGATGCCCGGCCGGTAGCAGCGCTCACAACCGAACCGGCGAAGGCGTCACTCACAGTATGGATTGGTCCGGAGGGCGATTGGTCGGAGGCAGAGTATGCGCAGGCCAAGGCACGCGGAATGACATTGGTTCATCTGGGATCCCGCAGGCTGCGGGCTGAAACGGCGGCGATCACCACGTTGAGCACGGCAAGCCAATGGATTGAATTTTCGAATAAATAGGTTTTGATTAACCATCGTACGATTGAGGAGTATGGCCATGGAAGAAAATTGCATCTTTTGTAAACTCATTGCGGGGGAAATGCCGGTTGAAAAATTGTATGAGGATGAGGAGGTCATGGCTTTCAATGACATCAATCCGCAAGCGCCCACCCATTTTTTAGTCATTCCCAAACAGCACATCGCCAAGCCCGGTGAGATCGGTGATGGTGATGAACCTCTGGTGGGAAAATTAATCCACCGGGCAACACGCCTTGCGCACAAATTGGGTCTGGGAAATGGCTATCGGATGGTCATCAATCACGGCGATGACGGCGGACAGACCGTCTTTCATCTTCATGTGCATGTGATGGGTGGCCGTCGGATGTTGTGGCCTCCGGGCTGATATAATCCAAATGGTTAGACGAATGTTTTGATGTTGTTGTGAATGCGGTATCGCTGAGATTGAGTTAGCATGTATATATCCGAGTTAATGATAAAGGGCTTTAAGTCCTTCGCCGATCCCACCAAGGTTAAGTTCGATCAGGGCATCACCTGTATCGTGGGTCCCAATGGTTGTGGGAAAACCAATGTGGTGGATGCGATTCGGTGGGTTTTGGGTGAGCAGAAATCGTCTGTTTTGCGCTCTCAGAGCATGCATGATGTCATTTTCAGCGGAACCGACGGCCGTAAACCACTGGGCTTCGCAGAGGTATCGCTGAATATCCACAACAACCGGGGCGTATTGCCCGTGGAGTACACAGATGTGACCATCACACGGCGCGTTTTTGGGGATGGCACCAGTGAATATTTCATGAACAAAAACGCCTGCCGGCTGAAGGATATCCTGAACCTGTTCATGGACACGGGTATGGGCGCCGATGCCTATTCGGTAATTGAGTTGAAAATGGTGGAGTCCATTCTCAGCGAGAGTAAGGACGAACGACGCAGGCTCATTGATGAGGCGGCCGGCGTAAATAAGTACAAACAGCAGCGCAATCTGTCGTTTCGCCGTCTGCAGTCCACTGAGGCAGATTTGCTACGCATTCAGGATATTCTCAATGAGGTGGAGAAGAATGTTACCTCCCTGCGTCGCCAGTTAAAACGATATAATCGCTATGAAACGGTGAAACAGCAGTTGCAGGAGGATGAAGTTTCTCTCGCTGTCTGGAAGATTCACCAACACCTGAATGAGATGGAACCGCTGCGGAATCAAGTGAATGACCTGCGGCATCAACATTCCGAACAGTCGGAAAAATTATCGCTCACGGAACAGCAGGCGGATGCCATGCAGACTGAGCTCAGTGAGCTGGAAACCCGCCAGCGTGAACAGCGGGAGGTGGTGCACCAGCAGGAAGCAGTGGTGAACGAGCTGGAACGCAAGCTCCTCATTGCTGGTGAGAAAGTAGCAGCTGCCACCGCAGCGCTGGACCGTCTCAAAGTTGAAGATCGCTCGTTGCAGGAACGCTTGGAAACCACCCAAAATGTGCAGGCGGACTTGGAAAATGAACGCGAGCATCTGCTACCCCGGATTGATGAAAAACGCACGCTGAATGAGACATTGAAAATTGAATTTGACAAGGCGGTCAGTCGGTACCGGGAAGCCCAGTCAGAATTCGATACCCTCAATCACAAACGGGTGGCGCTACTGAATGAAGTCAGCGAGCTGAAACACCAGCAGGAGCGGTACGCGCAGGCCATTAGCCAGTATGAAGAGAATTTAAAATCCCTGGCGGAGAAACGGGAGCGGCTGAAGGCATCTGAGAAGAATTACCAGCAGGATTTATTCGGCGCTTCCCATGAGCAGACCGGCGTAGAGAATGTCTATAAAGACCTGGATAAGCGTATCCTGGAAATGGAAACAAAATTCCACGAGACCCAGTCCAGGCTCAATGAGATTCGTGAGACGCTGGCGCAAAAACGCGGTGAGCGGGTAAGCGTGGAAAATCAACTCAGTTTTTATGAAGAACTTCTGGAGACCGGCGAGGGGTACTCCAGTGGTGTCCGCAGTGTTTTGAGTGCCAAATCCGAGCTGGATGGTATTTTGGGGACGGTAGCGGATTTGGTGAAGGTGGAGGAGCAGTTTGAACAGGCGATTCAGGTGGGACTGGGTGAGATGGCGGAGGTGGTTGTTACCCGTGACAGCAAATGCGCCCAGGCTGCCATAGATTACCTGGAAAAGGAGCACAAGGGCGCGGCCACTTTTTTCCCGCTGAAAAACGTGCGCTCGGAGCAGACTCCCCGAACAGTGTTGAAAGGAAAAGGCGTACTCGGACCGGCATTGGCGTTTGTGACGGTTTCTGCCAATGAAAAACCCCTGGTGGAAGCGTTGTTGGGCGATTTGTACCTGGTGGAGGATGGCTATCAGCCGGATTGGATGAATTTTCATGGCCGGGTTGTAACCCAATCAGGAAAATTACTGGACGCCACCGGATTCATGCGGGGTGGTCAGGGTGGTGAGGAGCAGAACAGCATCCTGGGACGCCGTGACCGTATAGACCAGTTACGCAAGCGCCACAGTAAGCTGGTGGATACCATTGAAAATTTGTCTGCTGAGGTGGAACAGTACCACAATCAAATGGGACAGCTGGAGCGGGATCTGCGCCAGACCAGGACGGAGCGGGAAAATCAGCGTCAGGTGATGCTGGAATTTGACCGCCGGGTATCCCGTGCCCAATACGGCATTTCCACGACCAATGCAGATTTAAAATCCCTGGACCAGGAGGAGCAACAGACCCGGTCGCACCAGCAGGAGACGGAGAAAAAACTGGCTGCCATTCAGCCTGAGATTGAGAAAAAACAGCAGGCAATGGCCACGCTTGATGAATCGGTGCAGCAGGTAGAAGGCCGTTTGGAGACGCTGCTCATGGAGCGGGATGCCGCCAGTGAAAAAGTCCAAACCAGCCGGATTGAGGTGGTGAATCTGGAGAATGAATTCCAGAACCTGGAAACCCGCCTTAAGGGACTGGCGGAGAACGCAGCGGAAATCAGCGATCGGCTGGTACAGATTGACCAGGACCGCAAGGGCAACGAAGCGCTGCTGGCGGAAAATCGTCAGATCCAGGTGGCGTCTGAACAAGCACTTTCTGAAGCACGGGAACAGCTGCAGCGCCAGCAGGAAAATTTTACTAACGCGGACAAAGCCTATCAGGACCGGCGTCTGGCGTATAATGAACTGGAGCACAAACTCCGGGCGTTGCGCCAGGAGCGCGAACGCATGGGCGAGAGATTACGGGAGCTGGAACTTAAACTGACGGAGATGAAGTCTGAGCGGCAGCGCATTGTGGATCGCATTTTTGAAAAATACGAGGTGGAATTGCCCCCTACTCCGGAGCCGGTTGATATTGATCCGGAAGAGGTAAAAAAGCGCATTGGTCGCAGTCTGAAATTCATCGAAAACCTGGGGCCGATTAACATGGCCGTGAAGGATGAATTTGAAGCGGAGCAGTCCCGGCTCAATTTCCTCAATGAACAGCAGGCTGATTTAGTTGAGGCAAAAACCAGTTTGCTGGAAACGATATCCCGTCTGGATCGGGTGGCACGTAAGCAATTCCGGGAGACCTTTGAGCTGGTGCGTGAAAATTTTCAGGCCACGTTTCAAATGCTATTTGACGGTGGGGCTGCTGATATCGCGCTGGAAAAAGCGGACGATTTGTTAGAGAGTGATTTGGTCATCACCGCCACGCCTAAGGGGAAGAAAACTCAGAATCTCAAGATGCTGTCTGCCGGCGAAAAAGCGCTCACTGCCATCGCTCTGTTGTTCGCCATTTATCAGGTTAAACCCAGCCCCTTCTGTATTCTGGATGAGGTGGATGCACCGCTGGACGATCACAATGTCCGCAAATACACCAAAATTCTGGAGCATTTCACCACCAACACGCAGTTTATTGTTATTACTCACAATAAATTGACCATGGAAGCAGCCCGCTATCTTTATGGCGTGACCATGGAGGAGGAGGGGGTAAGTAAACTCGTGTCGGTGAAATTCGTATAGCTAGGTAATGCGGGTTGTATTATTTCCGCCCGACAGGCGGATCTAACGCGAATCGCAGAAAAGGGATAAATGATGGACTTGGGAAACAAATATTATCGCCACATGCTCAGAACACTGGTCCTGGTTGCCGGGATGCTTTTAATCCCGGGAAACAGCGTATTGGCCGATGTTTCACCCGAAAAACAGGGTACCCACCGTGACCTGGGGGTGGCGGTTGATATGGCACAGTACCGGCTACAGGGTGGCGTCATGCTGGAAGTTTACCTTTTGGTTCCCCGTGCGAATTTCACATACAAACCTTTGGAAACAGGAGGTTACGAAGCCCGGCTCTTTTTCCAGGTGGCGCTTATCCAGAATGACTCCGTGCGCTATCTGGACCGGTGGTCGCGGACCTACCATGTGACAGAAAGGGCTGAATTGAAAGGCTCTCAAAAAATCCCTGATATTACCAGTTTCGCAGCCTTGCCAGGCGAATATACCCTGTATGTGGAAGTCATTGATTTAAATAAGGATGTACGCCAGACGGTTGAGCAGCCGGTGAGCCTGGTTGTCTTTCCCCAGGACGGACTTACCATTTCTGACCTGGAACTGGCCAATAATATTGTCAATTCCCGAGGTGAAAACGAATTCACAAAATATGGGAAGGATGTGGTGCCCAATGCGGACCGGATATTTGGTGTTCATTCCCACTTATTGTATTACTTCACCGAGATTTACAATCTTTCAACCCGTGGTGAGTATGTGGTGGTGAATGAAATCAGCAATCTGAATGGTGAGATTGTGAAGGCATTTCCGGAACGGGTCAAGAAATCCCCGGGAACTTCGGCTGTAGATATGGGAGCCGTTAATATTAATGGCATTCCATCGGGGATTTACCAGTTACGCCTACGGGTTACAGATAAAGCGACCAATGCCGAAGCAACGCGCAGTAAAACATTCTACATTTACCGGCCGGACCAGGCGCAGCCAGCACAAGCCAGTCATGAGTATGATGGCCTGGATGGAAGCCAATTGGATCAGATTTATGAAGTGGTGAAACTGGTCATGAATAAGCGGGAAAAGCAGCTTTACGAGGACTCGGATGTAACTGGAAAGCGTAATGTACTATACGCCTTCTGGCAGCAACATGATCCTGACCCTGAGACGGACGTTAACGAGTATAAGCAGGATTTTTACGAGCGAGTAGAAATGGCCAATCGTGAGCTGGGAACCAACAGCCGACCGGGCTGGCAGACCTCCCGGGGTCGTACGCTCATCAAGTATGGCCGCCCCAATGAGATAGAGCGGGCGCCACTGACCACGGAACAGCGTCCCTATGAAATCTGGTATTATTATGAAATCGAAGGGGGCGTGGAATTCGTTTTTGTGGACAAACGCGGTTATGGTGACTATGAATTGGTACACTCCACGGAGCGCAGTGAAGTATCAGATCCAAACTGGCAGCGCTGGTTGAAATAGGGGATCCCGAAAGGCGAATGCGCAGGTAAGCAAATTCGCAGATTGAGGGAAATCGCTACACTATATTGGCATTAATAAAAGAGAAGTTGTGACGTTATGACGAAGGTTCGGGTAGGGATTGATCTGGGCGGAACAAAGGCCCGGATTGGTGTTGTGGATGAAGCGGGTAAGCTGCTGACGTTGGGCGATAAAATCTTTGTAAAGGATTTCACAAGTGCCACCGTGTTGGTGAAAGCGCTTGTGAAGGATATCCAGAAAATATTACGCACGAATACACAGTGGGAGCTGGCGGGTATCGGGATTGGGTCGCCGGGGCCGCTGGATAAATCCCGGCGGCGTGTTTTGAATACACCTAATCTGAAGCTGCTGGCTTATTTTGATCTGGTAAAGGCTTTTGCCGGCCACTTCTCCCAGCCGGTTGTTATGAATAATGATGCCAATGTATTCACCCTGGGGGAAGCACTGTATGGTGCTGGTCGGGGGATGGATGTGGTGTACGGCATGACACTGGGAACCGGGTTTGGAAATGGTCTGGTGTGGCGGGGAGAAATATTTGACGGCGCACACGGTGTCGCAACTGAATATGGTCTGGCACCCTATGCGGAGGATGTGGTGGAACACTATGTGTCCGGCCGGGCACTCGAACGCTACTACAAGGACTTCACCAACCAGAAGCTGAGCGGTGCAGAGATTTTTAAGCTGGCGGAGGGTGAAGATGAACTGGCTATTCGGGCTTTCAAATTGTTGGGGTACCATTTGGGGAAGGCGTTGATCCCGGTGGTACGTTTGATCGACCCAAAGATGATGATTATCGGTGGTTCCCTGGCGGCAGGATTCCCGTGGATTTATGAAGCCGCCTGGCCTATTCTGAAGGACTTACTCTGGGATGAGCAGGAAGGCAGCCTGGAGCTGGTACCCGCCAAACTGGGCGACGCCGCCCCGGTGATTGGTGCTGCAGCACTGATTCCCAGTGGTATGAAATAACATTTTACCTCCGACATTTGCTTCCTGTGCCAATCCAAACCGAATTGATGAGCAGGGACATAGATATGAAAATCGCCAGTACTGCAGTGTTTATCCTTAAGCTGATTAGATGAATCGTATACTGAACAATCTGACGACGCCATTGCGGTCATTCCCTATGGGTCTGATTGACCTGCTCTATCCGCCGTTATGCGAAATTTGTGGTGAAAAATTAACTGCTCCCACCTATCTGGCGTGTGATGACTGTCTGGGGCAAGTGGCATTCAAGGGCTATTTTCTGGAAGAGTTTTCAATTCACGGAGACGTTGCACTGGATGGGGCTTGGTGTTTGACGGATTTTGAGCCGACGATGCAGCACTTGGTTCATCTGTTGAAATACAGTCGCCGCACGCGTGTGGTAGAACGACTCTGTGATTTCTGGGCGCCCAATATCCGTGAGTGTCTGAAAAAAATGGCCTACGACCGGGTGGCGCCAATTCCCCTCCATCCCCGGAAAGCACGGGAGCGCGGCTATAACCAAGTGGCTAAATTGGCAAGGTGGCTGGGCGTTCATCACCAAATTCCGATGACGCTGGATTTACTGACGCGTACGCGTTATACCTCCACCCAAACACAGCTTAGCGCGCATGAGCGCCATTCAAATGTTTCCGGCGCGTTTCGTATCAATGCGACGGTGAAAGGGATGAACATCCTGTTGGTAGATGATGTGTTGACCACCGGATCCACCGCCAATGCTTGCGCAGCAGAATTGAAAGCTTCCGGCGCTAAACAGGTTCACCTGCTGACCCTGTCCACACCCTCCCAGATGGATACCTGACAGTCCTTGACTTGGCAGGAATTTTGTAGTAACCTAATATTGAGTTACGATGCGGAAAGAGGTCATAAGACTAGAAATAACAATAAATAAGAACCTATCGTATTTCGAATCAGGTTCGTAAATAAAATGAATTAATTACCAGGATAGAGAGGACATTATGAAAGTCTATCAATCACCACCAGCGCTGAATACGACCCGGCGTTTTTCGGACAACATGACCAATGCCCATACGCTGCTACTGAAAGCCAAACGGGGTGAGAAGGGCAGTCGAAAGGAGGCCGGTTACGCTGTACCGGCATTTAATGTGACCACCTTCCAGGGCATTAATGCTGCGTTTAAAGCCTTCGAATTGCTGGGGTCTTCCGGACTTCTGGCCTTCTCGAACAGTGCGTTGAAGCATTTTGGGCTGGGCGATCCGTTGTTCGGTCTGGAAGTGGTCTCCGAATATGTGGCGAAAATGGCCAAGCGTTCCAGCGTGAAGATTGCCACCCATCTGGATCACGGTGATTATACCACCGATTCGGGACGCAAAGTGGTGCAGGGAGCCGTGGAAATGCTCACCAGCGTCATGGCCGATAACTCTACGGATCACAACACCAAGACAGCTACTGCGCTTGCTGATAATATCGGGTATACGCGCGAAGTGGTGAATATGGCACACCCTGTGGGTGTTTCCGTTGAAGGTGAATTGGGTGTGTTGGCCGGAGAAGAGGACGAAGATACCAAGTCAGATTTTTCCACCTACACCAATCCGGATGAATTCGAAAAATTCATTACCGAAACCGGTGTGCTCCTCATTGCACCGACCATTGGTACCATGCATGGTCCTAACAAAGGGAAACCGGGCCAGAAGGTGAAACTGAATATCGAGCTGGCGCACGAGTTGTTGAAAATCGCTGACCGGGTTCAACCCGAGACCGTATTCGTTGCCCACGGCGCATCCACCCTCTATCCGCAGGTTGTGGAATACGCGATCGCGCAGCTGGAGCAGATTGGGTCCGGGCTGTCAGATCGATTTACCCAGACCTGGCAGGATTTTGTGGGAACCGACTGGGAGCAGATCAAGGGTCTGATTGGCGCAGGATTCGCAAAAATCAACACAGACACCGAAAACCGCCAGACATTCCTGGCCGGGTTGTTGGGTGCTGTGAATGAAAATTCCGCTAAAATCGATATTCGTTGGTATGACAATCGGACCACGGAAGCTATCACCCAGAGCTATACCATAAAGCTCATTATGGCCGGTGATTATGGTGTCTGGCACGAACCTAAAATCAATGTGGACAAATTCGTCTTCGATTTGAACCATTCCTTGAAAGAGGCTATTGAAGCTGCGAAATAGAGCTGCGACAGCCTGGGAAAACTCATCACCGGGGGCAATCCTATGTTGAAACCGAAATCTGTAGAAGAGCTGGCAGTCCGGGGCAAGCGCGTCTTTGTACGAACTGACTATAATGTACCACTGAACGCCCAACAGGAGATCACCGACGATTTGCGAATTCAAGCGTCACTACCCACAATTCAATACCTGTTGGATAATGGCGCTGCGGTGATTCTGGCTTCCCACCTGGGACGTCCCAAGGGTGAGCGCATTCCTGAAATGAGCCTGGCACCGGTGGCAGAGCGGTTGAGCCAATTATTAGGCCGTCCGGTTGAATTTGTGCAGGACTGCATTGGTGAAACGGTGGAAGCAAAAGTTAGCGACCTGCAGCCTGGTCAGGTATTGCTGCTAGAAAATCTGCGGTTTCATGCTGCTGAAACCAAAAATGATGCGGTGTTTTCCGCTCAATTGGCTCGTCTGGCGGATGTGTATGTGAATGATGCATTTGGAACCGCCCATCGTGCCCATGCTTCCAACGTGGGTATCACGGAGCATTTTGCTGAAAAAGGTGCCGGTTTTCTGCTCATGAAAGAGGTGGAATTTCTGGTGGATGCCATTGAAAATCCCCGGCGACCGTTCACGGTGGTTATGGGAGGCGCTAAAATTTCCGGCAAGATTGATCTTATCAAATCCCTGGCGGAACGAGCCGACTATATCCTGGTTGGTGGTGGGATGGCGTTCACTTTTTTGGCGGCAGCACCGCTCCGGCATGATGTGGGTAGTTCACTGGTTGAGACGGATAAACTGGCGCTTGCGAGCGAAATTATGGCGTACTGTGCCAATCGCGAGGTGAATCTGGTGTTGCCCACGGATTGTGTTGCAGCGGAATCGATTGGCAGTGATGTGGAAACCCGAAATCTCTCCATACGCTCCCTGACCCATGGTCTGATGGGGTTGGATATCGGTCCCCAGACATTAAAAACCTTTGAATCGGTTTTGAAAGAGTCCAAGACAGTCCTGTGGAATGGACCTATGGGGGTTTTTGAGCATGAACCGTTTGCAGCCGGGACCCGACGGGTTGCCGAAACACTGGCGGCACTTACCGAGAATGGTGCTACCACAATTGTAGGTGGGGGCGACAGCGCGGCAGCATTGGCTCAATTCGGTCTAATGGACCGGGTGACCCATGTGAGCACCGGCGGTGGTGCTTCCCTGGAGCTGTTGAGCGGAAAAACGCTGCCGGCATTTGAAGCATTGAAGGGAGAGTAAGTCCTTGAAAAGAAAGAAGATAATCGCTGGAAACTGGAAGATGAATTATGGCCCGAATGCGGCCGGTAAATACGCTCAAAAGCTCAGGATTAATCTATTGGAGGCCCATGGGGTGGACATTATTTTATGCCCGCCTTTTTTGGCCTTGAAACCGGTTTTTGACGCTGTAGCCGACTCACCCATTAAAGTTGGCGCCCAAAATATGCATGAAGCTGAGTCCGGTGCGTTTACCGGTGAAATTTCCGGCTCCATGCTGAAAGACCTGGGGATTGAATATGTCATCCTGGGTCATTCGGAGCGGCGACATGTTTTTGGTGAATCGGATGAGCGGATAAACCTGAAAATCAAGCGTTCTTTGCAGGTGGGGCTGAAACCGATTTTCTGTGTTGGAGAGACCCTGGACGAGCGGGAAAATGGTGAGACTGGTCAGATTATCCAGCGCCAATTATCCAAAGGTCTGGCTGGGATCGACGCAGAGCAACTAAAGTCAATCATTATAGCCTATGAGCCGGTTTGGGCGATTGGGACGGGATTGACGGCTACGCCGGATCAGGCGGTGGAGATTCACCAGGAAATTCGGGAAATGGTTCGCGACCTGTACAGCCCTGTTAGCGCAGATGAAATGAGCATTCTTTACGGTGGAAGCGTGAAACCGGAGAATGCGGAAGGGCTGCTGCGCAATGAAGATATTGATGGTGTCCTGGTGGGTGGTGCCAGTTTGAAGCTGGACCAGTTCACAGGCATTGTACATGCGGCTCTGAGAATCGCATAGGAGCGAAAATGGTTTTTCTGTATATCGTGTTGGCATTTGTAAGCCTTTCTTTGATGATTGTGATTTTAATGCAATCCAGTAAAGGAGGCGGTTTGGCCGGCACATTCGGTGGGGCTGCCTCTACCACCAATGCGTTGTTTGGTGCCGGCACCGGTAATTTTCTCACGAAATTGACCACTGGCTTGGCAATAACCTTTATGGTGCTGATTATTTTGATCAGTGTATTGAACAAGGGATCGGGAAGTCAGGGTGGCCAGTCTGTTATTCAGCAGAGCGCCAATGTGCCCTCCGCCATCGTGCCGGGCACCCAATTTGATGCCCAGGATATGGCGGTTCCCACTGATCAAACTGAAGGCGAGAATGCCCTTCCTGCTGGTGGAGACGAATCCGGTTCTGCGGAATAACGCGAGCTTTTTACATGACATTATTGTCAGGGCCGAGGTGGTGGAATTGGTAGACACGCTATCTTGAGGGGGTAGTGAGCGAAAGCTTGTGCGGGTTCAAATCCCGCTCTCGGCACCATCAGTCAAACCCCGTTGAGATGCGGGGTTTTCTGTATTGAAAATCGGACCGCTCAGGCAACACCCTGGTTAGGGAAATTGGGAAATCAGAACACGCCCATGTTGTTAGAACGGACCGGATAAAAGGGATGACAAGCGGGAGTCGTCCATCTATATTTTCCCGCTAAATTGCTGGAAATCATTGACATGAAGCAGATGTATAAAAAAATGACGGGAGAATGTGAAATCTGAGGATCCGATTGACGGATTCCCAGGTAGATCTGGGAGAACCTATCGTATGAAAAGATTAATGGTATTAACGATTGTATTTATGGCCGGGTTTGGGGTTGCGAGAGCTGAAAATGCCGAAGGCCAGGCGTTGATCAAACAGGCACGACAAGCCATTGCCGAACTTCGCTTAAGTGATGCGGACGCCAAATACAAAGAGGCGATTGATGTCATCGAGCAGGAGCTGGATTATGATGAGGCAGAAAGCAAAGCTGCCCGGGATGAGTGGAAGCGCTTACAATCCATAACGCAGCTTTTGGCTGACGGCAGCCGCTCTTTGGAACGGCAGGATTACGCCGATGCGGGCAAGCGTTACGCGGAGGCCATTCAAACCATGACCTCTTATAACGATACGATTTGGGACCGGGCTATGGCTGAAGCTTATTACCAGTGGGGTATGACTTTCTATCGCAAGGACAACACATCGGAAGCAGCGGCCAAATTCCGTGAAGCAATTGCGAAGGCACCGGATCAGGATAATTACAGCAAAGCGCTGTATAACATTGTGGTGACCCATTACAATGACGGGTTGAAATATTATCGTCGCCGGGATTTTCGCAGTGCCAGACTGGAATACGAACAGAGCGTGGCCGTTGACCCCACTTTCGCCAAAGGGTATTACATGCTGGCCCTCATCGCCAAGATGGATAATGATGCCGACAAAGCCATGGATTACTACGAAAAGGCCATTGACAACGATCCTCAGTACTATATTGCCTGGTTCGGTTTGGGAAAATTATACGCTGATCTGGGACGTATGACTAAAGCAGTGGACGCGTTTGCCCGCACCATCGCCATCAATCCCACTTATCAGAAAGCCTATTTTGAGCGTGGACAGGCTTATCTCTCACTGAAAGAAAAAAGTAAGGCAATTGCCGATTTTCAAATGGCATTAAGTCTGGATGATGAATATACCCTGGCATATGAAGCACTGGGGCTGGTCTATAATGAAGACCACAATTACGAAGAGACGATTCGTTTGCTTTCACCCACCAAGGGAACCAAGACTGCCAGCTATAAGACCTGTTACTATCTGGGTCAAGCCTACAATGAGACGAAAAACTTTGAGGAAGCGTTACGGTGTGCCACCAACTCATTAACACAGAAATCGGGATGGGCACCGGCATTGTTTGAAAAGGGACGCGCCCTGGCGGCCATGAATCAGAAAACCGAAGCCATCGCTGCGTTCAAACAGGCTGCGAAAGATTCGCGCTGGAAGTCGGCTGCCGAATATGAGATTAACCTGCTCACCAAATGGGCGGATCGCTAAGCGCAAAGTCCGGAAAATATTCAGCACGAATAACCAGTCAGGAAAACATAATTGAAGAGGTGACCAGCGCGTCACCTCTTCTCTTTTCAGCAAAACCAGACCGGTAGAATTGAAGATTGCCATTGCTGAAAATTTCCCCCGACCTAAATTCCGGACAGAATGACATTCTTTTTATGCAGAGCAGCAGAGTTGATATGAGAATTACCGGAGTGGGAACAGACTTGGTTGAAGTGGTGCGAATTAGCGGATTGCTGGAACGCTACGGTGAGCGCTTCATGCGGAAAATTTTCACAGAAAAAGAAATTCGGTACTGCTCAGCCCGGCCTGATCCGGCGGTGCACTTTTCCGGGCGGTTTGCCGCCAAGGAGGCTGTAGCAAAAGCGGCTTATCAAAGCGGTTGGCTGGAAGTGATTCCCTGGCGCAATATCGAAATCACAAACGATACCCACGGTCGTCCGTCTGTTAATATTACCCCGCAGGTATTCAGTGTTTGCCATCTTTCTATCGCGCATGACGGTGCTTACGCCCTGGCATTCGCAGTGGGGGAGACCGATCATGTCTGATGCCATTTTTTACACACCCATGGCGCTGTCCAAGGCGGTTGATGAATACGCCATTAAAACGCGTGGTATTCCAGGTGAAAAACTTATGGGGATGGCCGGTCAGAAAGTGTATGAAGCCATTGCTGAGCGACGGTTTCTGGAGGATTTGTCCGGACCGGTGTGGGTGCTTTGCGGGAAAGGGAATAATGGCGGTGACGGGTTCGTTGTGGCAACTCTGCTGGCCAAAGCGGGCATCGCGGTGCGTATCCTGCAAATTCCTGATCCAGCCCAGATTGCGGGAGATGCCGCGGTCTATTTTGAACAAGCTCGTGATGTAAATATCCCCATGATTCCGGTGAGTGATTCCACCTGGAAAAACGAATTGGGAAGCGCGGGCATGGTGGTGGATGGGTTGCTGGGGACAGGCATTACCGGAAGGCAATTACGCCCGCCTTATGATGAAATTATCGCTCAAGTGAATGACCTGACCGTCCCGGTGGTGGCTATTGATGTACCCAGCGGATTGAGTGGTGATTTTGGACAGGTGACCGAACCCTGTATCCACGCCACCCTCACGGTTACCATGGGTTATCCCAAAGCCGGTATGTTATTCTCCCCGGCGCGGGAAATTCTGGGTGAATTGGTGGTGGCGGACATCGGATTCCCCCCGGACAGCCTGGAGCATGTGAATTTCCCTCTGTTGCAGCGCTTGCATGCAACCACAATAGATTCATTTTACCCGTTTCGCTCGCAGAATGCCCATAAATACCGTGTGGGCAAGGTCGCCATCATTGCTGGTGCGCGGGGATTTTCCGGCGCAGCGATTCTGGCAGCGGAAGCCGCCTTGCGCAGCGGTGCCGGACTGGTACGATTGGCTGTGCCAGCGGGCATTGGACCCATTGCTGAATCACTGTCCAGGGAGACCATCGTGACCTACACACCGGAGACTACTGCGGGCGGGTTCTCATCAGCGGCTGAATCGGTACTTATGGATTTGGCGGCGTGGGCAGATGTGGTGGCTATGGGACCCGGTGTTGGACGCGAAGATGAAACAGTGGTCCTGATGCAAAGACTAATGGCACAGGTTGACAAACCGTTAATCGTTGATGCGGATGGCTTGTTTGCGCTGGCGCAGAACCCGGAGGTAATGAGACAACGCAGAGGTGACACGGTGTTAACGCCCCATGCGGGTGAATTTTACCGTTTATTAAAAGCGGTTGGAATAGACGCTGATTCCCAGTGGCAGACAGCCCGGCAATTCGCAGAAGACTGGAACTGCTATGTCTTGCTGAAGGGTGCGGCGTCGTTGGTGGCGACACCGGGTGGTGAGGTATTCATCAATGTCACCGGCAATCCGGGTATGGCTACTGCCGGGAGCGGTGATGTGCTCACCGGAACGATTGCCGGGTTACTGGCGCAGAAAATGATGCTCCCCCAGATGCTTAATTACGCCATGTACAAACACGGTGCGGCTGGCGATGTTGCTCGTCGAAAACGGGGTGAATTGGGCATGATTGCCGGGGATATCATCGAGGCGCTACCACAGGTGTTGCTTCCATGAGACGAACGATCTGGACATTCTGGCTACCGCCATTTCTCTATACACTGCTGATAATTTTTGCATCCACCCTGCCCAATCGTGTGGTTTCAGAATATACATTCGAATTGAGCGATAAAATTCTCCACAGCGTGCATTTTATGCTTTACGGCATTACGCTCATCTGGGGGTTTCTGGGTACGCAGGCATTGGAAGAGGGCTTTAAAAATGCCTATTTAAAGGCCATCGGCGTGGGAATGGTGGTGGCTTGCCTGGACGAATTTTACCAGTCATTTATTCCCAGCCGCACATCGAGCGTGTGGGATATTCTGGCAGATTCTGTGGGAATTCTGCTGGCAGGCATTACATTCTACTATCTGATGAAAATTCCGGTCGTGAAACGCATTCGCCGTTATGTTGAAGCAACTTAAAATCAAGAATTTTGCCATCGTGGATGAAATTACCGTCCGGTTCGGCGGCGGTTTTAATGTCATTACCGGTGAGACCGGTGTGGGTAAATCCCTCCTGGTGGATGCACTGAACGTGGTGCTGGGTGACCGGGCGTATCGTGAGCTGATTCGCGAAGGCAGTGAATATGCTTGGGTTGAGGCAGAATTCAAAATTCATCCGGATCAGATCAAGCGGGACTTACAGGCGGGAAACGGGCAAATAGCCCTCAGCGATACATTGCGATTAACCCGGGAAATTCGTCTGCAGGGCAGCTCAAAGGTTTGGATTAATGGCGTATCAGCCACTGTTCAACAATTGAAAAACCTGGGCGAAGTGTTGGTAGATCTCCACGGTCAGCACGAGCACCAATATCTGTTGAATGAAGAGCATCACATTGATTTTCTGGATGCCTATGCTGAAACGGAAGTTGAACTGGAGGCCGTGACGGATGCCTATAAAAAACTCCAAATGTTGCTGGCGCGGCTCCGCACCATCGAGATGGACCAGACCCAATTTCAGGAAAAGCAACAGCTCTACCAGTTCCAACTGAAGGAAATCCGGGATGTGAATCCCCAGCCGGATGAATTGGAAGTGCTGGAGCAGGAGCGGCGGTTGCTGGAAAATGCCCAACGACTCAATGAGTTGGCTGGAGAAATAACCGACCTGTCGCCCGATATCAGTTCGCGCTTGGGAAAAATTCAGAAGAAACTGGAGGAATTGCGTTCCTATGATGATGAGGCAGCCGGGTTTGTCCCGGAGGTAGATGCTGCGGCTGTCAGTCTCGGGTCGGTGGCCGAATGGGCAGCACATTTTCAGGACAAAACGCAGGCTGATCCGGAGCGCCTGGAATCCATTCACCAGCGTATCACACAAATTCAACACCTCTGTCAGAAATACAACCGGACCCTGCAGGAATTGGCTCGTTATCAGGCAGACATTGAACAGTGGCTGAAGGAAGCGCAGGAAGAGCAGCCGGACAAAGAGGCTTTGAACCAGCAGATTGACCAGGCACGGCGCAACTATTCTGGAGCCTGCCAAGCGTTGAGTGAAAAACGCGCTGCTGCCGCCCGGGAGATGAACCAGCAGATAGTGGAAAAATTAATGCGTTTGGGGATACCCCATGCCCAATTTGAGGTTCATCTCACGCAGGAAGAAAATACGACGGGCTTGGTAGAGCTGAATGGTCAACGCTTTGCAGGGAACGAGCGTGGGATGGACCGGGCTGCATTCTGGATGCAGACCAACCCGGGGGAATCCCTGCGACCGCTGATTCGGGTCGCCTCCGGTGGTGAAGTGAGCCGGATGATGCTGGCGATTAAAGCAACCCTTTCCGGCCGGGATCGGATTGAGACGGTGATTTTTGATGAAATTGACACAGGTATTTCGGGAAAAATCGCCCGGATCGTGGGGCATGAATTGGCCAATCTGAGTCGGTTTCACCAAATACTGTGCATCACTCATCTGCCGCAGATTGCCAGCCTGGCGGATGCGCATTACCGGGTGGAAAAGGTGGTTCAAAACGGACGCGCTGTCACGCGGGTCACACCGTTGACGGGTGAAGCGCGGGTGGATGAAATTGCGAAGTTATTAGGAACCGGCGAGGCGACTGCTGCCAGCGTGGAGAGCGCGCGGGAAATGTTGGGCGCCACGTCGTGATGCGAGGAGAGGGGAAGGATGAAGTTTTCGAATAATAATCGTCGTCAGCTATTACTTACGGTTTTTCTTTTTGGCACCGTGCTTCTGGCCGGTCTAACAGGTTGTGGGAAAAAGAAAGCAGATGAGGCGGCTGCTGCGGAAATTCCAGCGGATGTATTGATTTTGGGGACTGAAACTGGTACCACAGGCGATACGCTTCTGGTCCCTCTGATGCTCAAAACCCAGGACAAAGTCATGGGAATTCAGTTTGACGTTGTCTGGGATTCCAGCATGATAACCGTGGGGGAACCGCAATTGAGTCTGGATAATGAGCACATGAGCATTCGCACCCGGGATAAGGGTGACCGCAAGACCGTCATTATTTTCAGCCTCCAGGGAACCGCGATGGATCTGGTTTCCAATGAAGTTTTAAAATTTCCCGTGATCGTGCATACAGAAAAGTCTGGTGACACACCCTTGCATCTCACGCAGGTGATTGTGGCCGGTCAAGGTGCTGAACAGTTGGATATTGGCATGCAGGCAGGTAAAGTGCACTTGAATTAACCTGGCAGCGTTGGGAATAAGTGACGTTAATACCGGAAAGAATTTAACATGACAGCGAAACAATGGATTGATTTACGATCGGATACGGTTACCGCGCCCACACCGGAAATGCGGGAAGCCATTTTTCGAGCGCCCGTGGGTGATGATGTGTATGGTGAGGATCCCAGTATTAATGCCCTGGAGCAGAAGGTGGCGGAATTAATGGGCAAAGAGGCTGCCCTGTATGTGCCATCAGGCACCATGAGCAATCAGGTAGCGCTGAAAGCCCTGACCGTTCCGGGGGACGAAGTCATCTGCGATTACAATTGCCATGTGTTCAATTACGAATCAGGCGCCGCTTCTGCACTCAGTGGTGCTCAGTTACACCCACTGCAGGGCGAGCGGGGTATTTTGACCGCAGAGCAGGTTTCCAATGCCATCCGACCCATGAATGACCATTTTGCCACCAGCCGGGTTGTGGCACTGGAGAATACCCACAATCGCGCCGGCGGTGTGATCTATCCGCTGGAGAGGATTCGGGAGGTACATCAGGTTGTTCAAAAGCATGGGCTGAAATTTCACCTAGATGGCGCCCGGCTAATGAATGCGGTGGTGGCTACCGGGATTCCCGCCCGGGAGTGGGCCGCGCCGTTTGATACAGTGAGTTTGTGCTTGTCCAAAGGACTGGGCGCGCCGGTGGGCTCTGTATTGTCCGGTTCGAGAGAAATTATTACCAAAGCACATCGCTTCCGGAAAATGTTTGGTGGTGGCATGCGGCAGGCCGGTCTGTTGGCAGCAGCGGGCTTGTATGCCCTGGAGCATCATGTTGAGCGTCTGGCCGAGGATCATCGGCGGGCGAGGGCTCTGGGTGAAACGCTGGCGGGATTGGGCTATTTGGCGGATGATTTGGAATGGGTCCACACCAATATGGTGTTCATCAAAATTGAAAATGCACCGGAATTTTCAGACCGGCTCAAAGGGGAAGGTATTTTAGCCAATGCCACCAGCCCGATTAAACTGCGCATGGTAACCCACTTGAATTTCGACGATAATCAATTGGATCAGACCGTATCGGTCCTGAAGAAACTCTTGAAAAGGTAGGAAATTATGGCACGCAAAATTGTCATTATCGGGGCCGGACAGGTCGGGTTTTACTTGGCCAAAACGCTATCCGAAGAACATTACGACATTAGTATCATTGACATTGATCCCCAAAAATGCAAACGGGCGCGCGAGCATCTGGATGCCATGGTCATCGAAGGCCACGGCGCACAGGGCAGCGTACTGGCGGAGGCGAACACCGCCGCTGCGGACCTGTTTATCGCCGTCACCAGGATGGATGAAATTAATATCCTGGCCTGCATGAAAGCCCGGAAGATGAACCCGAAGGTGCGCACGATCGCCCGGGTGCGCAGCGATGATTATATCGGTCCGAATAACCTGTTGGACCTCAAGGCTGAGGGGATTGATATGATTATCAACCCTGAACGAACGGCGGCGCTGGAGATTCAACATTTGGTGCAAAATGCCATCGCTCAGGAAATCATGCCGTACGCTGATGGACGCCTGTATATGTTAGCACTCACGCCGACACCAGAGTCCAAGTTGATGAATCAATCCTTGCGTGAAATTGGGAAAATGTTTACGGAATTGCCTTTCCGGACGGTTGTGATTGATCGTGATGGTCAAACTATCATTCCCAAGGGCGATCATGTCTTCCTGGAGGGTGATAAAATTTTTGTGATGTGTAAGCGCGAACACCTGGATGAGATGTACCAGATTTGCGGTTACCGACGCGAGAAAAAAATCAATACAGTGATGATTTTGGGCGCAGGGAAGCTCGGTCGATTGGTTGCGTGGAATTTGAAGGACGACTATAATGTCCGCCTGGTTGACAAGGAAGAGCGTCGTTTGGATGTCGCATCCAAGAAATTGCCAGATGTATTGCTTCTGGAAGGTGATGGTATGGATGTGGATTTCCTGGATTCTGCGGGTATCAAGGATATTGATGCGTTCATTTCCGTGACCAATGACGAAACCACCAACCTCTTTTCCGGATTGATTACCAAGCGGAAAGGTGTCGGGAAGGTTATCGTACATATCAGCTCGCCGGACTACATCCCATTGGTCAAAGGACTTGGTATTAATTCAGTAGTGAGTAAAAATCTGACCAGCGTCGACGCCATTATGCGATATGTGCTCCGGGGACGAGTTCATTCCGTTATGATGCTGGAAGGCATTGACACAGAGATTATTGAATTGTCGCCATCTGAAAATAGTCCCATTGTGGGCAACGCGCTGAAAGATATGGATTTCCCGAAAGATGCGGCAGTGGGCGCAGTCATTCATCCTGAGGGAGTGGAAATCGCCACGGGAAAAACCATCATGGGTCCCGACGATCGGGTTTTGGTATTCACCCGTCCCAACAAGCTGGCCAATGTCGAAGCACTATTCAATTAGACCCCTGAGTCTGATTCCGGTATTAAACACCATCGGCGTGTTAATCACCGTCATTGGTGTGTGTATGGTGATACCGCTTATCGTAGCCTGGGTGTTTGGTGACGGGGATGCGGATGCCATCGGCAAAGCGGCTGTGATTACCATTGGTGTTGGCGGGCTGCTGTTTCTGTTTACACGCCATCAGCATGAACTTACGAATCGACAGGGGTTTGTCAGTGTAACAATCAGTTGGGTTGCGGCAGCCGTATTCGGTGCCCTGCCCATGTATTTTGGCACCGATTTATCCTATACCGACTCTTTTTTCGAGGCCATGTCTGGCTTTACAACCACAGGGGCATCCATCCTGACGGATATTGAAGCGGTGCCGCATGGTATTCTGTTCTGGCGTAGCCTAACGCATTGGTTGGGGGGTATGGGTATCATTGTGTTTACCATGACCATTCTTCCACTGTTGGGCAGAGGTGGCTCAAACCTATACGCGGCCGAGGTTCCGGGTCCCATTAGCGACAAGTTAACACCCCGTATCAGTGAGACTGCTAAGGTTCTCTGGGGGATTTATGCACTGATTACATTAATACAGTTTCTGCTGCTTTGGGTAGGTCCCATGGACTGGTTTGATGCCCTTTGTCATACATTCGGTACCATAGCCACGGGTGGTTTTTCAACCAAAAACGCGAGTATAAGCCATTACCACTCCGCTTATGTAGAGTGGGTGGTCATTATTTTTATGATTATTGGTGGATCGAATTTCGCGCTCCATTACTTTGGCCTGCATGGGAAATTCTGGAAATATATAAAAAGCCGTGAATTTTGTTTCTGGATGACACTCATGGTGGTCGGTGTCGCACTGATTCTTTTCGACTACGCGCTGGGCAACCATTATACCCAATCCGGTGATGCGCTGGAGAAATTCAGACAGAGTCCGGTGCGGACAACCGTATTTAATTTGGTCTCCCTGGTTACCGCAACAGGATTCGCATCTAATGATTTCGAATCCTGGTCACAATTTTCACACTTCATTCTGCTGGGTTTGATGCTGATGGGTGGTATGGCCGGCAGTACAGCCGGGGGTATAAAAGCCATTCGAATCCTGTATTTGCTTAAACTGGCGTTTTTAGAACTGAAACGGATGATTCATCCCCGTGGGTACTTCCCACTAAAGATTAAGGGAACGGAGATGCTGACCGATCCGATTCCCAACACGACTGCTGTGGCTCTCTTTTATTTTTTCACACTGTGTTTTGTTACAATGGTAATAACCTTCTTTGGACGCGATTTAGTTACTGCCGGGTCGGCTGCCATCGCTACAATATCCACAGTTGGTCCGGGATTAGGCATGGTGGGACCCACGGATAATTACGCTTTTTTCACCGCTATCGAAAAATGGGTCATGTCCATCGGCATGTTGCTGGGCAGGCTTGAATTTTTAACGGTGCTCGTCATTTTTCACCGCTATTTCTGGAGGTTTTAAAATTATGGAACTAAAACTGGTACACCTGGAGCGTCAGGGTAATCTGGCGATTCTGACACTGACCCGGCCGGAGAAACTCAATGCCCTGAATCCCCAGATGCTGAATGACCTGGAAACGGCGCTCATTGAATTGAAGGCCGACCGGACGGTGCGGGTGGTCATTATCACCGGTGATGGCGAGAAGGCCTTTGTCGCCGGAG
>JAIPJR010000029.1 GCA_021734045.1 Fidelibacterota bacterium
GGAGATAGTATGAGAAAGCTCAAAAACAGGGTAGGTCTCTCGGACACCTCGCCTTAAAATTGCTCGACCTGAACAGGGGCAATCAGGGTGTCCGACAAAAACCGGAACAGGTGTCCGATACTTCCGGAATAACCATATATTGGTAACCTTTCAGACTACACCCGGACTCATTCGGTTTATTAGTCTCGAAAACGAGTTAACTGACCTATTGGATATTAAGGTCGATCTGGTTATGCAAACCGCGTTGAAACCACATGTTGGTGAGAACATTCTGGCTGAAGCAGTGCCCGTATAAAACCATCTCGCCCGATAAATTGACATAATCCACCCACTTCTCCCCTATCCACCCCACCCCATCCCTTCTATATTACCGCGTTTTGTTTTTACACGCACCCAGCCGCCAGGCGGCTGCGGGAATGGATTGATAACGACGGACAGACATCACAAACAGGGCTTTTCTCCAATGACCACCGAAACCGAACTCTCCAAACGCTACGACGCCTCCCAGATTGAGGACAAATGGTACCAGCACTGGCTGGACCAAAACTATTTCCACTCCGAGCCCAATCCGGGTAAACAGCCCTACGTCATTGTCATTCCCCCGCCCAATGTCACCGGCATTCTCACCCTGGGACATGTTCTGAATAACACCATGCAGGATATTCTTATTCGTTGGCGACGCATGCAGGGCTACGAAGCCTGCTGGATTCCCGGAACCGATCACGCTTCCATCGCCACCGAAACCAAGGTGGTGAACATGCTGCGTCACGATGGCATCACCAAATCCGGAATCGGCCGGGAGAAATTCCTGGAGCACGCCTTTGAATGGAAAGAGAAATACGGCGGGATCATCATCGAACAGCTCAAAAAGCTGGGCGCCTCCTGTGACTGGGAGCGGGAACGCTTTACCATGGACGACGGGTATTACAGGGCGGTGCTCACGGCATTCGTAGAGCTGTATAAAAAAGGTTATATCTACCGCGGCAAACGCCTGGTGAACTGGTGTCCCGCCACAAAATCCGCCATTTCCGACGAAGAGGTCATTTATCAAGAGCGGGAATCCCACCTGTGGTACATGCGCTATCCCGTTAAGGACAGTGACGACTATATCGTGGTGGCCACCACCCGTCCGGAAACCATGCTGGGTGATACGGGCATTGCGGTGAATCCGGAAGACAAACGCTATCAACACCTGGTGGGCAAAAGTGTGGTGCTGCCCTTGGTGGGGCGCGAGATTCCCATCTTTGCCGACGACTATGTGGACAAGGAATTTGGTACCGGCGCCGTGAAGGTCACGCCGGCCCACGATCCCAACGATTTTGAGATGGGACAGCGCCACAATCTGGACGTGATTAACATTTTTAACGAAGACGCCAGTCTGAATGGCAATGTGCCGGACTATCTGGAGGGACTGGATCGTTTCGAAGCGCGCGAGGTCGTGATTGAGCGGCTCAAGGAGGCCAAACTCCTGGAAAAAACCGAAGATTACACCCACAAGGTGGGCTATTCTGAACGCGGCCATGTACCCATTGAGCCTTATCTGTCCGAGCAATGGTTCATGGACATGAACAAACTGGTGGAGCCGGCATTGGAAGCGGTGCGCAGCGGACGGGTGAAATTTCATCCCGCCCACTGGACCAAGACCTACGAACACTGGATGACCAACATCAAGGATTGGTGTATTTCGCGACAATTGTGGTGGGGACATCGGATTCCGGTATATACCTGCGAATCGTGTGGCGAGGTGATGGTGCAGGTGGATGCGCCGGAGAAATGCAGTGTGTGCGACCATGGGACATTGAAACAGGATGAGGACGTGCTGGACACCTGGGCTTCCAGTTGGCTATGGCCTTTTGTCGTTCACTCCTGGCCGGAAGAAAGCGAAGATCTGAAGTATTATTATCCCACCAACGATCTGGTTACCGGTCCCGACATTATCTTTTTCTGGGTGGCGCGCATGATCATTGCCGGTCAGGAATTCATGGGCGACGTGCCGTTTAACAATGTCTATTTCACCAGCATTATCCGGGATGCTCAGGGACGGAAAATGTCCAAATCCCTGGGAAATTCGCCGGACCCGCTGGATTTAATCGCGAAATATGGTGCCGATACCCTGCGTTACGGCATCATGCTCATGGCGCCCAAGGGCCAGGATATTTTGTTCAGTGAAGATCGGCTGGAGGTGGCGCGAAATTTCATGAACAAGGTTTGGAATGCCAGCCGGTTCGTGCTCATGAATCTGGATTTTGAAATCACAGCCGATGATTTGAATCCGGGTAAGTGGCAGGATTTGGAACTGGCTGATCGCTGGATTCTGCACCGCATGAATGAGACGGTGAAAAAAATTAATGACCAGTTGGAAAAATTTGGTTTCAATGACGGTGCGTGGACCCTGTGGGAGTTTATCTGGAGCCAGTTCTGTGACTGGTATATCGAGATTATCAAGATTCGTATGTATGATGGGACGCCCGAGCAAAAACGCCAAGCCTTGTCGGTTGCCATTTATGTCCTGCGCAATATCATGAAGCTGTTCCATCCCTATGCGCCCTTTATCAGCGAGGAGATTTGGCAGCAGGTGAAACTGGCGGAGGAGCCGGATCTGATTGTTGCTGATTTCCCCCGATTTGATAAGCGGTTTGTCTCCACGGATGTGGACGAGATGGAATTTATCCAGCAAATAATTACCCAGATACGAACCATTCGAAGTGAAATGAATGTTCCCCCGTCAAAGGAAATCGCCATTATTGGCCGTCCAGCAAATGCTGCGCAGGGCGCCCGGTTGGAAAAGGTGGCCGATTACCTGAAAAAACTCGCCCGTGTGAGCGAGCTGACCCTGGATCCCAATGCAAAGAAGCCAAAAGGTTCTGCCACTGCCATGGTGGAAAAACTGGAGTTGTTTATTCCGCTGGAGGGATTGATTGATGTGGAAAAAGAGGTGGAGCGGCTGGAAAAGGAGATTACCAGCAAATCCGGATTCATCAATGGTTTGAATAAGAAATTATCCAACGAGAACTTCGTGAACCGAGCCCCGGCGGAGGTTGTGACCGCCGAGCGGGAAAAGCTAGTCCAGGCGGAAGCAGCGTTGGCCAAGCTGGAAGAGTCGTTAAAGTCGTTGAAGGCAGAGTAAAGGCATTTCACCGCAGAGACCGCCGAGAAGAATTTACCGCCAAGGCGCAAAGCAGATCGCAAAGACCGCTGAATTTTTTAATAAACCGGTAAAAAACACCAGCAGAATGAATTCTCCCCTTGAGGGGAGATTTAGAGGGGTGTTGATTCCTTGATTTCTTACCAAAAAGCCTTCAGCCATCCAAATCGTAGAAAAATTTAACCGCCCGGTGTCGCCCCGAAAGTGTTCGAGGCTATGCCGCGGCAGGCAGAGAAGAATTTTTTAGCCGCAGATTTACGCGGATCACACATTTGAATACATATTTTGATTAAAACCAGCTTTAGCTCGTCACCCTGAGGCTGAGCTCATCAAAGTACACGTGAGATGATAATTATTTCCCCAAGATGTCCTTCGACCAGTCTTCGCAAGGCTATGACTCGGCAGGCCCCGTGCAAATCATCTAAAAGAGGAGCATTTCACAGGGGCAGGCGGAGGCTCAGGAAGCCATCTTGGGGAAGCATTAAATCACTGAATAAACGATCACCTTGGGCTGGACAAACAAAGCCAAAGAGTACATTTCAGGATTTTTTTAAATTCGTGCTATTGGTGTAATTCGTGGTTCAGTTCTGTATTAATCTGAGAAGTCTGTGTAATCTGTGGTTTCTAAAGATCTTGGTGGCTTAGTGGTGAATACCCCCCATTGCCTCCGGCAAAGACGCAAACTGATACCCACGATCCTGTAATTCCGTAATCAATGCATCCAGACGGTGATAAAATTTATCCGTCCGCCGGGGGTCAGTGCCGATATGAGTCAGGAGCAGGAATCCATTCAAGCCGTTTTTTACTTCGTAGTCCAGAATGCGTTGAAAAATGGTCTCGCTGTCCAGGTAGCGCTTTCCCATATCCGGCGTGGTATAATCGGCATTGGAATAGGTGCCGGGGGAGAAATTCACCAGCGATAGTCCCAACTCACGGGTCCAAGCGGCAATAGTGTCGTTGTACCATTCAAAGGCGGGTAAAAACCAGGGTGCGTCCTGTTTTGTAATGCCAAAGCGCGCCATTTCAGCGTAATTGTTCTCCACATCTTCCCTGAATTCCGCCCGCGTCACCAATGTGGAATCACGCTTACGCCAGTCACTGTACAAAAGATGCCGGTCCGAATGCGCACCCAGGTAATGACCCTCTTTTTTAAGGTTACGGATGAGTGGCGAAAAGTCGGAATTGCGGTAAAAATCGCCTGTGAAGAAAAAAGCGCCCCTGATGTTATAGGAGTTCAGTGTTTCCAGGATCAGCGTCCCGCCGTCAGCGTAATCCCCGCCGGTGAAAACGAGTGTAATGATTTTACGCGTGGTATCGGTCCGAATAATACCACCGTGATCATAAACGCGGTGGAGCGACGGGGTTTTTTTTGAACAAGCGGTTATGAGGAGAATACAAGCCGCGGTTAAAAGGGAAAATATTTTTGCGTTCATCATTTGATTCCCCCGGTGTGAATGTGCAGACAGCGCAGGAAGTATAAGCAATTAATGCCATTCCCAAAACGATTGAGGTTAATGTTGTTGTGTCGTCCCTAAGGGACTGGTCGGGTTGTCTGCTGTCGAATTCCCACCAATAAATTGGTGGGCTAAGCACTGTCCATCTCTGCCGGGATGTCCGGACTGGGTGGAATTGCCAAGATCAATAGCATCGATCAGAATAAGTCCCCCAGGGACGACAGATCATAGCCCGGTCTTTCAAGGGGGGGGAATAAGGAATGGCAATTACGGAAAAAGTCCCGCAAGGGACGACAGAATAATGCCACCAAAATCTTCCCCTTGAGCAATCCCTGGTCTGGGGTAATTTATGTTTCACCAACTTTCGGGAGGACATCACCATGCTGCGCGTTATAAAATTCACCATTCTAACATCACTACTCACCATCACACTTTGCGCCCAGACCGGAAAAGACCTGCGGGTAACCGTTTACAACGACGGCCAGGGACTGGTAAAAACCCGCCTGCTGCGCGAACTCCCCCGCGGCGTCTCCTCTGTTGAGCTCACCGATGTAGCCTCCGGTCTTATCCCCACCACGGTTAAGCTCGCTCCCGCCAATAACCAGACCGGGCTGCGCATTATCGAACAGAATTACCGCTACGATCTGGTGAATGAAGACCAGCTTCTGAAAAAATACCTGGGTGCTGAGGTGGAAGTCATTCTGCAAAATGACGAGAAGGTCAGCGGCAGTCTGCTGAGCTTTACCGGTGGCGTCATTATCCTCCAGACCAAAAATCGCACAGAAGTGATTCAGCGGAACTTCGTAGCCAATATCAAATGTCCCGAACCCCGCGAGAGGCTCTATTCAAAACCCACACTGCAATGGCTGGTTGAAGCCGGGAAAGCAGGAAATTTTCCGCTGGATCTTAGTTATCTCACCCGCGGCATGTCCTGGCAGGCTGAGTATGTGGCGGAATTAAATGACACGGAAGACCGGTTGAATATCAGTTCGTGGATTAATCTGGATAACCATTCCGGTGCGCAATTTGACAATGCCAAGCTGAAGTTGGTGGCGGGTACGATTCACCGGGCGCGGAATCGGGACCAATACGGCGCGGAGAGAGCCATGATGGCGACCCGGGCAATGCCCAAGCAAGCCGTGGAGGAGCGCAAGTTTTTCGACTATCACATTTATGAGGTGAATTTCCCTGTGACGCTGGCCAACAAAGAAGAGAAGCAGATTCAATGGCTCCAGCCCAAGGATGTGGCGGTGGAAAAACGTTACTATTACGAGCATGGCAATGAGGAGGAATCCAATCTTGATGTGCGGGTGAAATTCAAAAATGACAAAAAATCCGGCGTCGGTGAACCTCTGCCTGCCGGTGTGGTGCGGGTTTTCAAGCGGGATACGGATGGTGCGCTGGAACTCATTGGCGAGGATAATCTGGACCACACCTCCGTGGATGATGATGTGACATTGACTATGGGTGAAGCCTTTGATGTGAAGGGCACACGTGTGGTGCTGAACCGGGATACGCGGCGGGAGAAATATCACCGGGAGACGGTGGAAATTACACTGAAAAACCGGAAGGACGAAGAATCGGCACCCGTTACGGTAATCGAAAATTTCTGGGCGTATGGCGAATGGGAGATCAAAGACAACTCAGAGCCTTTTCACAAACGCTCTGCAAACAGTATTGAATTCAACGTGACCATTGCACCCAAATCGGAAAAGACCATCACCTACACACTGGAACGCGACCTGCGTTAGGTTGACCCTGTAATGGACTGGAACAGCCCGGTAAAATTTGTTAAAGGTGTTGGCGAACGCCGCGCCCGGGCGCTGGAACAGGCCGGTATTACCACGCTGGGCGAACTCATTTACCATGTGCCCCGGCGCTATTTGGATCGCTCCACCATCAGCCCGATAAATCAGCTTTCCGTGGGTGCTGAAGCCACGGTGGTGGGGCGCGTCACCGGTGCCAAAATGGTGCGTGGCAAGCGAAGACCCTATTTCCAACTCGTCCTCACCGACGACACGGGATTTCTCACCTGCCGCTGGTTCAATGGCGCCCAATGGCTGACAGACCGATTTACAAAAGACGATGTTGTCGCGGTGAGCGGGAAGGTGGATTTTTACGGGGGCCTGCAGATTTCTCATCCTGATTTTGATATTCTCTCCGACGACAAAACCAATCCCATCAACACCGGCATGATCATGCCGCTGTACCCATCCACCCAGGCGCTGCAGTCAGTTGGCTTGGACAGTCGGGGATTTCGGCGTGTGCTCAAACCGCTCATGTCGAATCTGAAAGAATTGGTGCCGGATCCTTTACCGGAGAATGTCCTGCGCGATTATCGTCTGCTCCCTCGCTATGCAGCACTGGAACAGGCGCACTTTCCGGATTCCCCGGAGCATCTGGAAGCCGGTCGGGACCGGTTGAAATTTGACGAACTTTTTTTCATGCAACTCCTGCTGGCCCTGCGATCCAGCGCCGTGGTGCAAAAAACCAAACGCAACCGGTATGAACAACCCGGCGATATTCTGGATTCCCAGTACAAATTGCTGCCCTACGACCTGACAGGCGCCCAAAAACGGGTGGTGCGGGAAATCTGGAATGACCTGAAATCGCCCCATCCCATGAATCGCCTGCTCCAAGGCGATGTGGGTTCGGGAAAAACCGTTGTGAGTTTGTTGTCCGCTGCGATCGCCGCGGGAAATGGATTTCAGACAGCGCTCATGGCGCCCACGGAAATCCTGGCGGAGCAGCATTATCAGAACGCGGTAAAATTTTTCGAGGGCACGCAAATCCGTCCGGTATTGCTCACAGGCTCTAACACACCTGCCCAAAAGAAGGAAATCTACAAGGCGCTGAAGTCCGGGTATTATCACCTGGCAGTGGGAACCCACGCCCTGATTCAGGGGAAGGTGGAATTCAAAAACCTCCAATTGGTCATCATTGATGAACAGCATCGTTTTGGTGTGGTTCAGCGGGGTGATTTGATTGAAAAAGCGGCAGACGCGGATGTGTTGGTCATGACTGCCACGCCCATTCCACGGACATTATCCATGACGATTTACGGCGACTTGTCGGTCTCTATTCTGGACGAAATGCCAAAAAACCGCCAGCCCATCATCACCCGGCGGGTGGATGTAGCCAAACTGCGGGCCGTGTACGATTTCGTTCGACAGGAGATCCAGGCCGGACGCCAGGCTTTTGTGGTTTATCCCCTGATTGAGGAATCGGAGAAGATTGATCTGGAGGCGGCCACCAAGGGGTTTGATTATTTGAGCAAGCAGGTTTTTCCGGAGTTCAAGCTGGCTTTGTTGCACGGACGAATGACATCCGCGGAGAAGGATGTGGTGATGGCGTCCTTCGCCAAAAATGAGACCCAGATTCTGGTGAGCACAACTGTGATCGAAGTGGGGATTGATTATCCCAACGCCACCGTGATGGTAATTGAAAATGCGGAGCGGTTTGGCTTGACGCAGCTCCATCAATTACGCGGACGCATAGGGCGCGGGAAGCATCGCAGCGTGTGTGTACTCGTCCAGCGCAAACCCAATCCCGAATCCACCCATCGCCTGGAGATCATGGTGAAAACCAGTGACGGATTTAAGATTGCCGAGGAGGATTTGAAAATTCGCGGGACCGGGGATTTGTTTGGTACCCGCCAGCACGGTTTGCCGAACCTGAAACTGGCCGATCTGGTGACGGACGCAGACATCCTGCGAGCGGCTCGCAAAGCGGCCTTTGAAGTGGTGGATGACGACCCACAATTACGAAAATCCCAACACACCGGATTACGGCAGGTGGTATTGACGGAATTCAATGATTTGCTGGGATTTGCTAAGATCGGGTAAGAAAGAGTTAACCACGGATTGCACAGATTTCACAGAAATGCAGCCAAGAAAAATTCTTCTATAGTGACCAGTGGTGGAAATCCCCTTGAGCAATGGGAAAGCCCTTTATAAATAGTTCATCTGCTTTTCTTAATCTGTGTTATCTGTGTTATCTGTGGTTCCAAAATTCTCTTTCAACCCATTGGCACTTTCCCGCCTGAAATTATTATACTACGCTCTTGAAAATGATTGAACGCAACACGCAATAGGAGGAAACGGTAGATATGTCAGAACAAAAACTATCCAAAGACGAACTGTTTATGTTATTGGTGAACCAGCTTTCCAGCTCCGCCTGGATTCAACTGGGAAAAATTCCCGATCCCATGTCGGGTAAAGTGGAGCGAAATCTGGAGGCGGCATCCCTTACCATTGACATTATTGACGCCATGGCTGATAAGTCAAAAGGCAATCTGGACAAAGATTCGGAGCAGTTTCTCAAAACAACATTAAGCCAGTTGAAAATGAACTATCTGGACGAGAAAAAGAAACCGGATCCACCGAAAGACGAAGAATTGGACAAAAAAGAGACCGCCGGCAAGGACGACGCTGAAAAAGAAGCGCAGAAGGAAGAATAGTTTATCGATACGTCAGCAAACGGGAGCGGACAAAAAAAATTTATCGGTGCTCATGTCAGTGCCGCCGGCGGTGTGGAAAATGCCCCGCTGAATGCCGTCGAAATTGGCGCGACAGCCTTCGCTTTTTTCACGCGGAACCAACGCCAATGGCATTCCAAACCACTCACAACGGAGAACATTGACGGTTTTAAGCGCAATTGTGAGGATCACGGATTTTCCCCCGAATATATCCTGCCCCACGATAGCTATCTCATCAATCTGGGACATCCTGAACCGGAGAAACGCCAGAAGTCATTCAATGCGTTCCTGGACGAGATGCAGCGCTGTGAACAGTTGGGTTTGAAACTGCTAAATTTTCATCCCGGCAGCCATCTGAATCAGATCAGCGAGGAAGAATGTCTGACCAATATTGCGAATTCATTGAATCACGCATTGGAAATGACCAATGGCGTCACGGCGGTCATTGAGAATACGGCCGGACAGGGGACAAATCTCGGGTTTCGGTTTGAACACCTGGCGGAGATCATTGATCAGGTTGAGGACAAGTCGCGCGTGGGTGTCTGTATTGATACCTGCCACACTTTTGTAGCCGGGTATGATTTCCGCATGGAGATGGATTATATGCTCATGATGCAGCGTTTTGACCATATCGTGGGGCTGCAATACCTGCGCGGGATGCATCTCAATGACGCCAAAAAACCGTTCGGAAGCCGGGTGGACCGACATGAGTCATTGGGGAAAGGTCACATCGGCCTGGATGCATTCAGGTTGATCATGTCCGACGAGCGTCTCAATGGCATTCCCCTGATTCTGGAAACACCCAATCCGGACACCTGGCCGGAAGAGATCAGGCTGTTGAAATCGTTCGGCATGAAATCGTCTCCCTGAAGTGGGGCATTACAGCGATCGAAAGGGGCATTTATCCACAGAATTCTTCGATTATTTGCTGAGATCGGCACACAATCCCAAACAATAAACAATTTTTTGCCCGGTGCTTCGACGGAGCTCAGCAAGACGGGGTAAAAAATGATGGATATCCAATAGGCAATATCAAAGACTATTCCCTTGGCCTCACCCTTGCAGCGTATTTTACAAACAATCACCAGAATCAATGAGGATGCCTGAATGAGCATGACCAGTCGTGAACGGGTGAAAGCAGCACTAAACCACCAGGAAACCGACCGGGTTCCGGTGGGAGAGATCGGTGGCGGCTATGTGGAGGAATTTGTCCGGGCGATTATCAGCGATGCCTACCGGACCGATGAGGATGGCTATTTTCATAACCATAAATTATTGCGGGAAACCCTGGCGGCAGACATTATGGGCGCCCGGGCGATTTCACCCAATCCGGACGAGCTGGTGGGCGAGCACCCGGAGTGGGGCACGCCGGTGTACCGTAATTTTTGGGGCTCGGAGGTCACCAATCCGCCGGATTCTACCCAACAACTGGTGAAACCCATTGCTGAAACTCCGGAAGAGCTGGAAAAATGGGAGCCGCCGGACTGGACCCGATTTTCCGGAGATGTGATCGCCCGGTGGAAACGGGAAACCGATTTTTTCATCCTGGCCACCACCAATGCCGGGTTCGATCTGGGGTATGAAATTTTAGGATTTGAACGATTCATGCTCTGGACAGCTTTAGAGCCCCGGGTGATGCGGGGGTATTATGAAAAACTCATCGAAACCAACATCGGCTTCGCGAAAATCGCCGCCAAAGTCGGAGCTGACGCGGTATTGATCGCTGATGATCTGGCATTCAACAGCGGGCCGTTTGTGGACCCGGAATATCTGCGCCGCGATTATTTTCCCTTGTTAAAGAAGCAGATACAGACAATCCATGACTTGGGACTTCCGGTGATTTTTCACTCGGATGGCGATTTGCATATGCTCATGGACGATCTCCTGGACTGCGGGATTGACGGTCTCCAGTCCTGTGATCCCAATGCCAATATGGATATTCCGGCGTTGAAACAGCAGTATGGCGAGCGATTGACATTTATGGGAAATATTGACATTGATCTTCTGGCTCAGGGGACACCCCAAGAGGTGGGAAGCGTAACCCGTGACCTCATCCGCGATGCCCGGACCGGCGGTGGCTTTATTCTCAGCGCCAGTAATGTGATAACCAAATATTGTAAACCGGAAAATGTCCTGGCCATGTATGCGGCAGTGACCGAGATGGAGCGATGAGAGATGAATGCTGTAACCTTTGACCATATTTCCCAGAGCGTGATTACCGGTGCCACCGGGACAATTGTTAAACAGGTGGAGACCTTGCTGGACGATGGGCTTACGGCACGAGAAATCCTGAATCAGGGGTTGATGCCGGGCATGAGTGTGGTGGGTGACCGTTTCCGACGGAATGAAATGTTTTTGCCCCAGGTGCTGCTGTCCGCACAAGCCATGAAAATGGCTGTGGATCTGCTAAAGCCCAAATTGCTGGATGAGTCGGAAGAGGGCGGGAATGCCCACGGTACCGTTGTGGTGGGAACCGTGAAGGGTGATATGCACGACATTGGCAAGAACCTGGTGAAAATCATGCTGTCGGGTGCGGGATTTGAGGTGATTGATCTGGGAACCAATGTGACTGAACAAAAATTTGTGGATTCGCTCCGTCAGTCCGGTGCTCAATATGTGGGCTTATCAGCTCTGCTAAGCTCCACCATGAAACACATGAAAGCAGTGATCGAGGCGATTCGACGAGAGCCGGATTTGGATCATGTCCGTGTCATTATTGGCGGGGCGCCTGTGAGTCGCGAGTTCGCCCAGACCATTGGTGCGGATGGCTACGCCCCCAATGCCGCCAGCGCGGTGGATGTGATTAAAGGGCTGGAGGCAGATTAAGAGTTTTTATCCGCGAATTTCCCCAAAGGGATCCCTCCGGGACACGAAAAGACTCGAATTAGAAAAAAATAAAAGCTCCGTACTCCTCAGCATCTTCTCCGAGATTCTCCGTATAATAATCTAAAAAAGAAAATCCGCGTGATCCGCAGCAGAATAAGGTGAATTAAAGCTTTACAGCCAGTGACATCTGTTGCACGACACCGGCACCTCCGAAACTTTGCAGAGCGAATTCAAAGGATAACTTCTTCATCGTCAGACTGAATCCCGCCGTTCCACCGGCGATAAAATCGCTCCGCAGGACATTGGTCTGGAGGTCAAAGCGGTTGGAATTCAGACCAGCCCGCAGGGAAAAATTTTCCTGAACAAACAATTCGCCGCCTACGGCTACACGCCATTGTTGTTGGCGATTCATGTGGGCGTCCAGATGGACCCGGGCCGGCAGGTACATGAGCTGTTGCGATCCGCCCACCACCAGTGTGGTGGGAAGGTCATCAGCGCCCTGATTGGCGCCAAAATTCATGAGAGCTATCCCGATTGTGGTGGAGTCATCCCGAAAATGGTACATTCCACCCACGGAGGAAACCAATGTCTGTTGTGTCTCGTTATCAACGACTACGGAGTATAGACCAAGTCGTCCTCCCAGGGCAACCTGGGGAAGAATGTCGAGGGCATAACCGCCACCCACATAGAGCTCGTGAAATCCGAAGGTACCCGTCTGGGTGTTATGTTCATCCGTGCGATCGAAGGTGCCGTAGTTGAAGTAGGTGGCCTCACCGAAAAACCGATGTTGCTCCACGGGCATTACACCACCCAGCCCCACGCCCTGGATATCCGCAACATGGCGTACGGAACCGGTAAACGCCTGGAAACCTGTGGTGAGTGCTGCTGCAGCGGGATTGGTGAAGATTTGAAATTCATCACCGCCGGCAGCGGCGTAAGTGCCGCCCATTCCGGCTGAGCCGGTACTAAAGGGGAAGGTCAACAGGTGATAACCGGAGGTGGCGGCCGGTAGTGTTTTCGCTCCCCAAAAGAGCAGTAATAATCCAAGAAGTGTGCGTAAACGAGTCATTTACCTCTATTGGGTTCGTTGATTAGCAAAATGTTGTCCGTTAAAACCTTAGCTGCGGTAAGTGTTCCCATGGCCGAGTCTAAATCGGGGGTGGAAAATCACCAAGAAGAATTTCTGGTGGAATCGAGAAGAAATCGTCACGCCACACCCATGTCCGGCGTAGCCTTTGCAAAGCTCAAGCTGTATCTTTGAATTCAAAGATGAACCTATGATAGGGAGTGGAATCGGGCATGAAATACCCACCAGAACCGTTTAAAATCAAAGTTGTCGAGCCCATTGGGCGTACCACCCGGGAAGAGCGGGAGACTGTATTGGAACAAGCCGGGTATAATGTTTTCAATATTCCGGCGGATAAAATTTACATTGATTTACTTACTGACAGCGGCACCAGCGCCATGAGTGATAATCAATGGGCCGGCATCATGCTTGGGGATGAATCCTATGCCGGCAGCCGGAATTATTACCATTTCGAGCAGGCTGTTCAAAAAATCTTCGGGTTTAAGCATGTGATTCCCACCCATCAGGGTCGGGTAGCGGAAAACCTGCTGTTCTCCACCATATTGCACAAAGGCCTGGTCGTTCCCAATAACAGCCATTTTGACACCACCCGTGCCAATGTGGAATTTAACGGTGCCGAAGCGGTGGATCTGGTGATTGATGAAGCCAAGGATCCGAATAAGATTCTGCCATTCAAAGGCAATATTGACCTGAACAAGCTGGAAGCGCTTATCCAAAAAGTGGGACGGGAAAAAATCCCGCTGGGCATGCTCACCATTACCAACAATTCCGGTGGTGGTCAGCCGGTCTCCATGGCCAATATCCGGGCCACCGCAGAGCTCTTATATTCCCATGAAATTCCACTCATCATCGATGCCTGTCGATTTGCGGAGAATGCCTGGTTTATCCAGCAGCGGGAAGCGGGTTACGCGGATAAAACCATCCTGGAAATCGCCAATGAAATGTTTTCTTATGCTGACGGCTGTACCATGAGCGCGAAAAAGGACGGGCTGGTGAATATTGGTGGTTTCATCGCACTCAATGACGATCAATTAACCCAGCAGCTTACCAACCGGTTGATTCTCATTGAGGGCTTTCCCACTTACGGCGGTCTGGCGGGGCGCGATCTGGAAGCCATTGCCCGGGGATTAGCGGAAGTTTTGGATGAAAATTATCTGGCGTACCGCATTGGACAGGTAGCCCGGATGGGAGATCGGCTGGAAGAAGCCGGCGTGCCATTTTTAAAACCCACCGGTGGCCATGCGGTGTATCTGGACGCAAAATCGTTTCTTGCCCACATCCCCCAGAGCCAATTTCCCGGTATCGCCCTGACGGTTGAGCTGTATCTCCATGCCGGGATTCGTGCTGTGGAAATCGGGAGTCTGATGTTCGCGCATAAAGATGCCCAAACCGGCACGACCCATTACCCCGAGTTGGAATTGGTGCGGCTGGCCATTCCACGGCGGGTGTACACCAATAGTCAGATGGAATATGTGGCCGAAAGTATTATCGAAATTTATGAAAATCGGCAGGAACTTCGCGGGTTTGAACTGACTTATGAAGCGCCAGTCCTACGCCATTTCACAGCCCGGCTACACCCCTTAGCCTAGTAGTCTGGTTCATGTTTCCCGCGACCATGCGACGCTATTTTCCTCGTTTCATCTTCATCACGAGCCTTTTTTTTATCTCATCAACACTGTACGCTGAAACCGACTCGCATCACTATTGGGTGTTTTTCCGCGACAAAGGTCCCCAGGCACTCCAAAAGCCCATTCCCCTGAGTCCGGAAACCAGCCGGCGCATTGCCTTGCGGGGGAGGGACAAGGTCTGGCAAAATATCCCGGTCTATGAACCGTACGTGGATGAAATAGGTCTGGTGGGTGTGACTATCCGACAGCGCTCCCGGTGGTTCAATGCTGTGAGCGTGTCCATTTCTACCCCTGCGGATCTGGATCGCATAAGACAATTGTCCAGTGTGAAAGGAATTCGACCGGTGGCCAGGGCGGGGCGTAAATATCCTCCAGAATTGTCCGCACCACTGGCACGGATGACAGATTTCAAATACGGTAACTCCCGATTTCAGAACGAATTGTTGAATCTTACGGCCCTGCACGCAGAAGGCTGGAACGGCACCGGTGTGAGAATCGGCGTGTTCGATACCGGTTTCTTGTTATCGCACCCGGTATTTCAGCAATTGAATGTGGTCGCTGGTTATGATTTTGTTGCCCACGAGACCAATTTGGATGGCGTGAGTTCGGGTCATGGTACGGCCTGCCTGGGTTTAATTGCGGGTTACATGCCCGGTGAGTTTATAGGCGCTGCAAATGGGGCTTCGTTTCTGTTAGCGCGGACGGAAAATGCTACGACCGAAACGCCGGCTGAGGAGGATAACTGGGTCGCGGCCCTGGAGTGGGCGGATGCCCGGGGTGTTGAAATAATCTCCTCCTCGTTGGCCTATAAGGAATTTGATAATCCGACAGATTCATATCCCACTGACGCCCTGGATGGTGAAACGACGGTTATCACCCAGGCAACGAATATTGCCGCCCAGCGGGGGATTTTGGTGGTGAATGCCATGGGTAACGAGGGGCCTGATCCCACAACGCTCTGGGCGCCGGCGGACGGAAAACATGTGCTGAGTGTGGGCGGAATTAATCAGGACTATTCTGCTTATGCGCAGGGCAGTCGCGGCCCCACCGCCGATGGCCGCATCAAGCCGGACGTGGTGACGCTGGCTACGACAGTATTTTTACCGTCCCAGGGTGGTGGGTATTATTACAGTTCGGGAACTTCTTTTGCCACGCCCATGATCGCTGGAGGGGCGGCGTTGGTGCTGCAGGCGCGCCCGGATTTACCACCTGATAGTGTTATTGCCTTGTTTCGTGCCGCCGGAGATCGATGGACATCACCGGATAATACATTCGGTTGGGGGGTACCCAATGTGCGCGCCATTATTGCTCGGCTTACGGCCGATACCGGTGATGAAGTCTCAACCAGGGTTTTTCCCAATCCGGTGAGTACAACGCCATTCTCAGTAAAATTGAGCCGGAACCGGGCGCCCATTTTGGAAACCTATCGCGTGTATAATCTGCGTGGTCAATTGGTGGGTGAAGGAAACCCACGGGTCACGAATATCAATGAATTCAGGATCAACCACCTCCCGGAGCTTGCCGCCGGACTTTACTTTATCATTGCTGAAACAGCCACAGAAACGTTTCGGGCAAAATTCGTCTATCTTCCCTAAAATTGGAAAATTCTCAAATCTTGCATCTTTAATCTGCTGCGTTTATATTCGCGTGTTAATACTATTTTTTAACACTAACAACCAGGAGGACTTATGCAGCGCAATAGCCTGAATAAGGTCATGTTGGTCGGTCATGTCGGCGCCGATCCGGATGTTCGTTACACACCGAAAGGGACGGCCATCGCGAACCTGAGCCTGGCTACCAATGAAACCCATAAAGATGACAAGGGTGAATGGGTAGAAAATACCGAATGGCACAAGCTGGTTATTTGGGGCAAAAAGGCTGAGTTCGTAGAGGAGTATGTAAAGAAAGGGAGTATGATCCTGGTGGAAGGGCGACTCCAGACCCGCAATTGGGAGGACAAGGAGAAACACAAACACTATGTGACCGAAGTAGTTTGTGATCGCGTCACCCTGTTGGGCTCCGGTTCAGGAAAAAACAAAACCAAGGCTACGACAGCTGACGACGAGGAATCAGAAGAGGACCTGCCCTTCTGAGAACCAATCCCCCGGTTCGGCCGGACAGTAGAACAATCACACCGCTTCCGGCCGAGCCACTCGCCGGGGATTATACTTCTCAGAAAGTTCGCTAAAATTCCTGTTTTTAGGTAATTTACCCTCGAAAAAATCCTTAATGACACAATTATTATCACCGCCAATCCAACTAAATCTGGTGAAAGCCAACGCCTTTCGCACAATATATGGTGTCACTTAAACCATTTATTTAAGTCATTGCCTTAACCCCCTAAAACCAAGCCTGATATTTCTTGACAAGGTTTTTCAGTACATCTATATTCCCGAAAGGCAAAGACGACTGTGCAGGGCAGTCATGCCGTTTGGACAACTAAATAGCATACAAGCCGAGTAAGGGGCGAAGATGAAGCGTCTTCAGCTGACTACCATTGTATCGGTGACATTCTGCTTAATCTTGGCAGGTTGTTTCTCGAAATCGGCGTCAGAGATTGATGCTACCGGCGATGAAAAACTCCCGGCATCAATCACCAGTACGCCCGATGATTCCAATCTTGATACGCCATCAAGGAATCCCGGAGTAGCATCACAGACTGGTGCCAGAACGGTTCTGCCTGGAAATGCCCGGCCGGCCACTGGTGGGAAGCAGAGTGCGGACTTTGTATTGGAAGAGTTAAACTTTGAGCTGAAAAAACTGACCGCAGAGGTGAAACACCTGCAGTCCCAGGTTTCGGAGCTCCAGAGCAAGAGCGAGGTTTGGCTCAACCCTTTAAGTATCTACAGCAAGGAAGTGCACCTGTCCAACGGCTCCCGTATGTATGGTGACATTCTTGATCAGGATGATCAGACCATCCGGATTAAAACGCTTATCGGGGTTCTGTCAATCGACCGCAGCCAAGTGGTTCGAATTGTGGACAACACACCCACTCAGGCACCTGAGACGGTTCCTCAAAGCCAACTCGCCGAGGAATTTCCGCCACCACCCGGCCGTCCAGGTATTGCCGGCGCAGATATCCACACGCCCACAGCGCAATCAGCCAGCGTGGGAAGCGTTAGCCAGGATCTGCAGGCCAATCCGGTGTTATCCGGCACCATTAAAGAACGGAAAGATCGTAGCGGGAATACCATTCTCTCCGGCACGATTAAAAATATTGGCGGGAAACGTGCCGATTTTATCAAGGTCAATTTTGTTTTTCGGATGAACTGGAGTGGCGACACCAAAGAACTGACGGCATTTGTGAAGGGATCGCACCACACATTTAAAAGCGGCGTAACCACGGATACCTCACTATATCCCGGCGCCAGCGGAAGTTTCGAACTCTACATTCCTAAATCATTCGGTAATTTCATCGGGTACTCCTACTCCATTGCATGGGAAGAATATGAATAGACATTGGACAATAACACTAACGCTTACACTTGCGCTGGGACTCACCACACTCTTTTTCTCCGGCTGCTCCAGTACCAAACCGGCCGAGCCTGATCCGATTCAACAGGAATTACTGACACAACTCAAGTCGCTGGGTGGTGAAATAGGTAAACTACAAGCCACGCAGGACGAACTGCTGGAGATGCGGCAAAATCTGACGCAGATGGATTCCCAGTTGGTTATTTACCAGAACACCTTGGCTGAAAAGGAAAAAGACAGCAAAGCCAAAGACTCGGAAATCTTGGAATTGCGGGGAAATATTGACATCCTGAGCAGTGAAATCCAAAGTTTGCGCGTGGTGGTTGACACATTAAGAATGGCCAAAGACTCGCTGGATTTCCGGCTCCAGAGATTAACAGAAGAGATTCTGCCCAAACTGGAACAGAAAACGGTGGTGGTGCAGAAGGAGGCGCAAGCCGACTCTGCGCAAACCGCAGAAATGCCGGCACAAGACACACCGGACAAAACGAAACCAGCGGAAGCGGGTGCGGCGCCCTCGGAGCCAGCGAAACCGGTCAAAACCACATTAACTGCCCGGGAATATCGGCGTCAGTATAATGCCGCTTTAAATAAGTATTTCCAAAGGGACTACGTTTCCGCCATTAAATTATTCAATGAGCTCATCAATCTCTGGCCGGATGGGACTTATGCCGATAATTGTCAATATTGGATTGGAGAATGCTATTATTCCCTGGAAAACTACCAGCAGGCCATTGAGGAATTTTCCAAAGTAAGTGCGTTTCCGGAAAATAATAAAGCCGATCACGCATTATTTAAAATCGGCATGTGCTACCTTCAGCTTGGCAACAAAACAGAGGCGGAAACGCTTTTCCATCAGGTGATGGATAAATATCCCGAAAGCGATATGATACCCCGTGTGAAGGAGTACTTTGCAGGGAAGAAGATGTAAGCAGGAACCATGCACCGGCAGTGGTTTAAATATGGAATAATCATATCCCTCATGATGACAGGACTACAAGCGCAAACCACCGATCAGGGCAAATTGCTCTATGACTTGGGTATTTTTATCCAGGACACGGTTCCCACGCCAGTGGATAGCGTCACGCTGGAGACTCAGGCAGACACACTGCCGGCGGAGGTTCCGTCGAGGGAACAAATTGATATTCAGCATGAGCAAGCTCCGGCTCCAAAAACCAAATCACTCCCCCGGGAGGAAGACATCCCCTTGCGCGGTGGTGATATGGACTTATACCAGTTGGTGATGGATTACCAAATTCGAGTAGCCCGGATGGAGCTTGAAATCGCCAAACTATACCGCTCTATCGACAGCTTAAAAACTTTTATCGCGGAACAGGGCGCCGGTTACCGCACCGATCTGGCCGTTCTGGAAAAACAGAATCGCCTGTTGGGTGAAAAGGTGTCGGAACTGGAGCGCTTGAGGGATTCAGCGACACAGACGGATCTGCCGGAAAATGCACTGTCGTCTACGGTGACACCCGCTGACAGTATTTGGCTGGAAACCGCCCCAATTTCACCTCAGATGGTTGCCAGCCTCCAGTCCCATCCCGACAGCCCCAACCGCAGTGAAGAGGACATTTACCGGGACGCTCTGACGAAATACCACCGCCAGTCCTACCTGTCCGCCCTGGATGACTTTAAGCGACTGACCGCCTACGGAAAAAACGAACGACTGAAAGCCAGCGCCCAGTATTACGCCGGTGCCTGCTATTATGCGGTAGGGCTTTTAATTCCGGCTGATCAGGAACTCACCCGGGTTACCCAATATCCGGATTCAGATAAGCTGGATGATGCCCTGGCGTTACGGGGGATTCTGTACGAAGGTCAGGGGCGCCTGCCGGAAGCCCGGGCGGTGTTTGAGAGTCTGGTACGACAATATCCAAACAGCGAGTATGTCACAGTGGCCACTCGCTTTTTACAGCGTGCGCGGAAATTATCGCAGCATGAATAATGGGAATGGTTGCATGCGATACTTAAAAAAACCTAGTCAGATGTTGATCCTTTTACTGGCGGGATTGATGATGTCCGCCAGCGGACAGACACAGCTTAGTTTCTCCCGTCCGGGATTGATGATGAATATCCCCACCACGAGCCTGTACCCCTATCCCTATCTATTAAGGGTGGGCATCGGGACGCAATATCTGGGGAAAACGGCTGCGGCAACCCAGAGCACTCAGGTCTGGAACCGGGGGCTCTATCTGGAAACCGACATTACCCGTTCCTTTCGCCTGGGAATTTCCACGGTACAGCAATCCAATTCGACCGCACCGACCCAACTGGCGCTCCATGTACAGGACCGGTTGCTCACCTATGGCGAAGCAGCCATCGGCGTGGGGGTGTCAGACATCGTTTTTGATTTGAATTCGGGCGGCAATAACGAAAGTGTCTCCGAGCAGGTGCGGAATTTATCCTACTACATGCTCATCAGCCGGGAGAATAGTTTTTCTGAATACAATCTCAAGACCTACCTGGGTGTTGGGACCGGCCGGTATGGCATTAATTTTGGGAAAACAGTCTTAGACTCAAGCCTCACCGATGTTTACACTGACTTGAACAGCAATGGCATTTGGGATTCAGGCGAGGCCATCCTAACGGACTACAACAATAATGGCTTCGTTGATACGGTTTTCACGGATATGGCCAACTCCTTTGGTATTTTTATCGGCATGCTGCTGAACACCAATATCATGGCTGAGCGCGGCGGGATGGATTTTATGGTGGAATGGGACGGCAGTTCGGTGAATATGGGACTGCGCATTCCCCTCACTCTGGAATACAAAGTGAATCTGGCCTTCTCCAACATGCAGAATATCCCCAATTTCGGTGATGCCACAGCGGAGAAACCCCCGGCGATCACTGTGGGGCTGGATTATTTCCTGCCGCGCGTGAAAAAGCAGGCCACCCGGGGCCGCGGTCTGGCGGTTGAAGGGGTCGTGACAGAAGATGGTATTCCGGTTCGAACGGTAATCGACTCTGCCTGGCATAAAGCCCAGGAAAACCAGATTATTCTGCTACAGGACTCCCTGCGCATGACGGCGGCGGAAATCGAACAATTGAACCGGATGGTGGAGCAACTGGAGCAACGCAACAAGGTTTTGGAAGATTCCATCGCCACCATGAAGCTGGCCCAGCATGTCTCACAAGCCCGTGTAAATCAGGCATTAAAACATTTATCACGCTCCCTCAGGTTGTTCTATAACGAAGAATACCCGGAAGCGCTGGCAGAGGTTAACAGAGCGTTGGAATTGAATCCCAATCTGGCCTTGGCGTACGCCCGCCGGGGATCCATATATTACAAAATGGGACAACTGGACCGGGCGACAATTAACTGGAATCTGGCACTGCAGATCGATCCGGGCTACGATGATGTTCGGAATATCTTACGGGCATTAAACGAAAACCGTCTCCGCACAACAACCACATTCAGAGACTAAAACGAGGCCATAAATGGATATTGCAACAATTATTGGAATTCTTCTGGGCGTAGGTTTGGTGGGCACTGCCATGGTGCAGGCCACCGTGAACCTTTCCGGTGGTATTCTGACCTTCGTTGAGCCCGCATCACTCATGATTGTGCTGGGTGGAACCATTGCCGCAACAGCGATAGCCTTCCCGCTGGCCGAAGTTTTACGCCTGGTGGCAAATCTGAAGGCGGTTTTTTCTGGTGAAAAGGTTAAAAATGCCCTGATTCTGGAAGAGATTGTTGAGATGGCAGCCGTAGCCCGCAAGGGAACCGCTGATCTGGAAAAATCGCTGGGTGATGCCAAAACACCCTTTTTCAAAGATGGCCTTCAAATGATTGTAGACGGTCTGGCGGAGGAGGATATCCGGTATATTCTGGAAACTCGTGTTGATAATCGGGCTTTGCGGGAGCAAGCGGAAGCTAATGTATTTCGCACCATGGGAACCATGGCACCGGCCTTTGGTATGGTGGGAACCCTGGTGGGTTTGGTGGCGATGTTATATGGTATGGCGCAGGCTTCCTCCGGTGGTGGTGGTGCAGGCAAGGATCCGGCCGCAGCGCTGGGGCAGGCCATGGGTTTGGCGTTGATTACCACACTCTATGGCGCACTGTTCGCTAACCTGTTGTTTAATCCTATCGCCACAAAACTCAAATCCAGAATTGAGAAACGCAATATTTCGCAGAATATGATTATTGAAGGTGTCGTTCTGTTAAAGAAGAAAAAACACCCGTTATTGGTGCGCGAGCACTTGAACTCATTCCTGCCGCCCAAAGAATGGAAGCGGGAAGAATTGACTTAACGGGATTCAAGAGAGACTTGAAATGAGACCGTACCCGGGACGAAAAGAAAGCATATGTCTGAAGTAGCAGCAAAAAAACAGAGCCAAGCCCGCAAATCCAGTGCGCTGAAAGATGAAGGTACGGCAGGCGAGGAATGGCTCACGACCTTTGCGGATATGATGACGCTGCTCATGACCTTTTTTGTGCTACTTTTTTCCATGTCAACCATTGACCCGGTGAAATTACAGCAATTCGGCGAATCCCTGGGCACCCAGGAAGGTTCCACCAGGCCTTCGGAAAAATTGGTCTCGTTAAGCGAGATTTCCAGGGATATTCAGCAGGTTATTGCCCAGGAACAACTGGGGTCTATGGTGCAGGTCAGCTTGACTTCCCGCGGTGTGACCATGGGGATTGCCAGCGATTTGGCGTTTGGGGTGGGAAGTGCAGATTTGTCGAATCAAATTCAGGACTTTTTATCCCGGCTCATTCCCACGATGAAGCAGGCAACCTATAACATCGCTGTGGAAGGGCATACCGATAATGTGCCCATTCGATCCTCTCGATTTCCATCAAACTGGGAACTGTCTGCCTCCCGGGCCAGTGCGGTAATCCGATTTTTGGTCGAAGAGGGCGTGGCAGCAGATAAATTACGGGCGATTGGCTATGGCGATACCCGGCCGAAAGCCAGTAACGAAACAGATGCCGGGCGCTCGAAAAACCGGCGCGTTGACATAACATTTTTATCGATCGGCTAATGGAATTGGTTGGAAGCAAGGAGCGACCTATGAAACATCCAGCGCGGAAATGGCTTTTCGGAGTGATTGCCGGCAGCATGCTGGTGGGCATGACACTGCTGGCGCAATCTGAAGCCGCAGAAAATTTCTACGCTCAGAAAATCATGCTGGAGAATACCATTCGGCATCGAATTTCAGATGCGATTTTCAAAATCACGGATAACGACCGGTTCGTTGTTGATGTGAAGGTGTTCATGGATGTCCAACCCGGGCAGTCATTTCAGACCGAGTACGTTCCTGAACCGCCAGCCGATAGCCGGCGTCGTTCTACCGGGAAAAAACCGACCACTACCCACCCGGAACCCCGTACCACCACACCCACATTGGACTCAAACGGTGCTCCCGGAAATGCGGTTAGTCCAAAACCGGATCAGACCGGCGGAATTCCTGCAAAAGAATCCGCTCCAACAGAAACCCGGTTAGACGAAATTTTGCCGGGCATTCCCGGTGTACAGCGCCCTCGTTCTGACCTGTTTAGCCCGGCGGAAACACCCGCTCCTCAACCAACGGCTGACAATACGCCGGTTTCTGCACCGGAAGTAGACGAAATGGCTGGTGCTGCAGAGGATTCGTTACCGGATGCCGCCTCAGAACCGGCTGAACCACTACCGGAAGAGACCGTGGTTGCAGAAGAGACTATTCCCTACGAGGAAACCACTCCGGAAGCAACGAAACCGCCGCGCATCCGTCGTCACACGGTAGCGACTACATCGATTCCCCGGGTTTCGGTTGATCATGTGGAGATCACCGTCATTCTGGAAGATCAGGTGAGCCCGTCGGTAGTTGAAAATATCCGCCAGGTAGCCATGGTGGCAGCCCATTTTGATCGCTCCCGTGGTGATGTCATGAATATTATGACCGCCTCTTTCAAGGATAATCAAAAGCAAAAAACCGACGCGGAACAGGTTTTACTGAAATCCATCGCCGAACGCATGGCTCTGATCGAACAGCAACAAAAAGCAAAAGCTGAGGATGAGAAGGCGAAAACGCTGGCGGCTGAGCAGGATAAGCTGCAGAAAGAGCGGGAAGAGTTGGCCAGAATTCGCCAACAAGAAGAAGAGCGTTTAAAACAACGCGAGGCGGAATTGAAAAAACAGCGGGAAGATGAGCAGCAAAGAATCGCCCAGCGGGAAGATGAGCTCCGGCGGGAACGTCAGGCCGAGCAGGAGCGACTGGCCACGGAGCGGGAACGATTATTTGAGCAGCAGCGTGAACAAGCACAGGCACAGCTGAAAGCCGATTCCCTGCGAATCGCCTTGCTGGAAAATCAGCTACAGGAGCTCCAGGTCCAGCTAAAGAGCAATGATATGGAAGAGGAGCGCAAGCTCCAGCTGGAACTGGAACAGCGTAAAAAAGAGCAGGAACGCTCCAAGTTGGTTGAAGAGCAGGAATCGCTGAATAAGAAATTACTGGAAATGCAGCAAAAAACCCTGGAAACGCCGCCGGCAGCGGCCAGCGTTGACAACACCAATTTGTATTTAATCCTGGGCGGTGCGGCGCTTCTGATTCTGTTACTGGGGTTGGTTTTTGCGGCGATGAACCGGCGACCGCAAACACCGGTCTATCCGGAATATCCGCCGGCTGGAAAATGGTCTTCGGATGACGAACGGATTGATAAGGCCGCTGAAAAAGCAGCGTTACAGGCGGAAAAGCGACTGAAAGATCTCTTGCAAACTCAACGCGATCTCAACAGTGAGCCCGAATCCAAAACACCCCCACCGGAAAAAATGACGGAGGAATCTTTGTCCAGCGCGGCCACCGGCGGCGCAACACAAATGACCTACCGCCGTCAACCGGTCCGGTCGGATGATGCGGCTCGATCCGAAATGGATGATGTGCGGAAATCAGTGGTTTCACTGGCGATTGGACGCCCTCAATCCGCATCGCGCATTATCAGTAACTGGCTGGGTGACAGCGGTGGCTCTACTACCGAAAGCGCTACAACAAGTGAGGCTGGCAGTGAAGAAAACCAAGATTAATAAAAGCAACCCCACAGACCAGCCGGCTAACGAGCGAAAGGGTCCGGTTATGGCAGAAGAAAAACCGCAACTCAATGGACTTGATAAAGTTGCCGTTCTCTTCAAAATTCTGGGGACCCCTCTGGCGGTCTCATTATTCAAGGATTTGAAAGAGAATGACTTGTTAGCGATTCAGCAGCGCACCCAAAGTTTGGGGGAGGTGGACTTCAAAACCAAACGCCTGGTTTTGGAGGAATTTTACTTCAGTTTCGTTTCGGAGAAACTGAAGGCCGAGGATAAAACCGAAGCCAAAAAACACCCTTTCGCGTTTCTCAATGACCTGACCGAGTTGCAGTTGACCTATCTGCTGCGCCAGGAACCGGAACGCAGTCAGGCTATTATTTTAGCCCAATTACCGGAAGACAAACAATTCCACCTTATCAAATCCATGTCACCAGAACAACGCGCCAATGTGTTGGTGGAGATGGGCAAAATTGAGGAAATTCCGTTTGAGGCCATTTTGGATTTTGCGTCGGACCTGAAGAATAAAGCCCGCTCCATTCCGTCCCATGCCGAATATGAAAAGGGCGGCAGTGCCGCACTGGCAAAGCTGTTAGGGAAGCTGGACACGCGCGAGCAACGGGAGTTCCTGGATTTCATTAATGATGAAGCCCCCGACCTGGCCGAAGAGGTCCGCAAGGTTCACTTCACCTTTGATTCTGTCCCCTTGCTGCCGGACAGCATATTGCGGGATGTGTTCAATTCCGTGGATCTGGATGTGGTTGCGCTGGCGCTGAAAGGTCAGGATAAGGAATTTGTGGATCGCATCATCAACAACCTTCCCCAGAAAAAGCAGGCCATGTTTGAACCCAGGGAAGGGCCGGTCGCACGAAAATTGGTGGAGAGCGCCCAAAAGCAAGTGGTGGACCAGATCGTTGCAATGGACCACAATCCTGATAACGATTTCCGCTTAGAAGATTATCTGGAGTCTGATTTTATCGAATAAGGAATGCGGTAGATAAACGGACTTCAGCAAACTGCTGTCCTGCACAAGCGAGATGGAGAGGGAGACTCAACCCGCCCGGGTTGGCTCCCTCTCGCACGTTAGGCCGAAGCTTAATAAAGAAGTTAATCATTTGCAGGATTCTGCATAGCATTTAATGCTAAGATTGTGCTTAACTGCCGAAAATCCGGTCACCCGCATCCCCGAGCCCCGGCAGGATATAGCCCACCTGATTCAGTTGGTCATCGATTGCGGCGCTAAACAGATGAACATCCGGATGGGCGGCATGGAGTGCCTTAATGCCTTCCGGAGCAGAAATCAGCGCCAATAACGAAATGGTCTGGGCGCCCTTTTGCTTGACAAATTCAATCGCTGCATTAGCACTACCGCCTGTTGCCAACATGGGATCCACGATAAAACAAGTGTCCAGGGCTTTGAATGTGGGCAGGTTTTGGTAGTAGGACTGGGGATTCAGCGTCTCCTCGTCCCGGTATAATCCAATCACACCTACCCGGGCTTCCGGGTAAATATCCCAACAGGCTTCCACCATTCCCAGTCCTGCCCGTAACACGGGAATCAGCCAAATATCACCTACCACCCGCTTTTCTTTGGTAACCGCCAGGGGGGTCTCCACCGCAAGGTCTTTCGTGGCCAGACTGCGGGTTGCTTCGATGAAAAGCTGGTAAGTAATCCGCTTCAATGCCTGCCTGAATAGCGCCGGAGATGAATCTTTGTTGCGCATAATGCCCATATCCTGGCGGATGAGCGGATGGTTCAATTCGGTAACATGATTCATATTGCAGATTCCTTTGGTTTGACTGACCGCTTTAACGCCGGAAGGGCTGGCTGCGATGCTGTAATTTCAAATCCTTCAATTGTGATGCATCCACCTGAATCAGTAAATAATAGCCGGCAGCGTAACCTGATGGCCGCCAGGTGAATTTTAATGACCAGCAGTGCAAGTCCCGGGTAACGCGCACATCATGACTCACCAATTCCCGCTGAACCAGGTCAAAACGGGCATTATAGGAGAGTTTCCAGAATTTCGTCAGGTTAAGGCGGGTTTGGGTATTCACCCAGAAGTTCTTATTGACCGGCCGAAAAGGATCGGCCTGACTGTAGGAGTAATTGAAAGAGAAATTGGAGTCCCATAAATTTCCTGATCCCGAGCCCAACGTGCGATTCTCAAAACGCGAGTCCAGAAAAGCATCCTCCTGGAACGTGGTATCAGCGGTATCGACACGCGCTACTGTGGTCTTGCTTTTGAACGCAAAGCCAAACCCCACCGAAGCGGAGGTAAGCCGGGGTGAACGCAGGCGATTCACAAGATGACTGTTGGTTGTATTTCCGGGAATGGAATCCCGCTCATAAATCTCAAACCTGGCCGAGTAATTCAGGCTCCCCAATTTTCCCAACCGGAGTACGCCATTATTATTTATCTCCGACGCACGCAGGGAATCTTTCGCCATATTATAAGAGCCGCTCATCTGCCAGGTAAAAAGCTGTCCCTTCGTCTCCCGGGGGTCAGCATCCGGTGTTTCACCGAGTTGTATTAACTTATAATCGAACTCATTTTTCAGGCTCCAGTTCAGATTAAAGGTCTCATTGGCAGGCGTGGCGCCGATGCTGGAATAGCGGTAAGGATCGAAGGTAACTGTTGCGCCAGCGCTATCAGGATAGGACTGCACATACCCCCAGAATGACCGGGAAAAATCGGGGGCATAACGGAGACCAATATTGGGGGTTAGCTTATGGCGGATGGCATTCAAGGGCCCAAGGTTCAGGGGAAATAGTCCGTAAAGGGTAGTATTCAGGTTTACGCCGGTGGAAAACGTGCCGCGCCGGAGAAATCCTTCTACCGGATCCCGTAAAACCACGCCGTTGGAATCGGTTTGAATAATGCCATTGTCCGTGCGCGCTTGCTCGTACCGAAATGCCCAGTTATCCCGGTAACTCACATTGCCGGATGCGGTGAGTATACCGAAAAGGGATGTGGCGCCGGTTAATGCCATGGAATGGTCCATGGACTGGGTAGATTCAGTCTCTTTCCGCCAATCCAGGGTAGAATCATTCACAGCGTAAGATTCGTAGTCGGTAGTGGTTGTATTGTTAAACCGGGTGGAATAGTTCCACAGCAGTTTGTTGTACCACTCTTCCTGCTGTCCGGATTTGGATGGGAAGAGGTTGCTGCTGCTATGGCTGAAACTGAACGACGGTAGATTCAGCGTCGATTCCCGCAGTCGGGTCCCCGCCGATGTGGGCGATGATAGAACCACCTGCCCAACCTGGAGATTGCGGGTGTAACCCAGATTGGCGCTCATGCTGTTTTTGGTGCCCTCAAACCGTTTGTTCAGGGTCAGGTTGGACTGGAGGTTTTTCTGAAGACGGGCATCCTGTTCCTGATAATAATCCTGCCCGAAATTGGCATCTCCCGTGAGACGACCTGACCCGCGGATGGACATGGTGGGATCAACGGTATGGTTATGGTTGAAAGCCAGGTCCCAGCGATAGGTCCCGCTTTGTCCCGATCGGTCTGGCGTAAGCGAGCCGCTAATGGTGCCGTCTAAAATGTAGCGTAATTTGTACCGGAAGCGTCCCCGATAGAGGAAATCTTCATAGCGGTCATAGAAATCAACCACCAATTTGGCGTCCATGTAGTCGCTGATTGCCCAATAATACCCCAACCCTTTCAGCGAACGACCTTCACTGATTTTGTAATCATAACCCGGCATGAGAAAACCGGAGCGCCGTCCTTTCTGCTGAGGAAAAACGGCGAAAGGGAGTATCGCCAGAGGCACATCAGCGATATACAGCACCACTGGCTTTGCAATCACCAGCTTATCGGTGATGAGCTTCATGCGCTTGCTGTAGAAATAATAATGGGGATGATCCGGGATATCGCAGGTGGTGTAATAGCCATCGTGGACATGATACACATCCGAACGGATACGCTGCATATCCTGACCATAATAATAACCTTCGTCGATTTCTGTTCTTCCGGCCACGACCTGTCCCCGATCCTGGCGCATGTTATACACCATTCGCTTTCCCACCAGGGGTTTCTGTCCCATCTGCTCTAATCGGGGATAGTCTTCCGCATTCATTGTATCGGTCTGACTGCGGGCGGTGAGGAGATTCTGTCGCCAGTCCACATCAATTTCTCCCGCCACCAATGACATATCCTCGTAGTACACACTGGCACCGGTGAGCAAAAAGGTACGCTCCTGGGGAATATTGTACCGGATAACCTCTGCCTTGTAGGTAATGTCATCTTCCAGATCACTGTTGGCAGCCGGCGTATATGTGCCCTCACTGCCTCCCACCACATGAATCTCATTTACCTCATCATTTTGCATGAAAATGGTCAGCGTATCACCGCTCACCACATTCAGCCCCCGGTAAACTGAGTCCTCCACGGCATGGAATTTGGATGTGGCCATTCCCACCAATATCACCTGCTGTACCTTATTGTCCACCAGGTCAACACCCATCTCTTTTCCCGTGAGGCGATCCACAAATGCCGTGTCAGGCAGGAATTTATTTCCCATAAACGAGGGGTTTTTTGGAATAAAAACGGAGCGGAGTTCATCATTTTCCAGATTCAACTGAATCACGTCGCCCCGCAGAATATAGTCCCCTTCAATGAGAACGGGATCTTCCTTCAGAATGGCGTAATTATCAACGCGCTGTAAAACCGCCTGCCCTGCCGAGCCGCGCACCTCCTGATGCGAAATTCGCACATTTCCCCAGGCGAAAAAGTAATCGGACTCCACCGACAACGAATCAGCAGCGATGGAAAATATTTCTTTCCCCAATGAATCCAGCCGGGTCACTTGCGGGTCACCTGACGCCAGCAACGAATCGTTGTCCGGATAAAACTGAAGTCGTCCTCCGGTAATATTTACACGGTTAATGTGGTCATAAAGCTCAGCCTCACCAATGGCATAGCCGTAGCGATCATTTTCAAAAAAGGTCACATTGTGCGCCGTCAGTGTGCGGGTGGAATCCATCATCACGGGCTGACCACCGGCCGTGACGATTTTCTTGTTCATCTGGTAATTAATGCGCTGGGCCGTGACCCGTTGGTCCCTGTGGCGATAGCGGGCATTTCCCGTGAGTTTAAGGATTTCCGTGTCACGATGATATACACCGTTTTCGCTGGTGAGCACGGCTTCACCCTGAACGACCCGCACATTTCCATTCAAACGCGTCTCGTTCTGCCGCTCATCAAATTCCGCCAGATCGCAGGTGAGAATCGCCTGCCCGCGTTTGAATTTCACCTCACCTACCAGCCGTTTCACGGTAACGCCATTCCGGGTGATATTCTCCAGAGTCCGGGCATTAAGAAGCTCAAGGCGATTGCTTTCCTGGGCGTTAACCGGTATCCACAGCAATTGTGCCGCAAGTAAGAACAGTAGTGAGCGATAACGTCGGTAAAAACGGGTCATTGGCGGGTGTGTTATTGATTGCCCTTGCTGGTAGCGTCGTCCTCCGGCCCGGTTGAACGGCTTTCAGACGGAAAGCGCTTCGGCCATAATTTGCTTAGCCGCTGATAAATCCGTTGTTCCAACCCCTGCTGGCTGGGCTGGTAGAATTGCGCACCCCGCAATTTTTCCGGTAGATAATCCTGTGCACTGAAATGACCGGGCTCATCGTGGGGATAGCGGTAGCCTTTGGCATACCCTTCCGCTGCCATCAGTTTGGTGGGTGCGTTCCGCAGGTGGAGGGGCACCGGCAGGGCACTATTTTCCTGAACCGCTTTTCGGGCGGCATTGATACCCAGATAACTGGCATTGCTCTTCGTGGTTGACGCGAGATAAGTGGTGACCTGCGCCAGCACCAGTGACGCTTCCGGCATGCCAATGTTGTGAACGGCCTGAAATCCGGCCGTTGCCAGGGTCAGTCCCTGGGGATCGGCATTGCCAATGTCTTCGGACGCCAGAATAATAAGTCGCCGGGCGATAAACAGCGGATCTTCCCCGCCCTCCAACATCACTGCCAGCCAATACAGCGCCGCATCGGGATCGCTGCCGCGCACGCTTTTTATGAAGGCGGAAATGGTGTCGTAATGGTATTCACCGGTCTTGTCGTAAATAGCCGCCCGGTTTTGCAGTGCTTCCCGGATGTGCTCCGGTTTGATTTTTACCGTTTTGGATTTTCCCCGCACCAAATTTACAGAGAGCTCCAGTGTGTTCAGCAGCTTGCGTGCGTCACCGCCGGCGGCTTCGATGAGAAAGCCGCGGGATTTTTCCAAAAATTCGATTTTCAGTGTGCTGAGAAAGAGATCATCAGTAAGCGCCCGGTCCAGGATGGCGGAAAGTTCCTTTTCACCCAACGGCTGGAGTTTCAACACCCGGCAGCGGCTCAGCAGGGGGGTAATGACCTCGAAGGTGGGGTTTTCAGTGGTGGCTCCCACCAACAGGATACTCCCGTCTTCTGCCGCGTGGAGCAGGGCGTCCTGCTGGGCTTTATTGAACCGATGAATTTCGTCAATAAAGAGCATGGTCTTGCGACCCAATTCCAGATTGGCTTTGCCCCGGCTGATGATTTCGCGGATATCCTTCACACCGGCGGTGACAGCGGAGACTTCGAAAAAGACGAGCCCGGTGGTGCGAGCCAGGATTTTAGCCAGAGTGGTTTTTCCGGAGCCGGGTGGCCCCCATAAAATCATAGAGAAAAGCTGTTGAGACTGAAGTGCCTGCTGCAGGAGTTTCCGCGGTCCCAGAATGTGCTGCTGGCCTAAAAATTCATCCAGCGATTTGGGACGTAAGCGCTCCGCCAGCGGTGGCAGAGTGCTGGATTGCTCCTGTGCATTGAAAAGACTCATTTTGATAAAGTAACCCGTGCTGGTGTAAATTCGCATAGAGAATGTTTTTTGAGGGAAGT
>JAIPJR010000111.1 GCA_021734045.1 Fidelibacterota bacterium
TGATGAGGTAAAAAATGAAAATTCCACCGGTGGCAGAGATGATCCCGGCGCGCAGTTTATTCGTCACCCGGATGATGCGAAACCGGTATAAAGCCAGCATGGTAAAAAGAACACCCAGGGTTAATCCCACTGCCTGGATACCCAAACCCGGTGCATAGACGTTCACCATGGCGGTGAGGCTTCCCAGCAGAAGTCCTTCAGCACCGGCATAAACGACGGAAGAAACCGGGGACCATTGGGGCTTAAAGATGGTCACCAGCGCAGCAATCAGCCCCACGATTAACCCGATGGTGAGCAGGCTGCCCGGTGCAACGCCTGTTTCATCGAAGGCGTAAAATTGATTCCAGGCGTATGTGGCACCGATGAGCGTGACAAAAAACAGAATTACCGCCTTATCAATGGTACCGGAAATGGACATGGTTTTCGCGCCCGCTGCCGAAAGTTTCCCGGCCTGACTGAAAGCGCGTCCAAAAACAGGGTTATGTGTTCTCATTTTATCTTCTCTCCATACAATTCAATTTATCCCTTTGTCAACATCACCAGGCGCGAAATGTAATTCGCAGGCGAATCATTCAAACCATTCACCGCCCCTGTCTGATCGGCCTGTCTACGCAGATTTTGATGGAAAGTTTCTAATCAGGTTTCAATGAACAACCCCGTGAATTTGAAAAAAATCCCCGCTTTTATGACGCGACGATTATCTTATGCGGGAGAAATAGATTATGCGCAGAAAACGATTGGAAAGTTTAAAAGTCATCGGCGATCGGGTGTTGATCCTGCCGGATCAGGGGGGTGATAAAACCGCATCGGGCTTGTATTTACCCCCAACGGTGACAGAGAGAGAAAATGTCCAGGGCGGCTATGTGGTGGCTGTGGGTCCCGGCACGCCGCTGCCCGATCCGGAAGCAGGTGATGAACCCTGGCAGTCCGGGGGCGGCACACAGGGCGTGAAGTACCTGCCCATGGAGGTTGAAGTAGGGGATTATGCGCTCTATATGAAAAAATTTGCCATTGAAATTAAGTACAAAGATGAGAAATATGTGATTGTCCCCATGTCCGGAATCCTGGTGGTAGAGCGGGAGGATCCGGGCGTTGACCTATCCCAGATTATCAGTGAATCGTAACTGGCTGACGATTTCATGAAATCCAAAATCACAAACATCAAATCTTAAAAAAATTCCAATTTTCAATTTTCAATACTCAAAACAATTGCTTAGTCAAGGGGAGGCCCTGTAGGGCTGCACTGGTTTCAGCATTCAGCCCCGGCTACCCTTCGACAAGCTCAGGGTAACAGACGGGGGGCGGGCAGCAAAGACACAGTCTTGCCCTTGCTCTTACTCTTTCAACTTTCCTCTTTCTCTAAAAAACTACCCCCGGATCCGGCCCATCAACCATTCAAACAAGCGCACACCCGCCAGATCATTGGTATCGAATTCAGGATGCCATTGAACCGCCAAGATTGGCAGTGCAGCATCGTCCGGCTCCATAGCCTCAATAACATTATCTGCCGTCCAGGCCGTCACATGAAAACCATTACATAATTGCTTCACACTCTGGTGATGGGCGCTGTTGGTTTCGGTGCAGCAGGTGCCGGTGAGCCTTTGAAGCAGCGACCCTTTTTCAAATTCCACCGCGTGCCGGGCGTCGTACCACTCCTCAATTTTATGCACCAATGGTTTTTCTATCTGACTGGGAATGTCCTGATACAGAGAGCCGCCCAGGAGGACATTCAACTGCTGCATTCCGAGACAAATCGCCAGCGTGGGAATACGATTCCCAATCACCCGTTCCAATAATCCAAAATCATTAGCCGCCCGGCGTGGATCCTGAATGGTAATATTTTCCATCGCCGGAATGGGTTCCTCTCCATATCGCTGTGGATCCACATCATACCCGCCCACCATGACAAATCCATTGGCGAATTCAAGCAGCCGATCCAGATGCGCCATTTCCACCTGGGGTGGAATTAAAAAGGGAATACCCCCTGCCTGTTGTATGATGTCTGTGTAACTGGAACCCACCACACTGCGATTCATGGTCTCAATGGGATAAAAACTCACATTCACGGCGATCACCGGCTTCCGCATCCCCATTGCCCCTCCGCTAAATCTCGCCGTAAACCAGTTTACCGTCGCTGAATACCGCCTGAATCAAATCTGCCTCTTTCAGATCCATCTCCCCCAGGTTGAGAAATTCCCGCTTCAACACCACAAAATCCGCCAGCATTCCCGGTGATAAATGACCTTTGTAATGATCGGAAAATTCTGCGAAGGCCGCTCCCTCGGTGTGTGCATGGAGAACCGTGCCTAAGTCCAGCCGCTCTGCCATTGTCCAGCCGTTCCGGAGAATCGCGGACTGCATGCCCAGCAACGCATTCAGCGGCGCCACCGGCCAGTCAGAACCCATGGCCAATCGACCACCGTGCTTGTGAATACTGCGGTAGGGGAACGCGTATCTCGACCGATCACCCAACAACGCATCCGCCCAGCGGGAGTCATCTACACAATGAAAGGGCTGAATGCTGGCAACAACCCGTTGGTCACCAAAGCGATGTTGATCATCTGGATGAATGTGTTGGGCATGCTCAATGCGAAACCGGCGATCCCGTTTGCCCCGGGCTTCATACAATTCGGCAAACAGATCCAGCACTAGCCGGTTGGCCTTATCACCAATAGCATGAATCACCACCTGAATGTTATGCGCGTCCGCGTCCCACAAGATCTCACGCACTTTGGCCAGATTCTCAAAATCCTTGTCCAGCAGGCCATGATTACCGGGCTCATTGTCATAGTCCTCAAACATGAGTGCCGTGGCTGATCCCAGACTGCCGTCGGAAAAGCCCTTCAACCCCCCAATCTGGAACCATTTGTCCTGATAGAACCCCACATCCAGCTCGCGCTTCAAATCATCCCAGCGTAATAATGGCGCATAAGCCCGGATCCGCACCTTCAACTTACCCGCCTTGGCCAGCTCTTCATACCAGCGCAGCCGGTCGAAGTTGTAACACATGTCATTGATGGAGGTAATGCCGTTTCGCAAGGCCTCGTTCATGGCAGCCTCCAGATAGCGCCAATCCTCCTCAGGTGTTGACGCCGGTTGATGACGAAACACCAACCCCATGGCTGCGTCTTTCAGCAAACCGGTGGGCTCTCCGGTTGAATCCCGGACGATCATGCCGCCCGTGGGATTATCAGTTGTTTTGGTAATGCCTGCCAGTGCCAGGGTTTTGGAGTTTGCCACAGCGCAATGTCCATCGTGACGACTCACGAACACAAAATGATCCGGCGCGGCGGCATCAATCCATTCCTTCCTAGGCCAAGCTTTGTCGGGAAATTGCTGTTGGTCCCACCAGCCGCCGGTGATCCAGGTGTCATGGGGTGTTTTGACGGCAAAGTTACGCAAAATTTCAATGAATTCGTCTTTGGAAGAGGCCGGACGAAGTTGTACCGAAAGCAGGTTTTGACCACCCTCCAGAAAATGGGTATGCACATCCAGAAATCCTGGTGTCATCACCGCGCCCTTTAGATCAATGATCCGGGTGGCCTGGGCGCGGTACATGGACAGATCGACACCCACGACAACGATTTTGTTGCCCTTGAGTCCTAATTGGCTGGCGGTGGGATTGCGGAAATTTTGGGTGAGAATGTGGCCGTTAATAAACAGGGTATCAACACTGGGCAAAGCTGTAGTCCTTTCTAAATGACCTTCTTTTGGTCAGCCAATTCTATAAGGAATTACCGAAAATCACCAGAAATACTTTGCATCGTTAAAAAACAACCTTTTGTCCGGCAATTTCCGGGTAGCCCCGGGGGATCTAATCGCTAATACCAAATAGCTGTTTTTCCAGAGGTGGAAATTTTACATCCATCTGACTACTTAAAGCACCATGAATCAGGAACCATCGTTGATTTCGAATCTCGCAAAAGAGGTACAGTTCTGTATGATGATCTGATGATTTGGGCGTCAGTTTAATCCGAACAAAAAAAGGAATATTTGCAAAAAATTCGACGGAACAAGTCGCCACATTCCAATTATTGTGCATAGTCGTTTTTATTCGTTGGGTAAACGCCTCCCCGTTCATCGTTTCGAATTCTTTCGGAAGTGGCAGATCAATAGCCGTGAAAAACGGTTTTATACCTTTGTTGAAACCCTCCCGTTCACCCACCAGAAATGGCATGAATTCAAATTCCTTCAGAATATGATGATATAAGCTGTCAGCAGCACCTCCTTCAGTCGTAACCCAAAAATGTGAACCATATCGGTCCAGAATTCTCACATTTGAATCCTGCACCGTGGTCAAATAATGAAAGGGTGGCTTTGAGGTGAGATTTTCACTTCTTGGATATATTCCAAATGTTCCTTCAATTATTTCTGTGTCACTCATTGAATCAGAATACACATTAAGCACCAATTCAGCGGGATGATTTGCGTCTGAATGGGGCAACCATTGTCCTTCCGGATTCTGTAAAAGGTTGAACAAGATTGAATATACGGTTTGGGTTGAAAAAATATCCTGACGCTGCCAGCGGCCTGTAAATCGGAAGGACCTGATACTGTCACCGTTGGCAACATTCATCACTTGGACGCGAATAAGCTTCCAATTTGCAGGTTTCAAAATCTGCTTAATTGCATTTTCGTCAAGTGTGGTGGTATCTGAAGCAAATCCGGGCGTTGAATCCTTTGGTGAAATGAAAATACCCCGGGGTATTTTCTCAGAATAATGCGTAACGACTGAACGGAATAGGCAGTCGATATAGTCCTGTCCTATGAACGCCCCTTCCGGTTGAGTACTGGCATATTGATGATAATTATCCGGCGCCAGGTGCCAGCAGTCCAGTAGATCTGACGCGATATGATTACAACCGGATAATACCCAGAACCATAGCAATAGCCCGGCGATGGTTTTGTAAGGCGTATAATATTTCATCGTTTACAGTTTGCTAACATTTGAGCGAAAAAACTCCGGTTCGTCGGAATAAACCAGGCAAGGTACCAAATCGACAAGCGCCAAACTGCTCCCTCTTTTTAATGGGCTTTAGCTAATGAGCATAGCATGTGTTCGCTTACGCCGAATCATGCTGGAATGGGTCATAATGATTCACCCGGAAACCGTTTTTCAGCACTCCAGTTCCCAATCATGGCCTGCGCCGCAGGGTGGATGGAGACCTCAAACCGGTGCGGCACCGGCAGGATGCGCTCACCATCCGTGTGCACCGGAATGGCTTTTTCGCTTTCAATTACCAGTTTATCAGTACGGAAATGTTCGATCTCCGGGAGATCACCAATCGTGCCGTTATAAAGCTTCAGAAAATTGGTAACAATCCTGCGTCGTGCAATTTCTCGCACCAGACAGATATCAAACTTGCTATCGTCCATTAGCGCTCGCGGTGTCAATTGCAGTCCACCGCCCACATTCCAGCCATTCCCGATGCTGATGAGGAATATCTCCTGGTCCAGCGCCATGTCATTGAATGCCACCCGCATGGGAATCCGGCGAAAGGAGAAAAATGTGAATCCAATGGCCAGGATGTATTTGGGTGCACCCCGCATGAAGGACAATTTCTGACCAATGTCATTGGCGCGGCCTTCAAATCCGAGTCCCATCACATTGATAAACCGCCGTCCATTGACTTCCCCCACATCCAAAATTTTAATCTCATGTTTCAGGAGAATGTCCACCGCCTGTGGCACCGAATCCACCGGCATGTTACAGCTGCGGGCGAAGTCGTTTCCTGTCCCGATGGGAATAATGCCCAGCGGCATATCCAAGTCGGGCATGCCATTGATAATTTCATTGATCG
>JAIPJR010000112.1 GCA_021734045.1 Fidelibacterota bacterium
CCGGGGACACCCGATTCGCCGGCACATCTGTATGTAGCGATTAACGCAGCCAACGGGGATGAGAAAAAGTATAGCGATTATATCTACACCCGACAGTTCGTCTCCGTTCCAGCGGAAGCAGATTCCACCGAACCATAATCAGACTTCCTTGCCATTCGATGCTATCACGACAAAAGCCCCGTCCGGGGCTTTTGTTATATTCCAACATGGGTTATTTCAATAAAATGCAGGTTCTAATCCCCGTGAATCAACCGCTCCTGCCGGTCCAGACGCTTCTGCAATGTTTCCAACTGTGACTGCATTCCCCGGAGCTCCTCCTCCTGCAGTCGGGCGTCATCGTCCAAATCCGCCTGATGCCAGAAAAGAATGGCAAACACCAGTGAAAAAATAAACACCCCTAACCCAACCGCCAATCCGGTTGTGGTTATCTGAATCAGAGTTGAATCGTCTGCAGGATCCAGAAAGAGCAGACACAACGTGGCAAATGCCACACCCCAAATTAATAGCTGCATACCGCTGATGCGTTTGGCATCTGTCAAATCACCGATTCCAAGCACGATGAACCACAGAATCAGCCCAACCGCCAGAATAAGTAAAGCCAGGTTGATTTCTCCAAACAAAGCGGCGGCCAGAGCGCCCACATACATCATCATACTGATGACATAATGCAGAAATCGTGTTTGCATATCATTCATGAGATTCCATCCACTCCAGGTTATCCGGTTCATCGAAATATGCACTCATTCTCGGAACGATTCAACCCTTTCAAAGCCACGGCGTCTCCTTGGAATCCCACGCAATTCCGGCTAAATTCTTTTATGCAGCGGTTCTCCTTTGTGGTTCTGTTTTTAACGCTCTGCCTGTTCAGCCTTCCGGCGCAGGGGCAATGGACGCCATTTCGCGATCCTTTCATGATGACTATTGGTAATACCGATATTGCACTGGGTCGCATAGGTTGGTCTCCGGAACGATTTGTTCTGGATAGTCTGGAATCCACGCTCACCGAAACCGCACAATTCGCCAATCCGGATTTTACCAGCGATCTCTACCTGGATGTGAGTGTCTCCATTTTTCGGTACAACTGGCTATACAAATTCTGGCCTCAAGCCACCGTGGATATGCACAGCGGAGTGGGTGTGCGTTTTTGGAAACCGTTAGCCGCCATGCCTAAACCATCTGCCTGGCCACGGGGCGGTGGCTCCCGCAGCCGGACGGATTTGTTCCCCTCAGTACTGGAAATTCATCTGGACCATAGTTTTATCTATCCGCTGTTTCCGGCTATGAATATTTATCTGGAAGGTGGTAACGGAATCGCAAGAGCGTATTTGTACGAAAATGTTATGGAAGAACAGGTATTGGCAACCACCGCCTGGACATGGAAACTGGGTGGCGGGATTCAATTTCACCGTACCAGCGATGGTGGCTCACGACTCAGTTATGGCTTGGAATTTCTCTACCGGCACCAATTTTTCGACTATTCCACTTCCGGTTCCCGGGCTGCAGCGGCGGTGGATGGAACTTACGATACCCCTATCATTTCCACCGACCTGAGCCATTCCGCCATTGCTTTTACCGTTGGATTTTTATTCGGAGGAAATACCAATATTGCCTACAAGGGATATCTGGCTGAACAACGCCGGGACTTTAAACAAGCCATTAACTTGTATCGTGATTTTCTCAATCAGAATCCCAAACATCACAATACGGAGCAGGTAAAAATTCGGTTGGCGCAAGTTCGCAACAGGCTCCCGGAGCAGTATTTCCGGGAAGCAGTAGCAGCATATAGGCAGAAGGATTATGACCAGACAGAAAAATATCTGTCAATGGCGGGAAAAACGGATGATGTTGAGTTGTTAGGGAAGGTGAATGAGCTCCGGACGGCTGTGGGAAAAATCCACCTGCGGGAAGCACAAGAAAACCTGACGGCCCTTAATTTCAAGAGCGCAGAAGCACACCTCAATGCCAGCATCAACCTGACAGCGGAGCTGGAACGACCGGCTCGTTTTCTCAGTGCCAAGCTCGCGCTGGCCCGGGGAGCTGTGTTGGTTCAGAACGGGTTGTATGACCGGGCGTTGTTTTGGCTGGACAGTGCCCAGCGCGCCAATCCGGGCTTTCGGGGGGAAGTGGATGCGTATAAATCCAAAATCGCCCAAGGTATGGTGCTGGATGCGGATCGTAGTGTCACAGAAGCCAATAAAGTTCTGGCGATGGAAAGTCTAAAAAGTGCTGCCAACCTGAATCCCCGGTTAGCCTATCTCCTCCAGGAACCCATTCAGGAACTGGATAACTCACTGGAGGCAGACAAACTGGCGGGTCTGGACGCCCTCACAGCCTGGGAACTTGGGAAATACCTGGTGCGGAGCGAGCCCGGTTTCACCAAGGCTGACATTCGTCCACAAACGGGCATGGACCATCTTGTGCTGGAAAAACTTGGAGCGCGCCCGCAAAAAATCTACCGGTTGGGTGATTCTGAACTCTGGGTCTATCAGTATAAAGACGGCACGCGGTTGCAGGTATTTCTGGACGAGGGCATTGTAACCCGGGTGGTCTCTCTGCCGGGGGATTAGATTCTTATTTTATAAAATTGCAGTGAATTTGGTGGTAGAGATTGTGGACAGTGCGTGAAAAACCGTCATCCCACAGCGGCACGATGCTGTCGAATTCCGCTCATGACTTCATGAAAAATCACTTTGATGATGCCCCATCCCGGGACTGCCAGGAGCATGCCTACCACGCCCCATTTTGAACCAATCAGGATGACCAGCATCACCGTGAGCGGATGCATCTCCATAGCCCCGGATACCACCAGCGGTGAGATGAAGTTATTATCAACCAACTGAACAATAATAAACATCACCACGATGTGGGGAATGAAGTACAGGTGACTGGCAGCCACCGGATCCCCAAAATTGTTGAAAAGCGAAACCACGATGGCCGGGAGCGTCCCGGCAAAAGGCCCAATGTAAGGAATAATGTTGGCCACGCCGGCGATACCACCAATCAAAAACGGGCCAGAGATATTCGCATCAAAAACCCAATTCAAAATATGCAACCCCAGAATGGATTGAATCCCCACGCCACTGGCGGCGATTAACTGTCCCCGGAGAAAATTGGTGAGTTGCTCCTGGGTTTTGTAAGCGATGTTTAGAGACATTTCAAAATACTGATTCGGCACCATGCCAATCAATGCCTTCATCATGCGCCGGCCATCCACCAGAAAAAAGACAGTGATGATAAGAATAAACAAAAACGAGGAAAAGGCGCTCAGCGTTGTGGTGACGATTGTCCCAATTTGACTAAAAAATGAGCTGGTCACCTTCGCCACCATGGCCGGCTCAATCTGCAGACTGGGCAGGTACTGGGCGACCCAGGTATTGAATTTACCAATCAATTGATCCACTGTACCATTGGAGGAAGTGGAGGGGATAAGATTTTTCAGCTTCCCGATTTCATCAATCAAAGCCGGTGCACCCCGGGCAATCACCATACCTACCAGACTAAACGTGACGATAAAAAAGAGCGCCACCGCAATGCCGCGTTTAACGCCTTTTGCCTCCAGCCAATCAATGGCTGGTGAAATAACGGCCGTAAGCACCACCGCCATGATAATCATAAAAACGGCATCCGTCAGGAATGGAATAAATTTATACGCCGCGATTAACGCCAGAATCAGCAGGACAAAATTAACCAGCGTTTTGAAAAGCGCTGAGTGGAATGCGCGAATGAACTTCTGGTTGACGCTCTGGTCGTCACTCACCTGCATCGTTATGCTCATTCTCCAATTTTTGTAATTGCCGTTGTGCCCGGGAGAGCTCTTCATTGGTCATGCTGAGTCGGGTGGCCAGCACCTCTGAGAGTGCCAGCAGAATCTTAATACCAATCTGGGGTTTGGTCTCCAGTAACCCTAAAAGATCCGGCCGGTAAAATCCCAAAATGGTGCAATTTTCCAGCGCCCGGGCTGTTGCGGTTCGGGGTGCATCATTCAGAACAGCAATTTCCCCAAAAAAATCACCCTTTTCAAGCTCCGTGACCAGCTGCTCCTCATGTTCATGATTCAGGATGTAAATCCCCACATTCCCGGAAACAATGATGTACATACCGCTGCCAGGTGCCCCCTGTTTCACGATAGTTTCGTTCATGGTGTAATGACGCACATGCATCACATTTTCCACCTGTCGAATTTCACTCCGGGAAAGCTTGCTGAAAATATGGACGGTGGAGAGAACAATTTCAGCTTCCGAACGATTTCGCCGGAATTTCCGTCGAACACTCTCGTATAGCGGTACGCTCATTTTACTCTCACCTTTCGAATTCGACATAAGCCTATCCTCACTGGAGAATAATGTTCACCAATCCGACCACATCCTGGACCGTAATGGCGCTATCCTCATTCACATCCGCAGCACAAATCTCCTCCGGTGTAGCCGGCGAGCCTTGCTCCAGAATCACAGCCACCAGTCGCACCAAATCAGTGACGTCCAGCATGCCATCAGCGTTCAGATCACCGGCATCACAATCTGCCACCGTCGTTCCTGAAATGGTGTAATTGTAATTGAAACTGGTACCGGTTGTCTGCGTCACTACCGGTATGAGCGCCGCTTCACTGGCGCCACGCATATCCAACACAAAGGTGCCGTCATTGCTGCCATCCAACGGAATTTCACCCCAATCCACTGTATTCCCTGCACGCACCGCCCACATGGCAAACATTTCCGCACCATCCTGGCCATTAAAATCAATTTCCAGCGCATTCTGGACACCCGCTGTGGGCGGCATGAGTCGAATCATCCGCGCAGCCAACCGCTCAAAGGACGGACCCGAAATCGTGACCGGATAGGAAGAATGGGTTGCGGTGAGTGTTGCGGTGGGAAATCCGGTAATCCCAGCCTCATCGTAGCCGAACATGGATTGTCCCAGTGCAACGACGGCGCGATTTCCGGTAAAGTAATTCCAAACCACATATTCCTTGAACGCATCTGCGAAGGTGGTGCCGAAATGGGAAAACATTTGCTGATAAGAAGCTAACACCGTCTGCCCCTGATGCGTCTCCCGCCAGGTCCAGAAATATTCAATATACTCGGCGCTGGCGTATGAATTTTCCCCAAAACGCTGGTGGATGAAATCCTCCCACAGATAATCTTCATACGAACCGGTGCCACCATGATCCAGTCCGTAATGGGGATGGGACAGCGGGTCTTCAAATCCCATGAAATTCAGCATGGAATCATTCACATAATCAAAAACGAATTCCTCGGCCCAGGTGGCATCTAATTCGACCCAGCCACCTTCAGACCAGAAGGAGTGTACGCGCTGGGAGGCGTGTTTAAATTCATGGGCACAGGTAACCTTCATGGCACCCTTCACATTCCCCTCCGGGTCCTGATTGCTGCCAAAGCCAATAAAGTTGCGGTGGAGGACCAGGCGGGTCAATTCAGCGCCATCTACGCCGGCTGTTGTTGTATAACCATAGGATGACATGGCTTCGAAAGAAACATTGTACTTTCCGTCACCACCCACATGATTGGGACCCGCGAATCCCGCCGAATCCACCTCCATCTCCCAGGTATAGTCCAGATACGCGGCTGCCCATTCCACATAATCTGGTACTCCGGATAAATCGCTGTCGGTAGCGGGAACCGCATTGGTACCGGTGGTGGAATAGCTGAATCGAAAATGGC
>JAIPJR010000030.1 GCA_021734045.1 Fidelibacterota bacterium
ACCTTTACGGCGTCTGCCAGAATGTCCACACCAATTTTTAGTTTTGAGCGGGCTTCCTGATCAAATTCAATGTACTTCGCCATCAGAGGATTCCTCCTTCGTTTAAACTTGTACGATTAGGTTGGGTTGTGTTTTGTTGAGTTGAAAAAATTCTGTTTCCGAATGCGTTATTCTGCATACTGTTTTCTGGTCTTGGCAACTTCTGTTTATCAATTAGCACTCGTTCTCTTAGAGTGCTAAAACATATACGGGTTACACCCATCGCGCAAGGGGATTTTATGATTCAAAAGAGCTTGATAAGTTATTGTAAATAAACGATAAGTATGGCGTAATGTCGGATGAGATAATGTCTCGTCTGATAAAAATCTGCGCCGGGATTAACGCCCCGTTGAGCCGAATCCACCACTCCCGCGGGAGGTTTGGGAAAGGGTCTCAACCAGTTCAAAATCGATGGGAGATCCATCCATTGCGACGATCTGAAACAGACGATCACCCGGTTCCACCGTGTAGGCTTCATCCTTAATATTGTCAACGACAGCGATAATCTCTCCGCGATAACCCCCATCAATCAAACCCACTGAGTTGGCCTGCCGCAACGGCGTTTTGGAGACACTGGAACGGGGCATGAGGAAATAAGCCTTTCCATCCATCGGTTCACAGCTGATTCCCAGATGCAAGGCTACGGTCTCTCCGGCTTTAATCGTGACCCTTTCCACGATGAACAGATCCAATCCCGCGTCTCCGGGATGGTGATGACCATGATGCTCATATTGCGCGCGAATGTTGTCGTTGAACGGTTTGATTTTAATTCTCATGTGTTTCCTTAAACAGGGCGGGGAATGTTTTAACCGGCAGGGGAATGACCTGGCGTCGCTCGTTCAGCCAAACCACCGTGACCCGGGCATCGGCATACAGTGTACCCTTATCATCAATAATCGTTTGGCTGAAGATTACTTTTCGCTCCGAGCGTTCCAATTCCTCTACTGTCACCATAATCTGCTGACCATCAGTGAGTTCACGCTTATAATTAATGTTAATATTCACCACAACCGGGTAGGTTTTTGTCCGCTGGAAATCAACCGCCGTGATACCGTGGGCATACAACCATTGCATACGGCAATGCTCCAGGTAGTTCAGGTAAACAGCGTTGTTTACATGCCCCAGAGAGTCCATTTCGTAACTACGGGTGGTAAGTTTAACCTGAAACATGGGGCTTAAGTAAATGGGGAGCGTTGGTAATCCAAGTGAATTTTTAGGCCATCCACAGTTGCCGATCCAGACTCCGGTATTGAACCGCTTCGGAGATATGTTCCACCTGAATGTTTTCCGAGTCCGCCAGGTCTGCGATTGTTCGCGAAACCTTCAGGATTCGGTCATACGCCCGGGCACTTAATCCCAACTGTTCCGTTGCAGTTTTAAGCAACGCTGATGAAGCCGAATCAAGCCTGCAAATGGTGCGAATGTCCTTTGGCGACATATCCGCATTGGCAAAGAGATTTTTGCGGTTTTTAAAACGCTGCTGCTGTCTGTCCCGGGCCGACTGTACCCGGTCCCGAATCGCTGTGGATGTCTCGCCCTGTTCCTTACCCGAAAGCTCCTCAAATGAAATCGCTGGTACCTCAATGTGAATGTCAATTCGATCCAGTAACGGTCCCGAGATCTTGCCCATATATTTTTGAATGACCGGTGAGGAACAGGTACAATCGTGGTTGGGATCCGTGAGATACCCGCACGGACAGGGATTCATGGCAGCAATGAGTATGAAATTGGCAGGGTAGGTGAGTGACAGTGTGGCGCGGGAGATTGTCACTTCACCATTCTCCAGGGGCTGTCGCAGCACCTCCAGAACATTTTTCTGGAATTCGGGAAGTTCGTCCAGGAACAAGACCCCATGATGCGACAGGCTCACCTCGCCCGGTCGCGGAATACGGCCACCACCCACTAATGCTGCATCCGAAATGGTATGGTGGGGCGAACGGTATGGACGCCGCGCAACGATTCCACTGCCGGCATCTGACGATCCGGCAACCGAATGGATTTTGGTGGTCTCCAGCGCCTCGTCTAAGGTTAATTGTGGCAAAATGGAGGCAAAGCGTTTGGCCAGCATCGTTTTTCCTGAACCAGGCGGACCGATCATTATCACATTATGCCCACCGGCAGCCGCCACCTCCAACGCTCGTTTCACATGTGTCTGACCTTTCACATCCTGGAAATCCAGCGGGTAATTCTGTTTTTCCGCGAAAATGGCGTCCACATCCACAGACAGTGGCTCGATCTCCTTTTGATGATTCAGAAACTGAATCGCTTCCAATAAGTTGTTAACCGGAATCACTTCCACTTCATTTGTAATAGCGGCTTCCCGGGCATTTTGAGCAGGCAGTATGAGGCCGGAATGTGCCGACTCCCGGACCCCCACCGAAATAGGCAGCGCACCCTTCACATCCCGCAGCGTACCATCCAGTGCCAATTCTCCCAGCATGACATAATCCTGTAATTTTTTCTGATCCACATATCCCAGTGCCGCCAGAATGCCCACCGCGATGGGCAGATCAAAGGCTGAGCCCTCCTTCTTCACATCCGCCGGTGCCAGATTGACCGTGTAATTTTTAGGCGGGAAGCGGAATCCCGAGTTCTTAATCGCTGAGATGACCCGCTCCTTGGATTCGCGCACCGCCGCTTCCGGCAAACCTACGGTTGTATAACGGAAGGCCTGGTACTCGATATTCACCTCCACCTCAACGATATAGGGATCAATGCCTAATACAGAACTACTAAATACGCGTGCCAGCATATGGATTTCCTTGATTTTGATATTATCGCTGTGCTCAAATTAAGCGGTAAAAATATAGTTCAGATAACCAGAAAGGGTAGCAGAAAGTCTTTTTCTGCTTTGATGTCAGTCCAATCTTGGAAGGATATGCCGTGAAGTTTATGGGGAATAGCGCGTCATGTCATGCCAAAATCCTGCCCCCCCGATCCAATGTTTTACACCAGGAATGATGCGAATCGAACGGATGCTACTCGCTTACAGCCGCCTGCTCATTTTCATCCGGCCAGAGCAGTGAGACCACCACCACAGCGATTAATGCAATCACAAAGGCACTCAGACGCGCCGTGATCCATTCACCAAACACGTCCACTACCGTGAAAAGTGTGCCCGTTACCATGCCGGCGATAATGCCCTTCCGGCTGATTTTCCGCCACCAAAGGCTCAGGACCAAAGCCGGACCAAATGAGGCACCCAATCCGCCCCAGGCATAAGAGACCAGTTCAAAAACCAGTTCGCTGGATTGCCAGGCCAGGTAAAAAGCGATTAACCCGATACAAATAGCCAGGTAGCGTCCGTAGCGTAACAATTGCTCACTTGATGCTTCTCGCTTGATATACCGCTTGGTCACATCCTGAGTGAGCACAGTCGTGGTCACCAGCAATTGGCTGTCGGCGGTACTCATCATCGCCGCGATGGCGCCTGAAATCATTATTCCTGCGATCCACGGATTCAACAGATGTGCAGCCATCTCCGGCATGATTTTCTCAGAATCCACTACCCCGGCGGCCATGAGTTCCTTTAAATCTGCCAGAGACAGAATCTCCTGTCCCTGCAACTGCATTTGACCGGAGAATAATAATTGCCCGCCGATAATGCCGATGAAGAGAGAACCGAAAAAGGCTGGAATGGCCCATGAAATAGCAATGCGCCGACCGATTTTGATATTTTCCGGCTTATCAATAGCCATGTAGCGCGTGATGAGATGAGGCTGACCCATGTAGCCCAATCCCCAGCTCAATCCGCCAACCACACCGGCCACAGCGCCCCAGCCGATTTGCCCGCCGTATAGATTGGATGCGTCTAATGAAATGCCGTGACCAGTGAACTCACTGTATTCAATAAGACCCACAATGGGCAATATCACCAGCGTGCCAATCATAATGATACCTTGGACCAAATCCGTCCAGGCCACCGCGAAAAAACCACCCATGATGGTGTAAAAAACGATAATCAGTGCTCCTAAAATCATGCCCTGCATCTGGGTCATCCCAAAGGTCACATTGAGGACTTTCCCGGCTCCGGAAAATTGTGCCGCCACATAAAAGGTGAAAAAGAAGGTGATGATGATGGAGGCCAGGATTCGCATCAATCCAGACGGGTCTCCAAACCGGGTGGAGAAATACTCGGGCAAAGTGAGCACACTGTAGTCAGAAGTGGCCTGTCTTAACCGCTGAGCGACCACATACCAGGAAAAAATTATCCCAAGGATGCAGCCAACCGCCGTCCACAATTCAAACAATCCTGCCACCAAACCCACGCCCGGCAGTCCCAGAATAATCCAGGCGGATTCTCCGGAGGCTCGTTCTGAGAAAGCTATCACCCAGGGGCCCAGTTTGTGTCCGGCCAGGGCGAAATCATCCAAATTCCGCGTAATACGAACCGTGTAGAAGCCCACAAATAAAATCATTACCAGGTAGAGCGTAAAACCAATCATCACAGGTGTCATCGGCTGACCTCGTTTCTTCCAAACTGTTTCAATTCATGATGGTGTAAGATACATTTGTATGATTTTCAGGAAACCATTTTCACCGGGAATTCGGTGGAATTAGCATCGACAGGGAAAACGATTCACCATGCCTTCAGACCAACCCCCATATACAGACCAATTGGCCAGCGCCGTCATTCTGGCCGGCGGGACCAGCTCGCGCATGGGGGAGAACAAGGCGATGTTGCTCGTGAAAGGCATTCCACTGATACAACACATTCATTCTCAGCTTACAGCGCTGTTTGAATCAATCCTGATCAGCGGACCGGATGACAAGCACTATGATTTCCTGCCTTGCGAGGTCATTCCTGATGAAATGCCGGATCAGGGGCCACTCATGGCGATTTACTCAGTTCTAAATGCCCTGCAGAAACCCATTTTTGTCGTGGCGACGGATATTCCGGAAATCCCCAGATCTGTTGTGGAAAATATACTGAATCTCGCCCGGACGAATCCCGGTGCTCAGGCGGTGGTACCGGTTACAACAGTCGGTGATTACGAACCACTATTCGCCCTCTACAGACCGGCGTTGTTATCCACCATTCAGGACGCATTGGCAGCAGGGAATCGCCATATTTACAAATTATTTTCCCAGGTTCCCCTGCAGCGCTATCAGTTGCAGCCGCATGAATCCCTGCTGAACTTGAATCATCCCAATGATTACGAGCGGTATGTCAAATCACACCGTTAAAAGTTTATACATCCACCCGGATAATAACACGGGGCCGGTCTTTCAGGTCTGGCAGGTAATCGGTAAGAAACGAATCCATTTTCCCCACTAGTGACGGCCTGACCGTAAAAAGAACCTGATTTGGTCCTGTACCAGAGGCAAAAATCTCTGCCAAAGCGGGCGTGTACCCTTTGCCCTGCATCTCAAGTGGCCCAATTTCGTCCAAAATGAACCATTCCTGCCCGGTTGCAGCCTGTGACAACTGCTTACCTGCCCACTCGAACGCATCCGGGTAGAAGCTGAATTTACCCACCGTATTCGCTTCTGGAAGCGCTTCAGTTGTGTTCAATGCATGCTGTTCACCGGTGGCAATCCGCTGATTCATCTGTCGCCACAGATTCTCACCACGGTTCTGTCGCAGGGATAATAACCCATCTACGGGAATACTGTTATCCAGCAGTACCGTAATCAGCTGCGTGAGCCAGGTGGTTTTCCCGGATCCCTGCTCACCGGTAATGATGATGAGTGACGGGACCGCACGAACTTGCTCAATTAATACAGCCGGGTCGGTGGATCCTGCCATCTGGGTTGGTGATTGGGATAGATCGTCTGCCAGACGCACGAAATCGGCCAGAATATGGGTAAACAAATCAATGATCTGTCCCAAAATCCCTGCTCGCCTGCGATTCGTTTTGAATTCACCGTACCTGGCCTGGAGAATGCTTTTCGCTTTGGGAACCGTCTCTTTGGAAACCCCATAAATCCGGTCAAACTGGGGAATGCCCAGTCGCCGGAAAAATGCGGATAACTGGGACTGATGCAATTCCCAGGTGAGTACCTGGAAGAGTAAAAATACCAGAATTCCCCGAATCGCCATGAGGCTGGTTTGATGGAATAACGGCTCATTGTAGGGGATTATCCAAAAACGGGCATCCGGCTCGCGACCAAAAATGGGAATCAGAACCACCAGCAGGACAATCGTAATCCAAAATTTCCAGTTTTTCAGCGGACGCAAGGTCTTTGGATAGGTTACAAACACGAGCCCAAAGCTGAGTAGGGGAATTAACCAGGGGTGGTAATTCAGTGTAAGAATGGCCAGGAAAAGGGCGAATGTCACTCTGGCGCGCCGGCTTTTGAGCCATTTAAACATGATCACGCTGTTCCAGATGTATTTTGACACGCCGGTTCAGTCGCCAGGCCAGTTCAGCAGCCAAAAGACCAATGATGAGATGAATGGCAACATAGCCACCCACCAGCCACCAGCCCAGTGCATAGCCGAACCGTTCCGAAATACCTGCGACCATGTCCAGGAGCACCGGAACAAAACTCAGCCCAAACAGAATCGTTTTCGTTACCAGATTCTGCAAAATGGGGTAAATCCCCACAATCAACCCGGCAAGATAGAAGGCAAACCGGCCTTGGGTAAAAAGCGAAAGAATCACTTCCACGATAATACCCTCCATGAGAATGCCTGCAAACGGCCCCAGCTTGACCGTGGCGAAACTCATGATTTTAATAAATGCTGCAATAAGTGCCATCATGGCTGTGCTGCCGCGTACCGGATTATACACACGAGCAATAAGGATGATGATCAGTCCAATCCCGGAGAGGATGGATCCGGACAGCGGTACGCTTAACAGATGCAAAACATTGCCCAGCGTGGCTTCCGAAAGTCCCCACAAGGTGCCAAATACACCGATGAAAATAATGCTGCGCTGGTTGAAGGGTTGTTGTGTCTTCATGGCTGGTTAGTATGCAATCAGGGAAGCGGTTTTGGAAGTGAAAGCCGGCAGAAAGGACAATTTATATCAGGTGGCCAATACAGATTGAATATGAATACTATCATGCGGGTTGCGTGTGTTTTGAATTCATTCAGATGAAATGAAAAACTCCCGCTCATCTGCTTGGACGAACGGGAGTTTTTGCTGAGCCGATGTTGGCTAATCTAACACCCGCCCTGGGGTGCTTTTTTCGCTTTCCGCGGGACGATTTTTGGTTTCTTAATTTCCGTGTCTGTGGTGGCGGTTTTGGTGGTAGCCGCACCGCCACCCAGTGCCTGACTGGCTCCTTTACGAAACTCATATTTGGCAATTTCGTCATTGGGGGAGGTGACCGGCGGTTCCTCAGGATTCATAATCACCTCAGTCCAGTAATTCAAGCCCCCCATGAGCACACCCAAGTTCTGGTAGCCCAATTGGCGCAGAATCATCCAGGCTTCATTTGAGTCGGTGGAGCCGTTGGAATAGAGGACATTAAACTTCACCCCCTGATCCCATATAACCTGGTAATCGGGATTGAGAATGTCGGCCAGCGGGATATTGATGGCATTGGGAAGATGGTACTTCTCAAAATCGTCCGGGGAGCGCACATCAACCAGTTGAATACTGGGATCCTTATTGATGAGCCATTCAGCCAGATAATCGGGATGAATCATGTGCGTACCCGTGTTCACCGCACGCAGGAGTTGATCAGCCGTCAATTTGTAAGGCTTGGTGGTATTCTCCGGCACCATGGCGATAACCAGTCCCAAAAGCAGCATGATTCCCACCGTAATGTTTCGTGCACGCATATTAATACTCCTCCCGGGGAAATTTTTTCTCAGCCCATTCACCGACCCAGAACATGATGGCGGCGGCTATGATGACCAGAAATGCGAAAAAACCACCGGAGATGCCCAGAACCTGATTCAACTTCGGAGCACCCAAATCCATGGCGTAATACAGTTTTTCCCAGAGCGGGAAACCTTCGCCAAAGATGAACACGCCCAGAAATATCCCACCGATGAAAATCATGGCATCAATCTTTCCAATCGCAGCAGCACAAATGCTGGTACCGGGACAGAATCCTCCGGCGATAAATCCCACTCCCATGATTACACCACCAATGATGGCGGACCAGAGGTAGGTGGGATTCACATAAACCAAATTCAGATTAATCCAGCCAAACAGGCTGAAAAACAGAAGACCCAGCATGGCGGTAATGGCACCGGTGAAGAATACCTTTAATACGACTGTATCATACCCATAGAACATACCCGCCAATTTGCGGCTGCTGGAAAAACCGGCCTGCTCAAGGACAAACCCGAAGCCAATGCCAATAACAAATGCGATGAGGAAATTCCAGTTTGCACCAATCACCTCATTGGGCACTAATGGTCCCATATAACCCCCTTATCCAATCCAATTTTTTCTGAAAAAATAAGCACCCGCAAAGGCGGTTCCGAAAATGGCGGCCATGGTCACGAAACCGCCCACACTCAGCACCGCCATCCCTGTGAGCGCCGAACCACTGGTACAACCGCGCCCCAACTGAGAGCCAAATCCAAACAACACGCCACCAATCAGTGCAAAAACCAGTCGGCGCTTTGATGAAATACCCGGGAAATGCTCGATTTTGAGTTTTAACCGCCGGGAGAGCGCCCCCGATAAAAACCCGCCCACAATGACGCCCAGAATTTCATACACCAGCCAGTTGTTTAGCGGGTTAGCATCATCGGCAACATAGTGACCAAAGTAGGCATTCTCCACCGTATGAGTCGGAGCAACCTTATCCATTCCATAAACAAGTGCGCTTTTTACCGCACCACTGGCGCCCAGACCACGGCCTGAAAAAAAGAACGCCATGAGCAGTACTATCCCCAGCAGAAATCCTGCAAGATAGGGATTCATGTACTTGTTGTTCATAACATTAGACCTTTCACTTCAAGTAATTAATTAAATCTAATACAACCATCGGCTGGCTTGGCCCGCCTCCACCACGATGAAGCGAAGCATGAGACTTCCGCCAATGACCATCAACGCCGGAACGAAGGTGGGGACACCCCGTTTGCGCAGCTCTAAAATTTCCAGTAACGCGGGTACAGCCAGACCAATTCCAACCACCCATACCCAGAAAGGAACCGTGAACTCACCACCCAAAAACATTTCCGCTGCCTGAATGTGCACCTGCGTGCTGGCCAGAAATCCCATGAATAGATGAATGATGAAAAACAATTCCACCGCAATCAGGACCAGATCGATTTTTGTAAACATGCTGCGTTCAGCGTGATCCCGGGCCAATAGGGCAATAGCGGCCGCCGCTGTAGAGAGACCGGAGGTGAGGAAGAGGGGGCCCATGATGGCACTATTCCAAAAGGGTCGTGCGTTAAACGCGGAAAGCAGAATGCCGGTGTACATTCCCAGAATCACAGCCAGAACAATCAGCGCCCATGCCATGGGTTTTTGGTAGTCCCGTATCATGTGAATCGCCTGTTTCAGCCAGTCATACCTTAGATCCAATTTTGGAAAAAGGTCTTCAATCCAACTGGCCGCCCAGACAATGGACAGGGGCGTCACAAGCAGGAGTGTCCAGGCGCCCCAGGACATGGGTGATTCCCAGCGGATGTTGGTGTACAATTGCCAGAAGTAGCGTTTGTGGGAAAGGTCCAGAAACAATGCACCCAGACCCAGCGCCAACAGCACCGGTACAGCCAATGGTAGTACTTTTACCGCCATACTGTACCGGTCCTCCTTATTCTGCAGGGTAAATAGAGCTGAGAAAAAGAGAATTCCTGCGGCAAAGCCCCCGAGGAATAGATACAACGGTATTTCCCAACCCCAAATGTGTAAAATGGGATCCACTTCCGGTGTCATGCGACCACTGGTAATGATTTCTTCTACCATCAGTCACCTCATAGTAAGTAATAAATGTTAGGTTTGGTGCCCGCTTCCGGAATCAGTGTCTTCCACTTCCGCCGCGCCACCAATTTGGCAATGTCGCTATTGGGGTCATCCATATCGCCGAAGATCATGGCGTGGGTGGGACACACATCCACACAGGCGGGATTTTGACCTTTTTCTACCCGGTGAATACAGAATGTGCATTTATCCACATAGCCTTCGGGATGGACAAAGCGGGCATCATAAGGGCAGGAAGCGATACAGGCTTTACACCCGATGCATTCAGTTTCCTCCACCAGCACAATGCCGCCCTTGCCCACATGACTGGCCTGAGTGGGACAAGCCCGCACGCAAGGTGCGTCTGAACAATGATTGCAGCGTTCTGAGCGGATTTCCAGCTGTAATTCCGGATAGGTGCCGCTCATGGATTCCACAATCCAGTCACGACAATATCCAATGGGAATATTGTTCTCCGTCTGACACGCCACCACACAATCGCTGCATCCCACGCAGCGTTTGGTATCAATTGCCATTGCGTATCTCATGCTTCCACCTCTTCTGCCGGTTCAAATCGAAAGGTGACGAAGTTACCCCGCATGCCGGTGCCGCCCATTTCCGGATCCACATGCACCCGGGTGATGAGTTCCGAGTCGCTGGCGCCCCGATTGTATGAGCGGGTCAGTTTCTTATTGGTATGGCCGAAACCGTGAACCATATAAACCGAATCAAAGCGAATGCGCTCCGTGACACGTACTTTGATGGAAGACGAACTCACCACGCCATCCTGATTTTCAAGCCAGATCGCCTGACCATTCTTCAGACCCCATTCTTTGGCTACTTTTGGGTTTACCCAAACTGTATTCTCATCCATCAGGTCATTGAGATTGGGATTGTTGGTGGTGCGGCTGAAGGTATGCATGGGTGCCCGACCGTAGATCAGTCGATAAAAGCCGTAGGGTGGTTCCTCATGGGCTTTATAGCTGGGCAGGGGGTTATAACCTTCTAAAGCGAACTGGGTGGCGTAAAGCTCGATTTTGCCTGTATTGGTCCAGAATTCGTAATCAGGAAGACCCTCCAGCGGATAGAGATCATTGTACGGACGGGGAAACTTCTTCACACCGATCTTTTCCATTTCTGCCAGCGATGATCCCATCTGTTTCAGCTGCCAGTCCAGCTCTTCTGCCTGGGTTTTGAAAGGGAAATAATCTTTCAGATCAAGTTTAATGCCCAGTTCCCGCGCCATTTCCCAGGCTGACTTGGTGTTGTATTGCTTTTCGGCGGCCGGTACCCGCAGGGCGATGCTGCCTTCCCGGTGGGCGCTGACCCGCAAGTCATCATAACGCTCCAGGTAGGTACATTCCGGGAGAATCACATCAGCGTAGCCGGTGATTTCCATGGGCATTGTATCAATGACAACCAACATCTCAAGCGCCTGGATCGCCTCCAGCGTGTTTTTCTGGTTCGGTAGGGTGTGAATCAGATTGGTGCCGTTCACGATCCAACCCTTGATGGCGCAATCCCGCTCCACATTAGGGACCGTGGCGTCACACAATCCGGAGGCTAAAGCCAGACCGGCTAATTTGAATTTATCCGGGAATGCCTCACGCCAGTTGCGTTTGACTTCAGGATAGGGTGGATGCTTCACTTTGGGCACGGTGGGTTTGGCGGGATTGTAAAATCCCCCGCGGCGACCCCAACTGCCCAGCAGGGCATTGAGAATGGCCACTGCCCGCAGCCGTTGGGTGTCATCACCATACCAGGTCACGTGACGCCCCGGATGAATAATCACTGCCGGTGAGGCATTGGCCATTTCCCGGGCTGTCTCCCGGATCACATGCGGTTTAATCGTGGTAATGCCATAAGCCCATTCGGGTGTGAAATCCTTCACATGCGCTTTCAGCTCATCAAAGCCATAGGCATATTTTTCAACATATGTTTTATCGTAGCGGTCTTCGTAAATCAATACATGGATCCAGGCTAACAGCAGCGCCATATCGGTGGCCGGTTTGATGGGCAGCCAGTACTTGGATTTACTGGCCGCGGTGGAAAAACGCGGGTCCACCGTGATAACAGTACCGCCTTTGTCAACCAACTCACTGAATTCCTGAACCTGCCCATTGTGCATATTCTCGCCGATATGACTGCCAATCAGCACCAGACAACGGCTGTCCCGGATGTCGGTGCGCTCCGGTGAACCCACACCTTCACCAAATGTGCCGATAAATCCAACCTCACGCGGTCCACGACATTGAGCATAGGAAGGTGCGGCCACATTATCAGAGCCGTACGCTTTCAGAAGATGACCCAGATAGGACCCACCTGAACCGTGAGTAAAAAGCGCCATGCACTCGGGACCCCATTTCTCCTTAATCATCGCCATCTTCTCAGCGATGTAGGTGAATGCCTCGTCCCATGACGCTTCCCGGAAAACCTGTTTCCCACGCTCTTCGGTTCGGATTAATGGCGTCTTCAGACGATCTTCATCATAGTACATTCCCACCCCGCCCGTGCCACGGGGACAGAAGCGACCATTGCAATGGGGATCCTCTTCGTTACCGGTAATTTTCCAGATCTTACCATCTTCATTGTGATGCACCCAGCCAGCACATTTCCAAAAGCACACCTCGCAGTAGGTGGGCGTTCGTTTGGAATACATCCCGGGCAGGGTGTCTCTGGTTAGGATTTCACCTTTGGCCCAGTCCAGGATAGGATTGGCTACAGTCAATCCCGCGGTTCCCAGTCCGGCCAGTCGGATAAATTCCCGGCGATTCAAATGTTTACTCATACCCGTTTCCAATGCCTTTTCAGATATAATTTCATATTACCGCAAAGCGTCAATTCTGTATAAACCGGGCACTCACGACACTCTTCTTCGGAGCAAACCTGTGGTTTGTTTTCGATTAACCAGCACGGCGTGGTTGTTTCATGATACGCAGGACAAGTCATCCTGTCTTCCTGAGGGCAATTTTTGATATCCCAGCAAGGCGCTAATGACATGATGGCCTTGATACCGGCAATGTTGAGCCCCTGCTCTTCCAGCATGACCCGAAGGCAGCGCAATCGATGGAGATCATTACGGGAATAAAGCCGGCGTGAGCTGGCCGTGCGGTGGGGAAAAACGAGGCCCTCCATCTCGTACATTCTCAATGTATGGACCGAAACTCCGATCATGTCCGCTGCCACGCCAATTGAGAATACGGGGCGGTTTGTGTCGGTCATATTTTTGGTTATTTCGGCTATGCTCACCTTAGCAATCCTATATTCGCCGCTATAGGTTGCAAGGCATGTGCCAATATCATTAGTAATGACAATTAATTGCTAAATGGCATGGAAATAAGAGGTTATATATCGTATATATTTACAGGGCTTTACAGGGAAATATGGTCTGCGGCGGCTGCCTGAAAAAACCCTAATTGAGAAAAGATCTTACCTGGATTTCGCCGAATTACGACGATAAATCATTCTCAATTAAGAAATGTGAATCGAAAATGGGAAGGCTGATTCTCCTGGCGGAAGGGGATTATGCCAGGGGAAGTGTAAATCGGAAAGTACTGCCCTTATTGGGTGTGGAATCGGCGGAAATGGTGCCGCCATGTTTTTCAACCAATTCTTTGCACAATATCAATCCCAAGCCCGTTCCCTGCTCGTTCTCAGTTCCGGTTTGGCGTTTGGGCTTCCCGATGTCGAACAGACTGGCGAGCGTGGCACGATCCATTCCCACGCCATTATCTGAGATGGTTACCCGGGCGAATTTTTCATCCGCCTGGTCAATGGAAATATCCACTTCACCGCCGCGAGGTGTGAACTTTATAGCGTTGGATACCAGATTTCGGATAATGGTGCCCAGCATGTTGGCGTCAGCGGTCACACGAAGAAGGGTATCGGGTAAATGCAGATCAAGGTGAATATTCTTCACACTGGCCTGGGTTTTCATCATTTCCAGTGTGCTGGTTACGGTATCAGCTAAATCGAAGCTCTCTTTATGGAGTTCTACTTTTCCCAATTGAAGTCGGGACCACTCCAGTAAATTTTCCAGCAGCTTGTACATGTGCTCGGCTGACTGATGAACGCCAGCCATGGCCTCTTTAATTTCGCCCTGACTCAGATTGTCAATCTCCCTTACCATGGTTTCCGTCAGCCGATAAAATCCACCTAACGGTCCCCGCAGATCGTGGGAGACGATGGAGAAAAATCGATCCTTGGTCGCATTTAATTCTTCCAACTCCTCTTCCCGTTGGCGCAGTTGCTCCAGCGTTTTGGTGAGCTGATCCTTCTGTTCCTGTAATCGGGCAGTCATTTTTTTGCCAGAACGATATCTGATGAAGAGGAATAGCAGGAAGATCAGAACCACAACGATTACCAGACTCAATACATAGCGCTGATAGTTGGCTTTTATCAGCATGAGTTCCTGGATCTCATTATCCTTGCGCAGCACTTCGTTTTCCCGGCGGCTGCGCTCGGTCTGATATTTCACCTGCAGGTCTGAGATGCGGGATGTGACGCGGGAGCTGAACAGACTGTCTTTAATGTCGGTGAATTCACGGTAGAATTCATAAGCGGTTTTGAAATCTTCCTGGGCGGCGTAAACTCTGGCCATTCCCTCATAGTTGATTTCCATCGTGGAAAGCATATCCGCTTTGCGAGCAAGCTCCTGGGCCTGCTGATAATTTGTGAGTGCCAGATCATACCGACCCAGGGCGAAGTTCGTTTTAGCGATTGCCTGCAATGTCTGAATACGTCCCAGTGAATCGTTTATATCGCGTCGCAGGGAGTAGGATTTGTCGAAATACTCGAGCGCTTTTCGGTGGTCCCCATGGGAAAAATAAAAATTACCAATATCCGTGTAGGTCCGTGCAATGCCATAGGAATCGTGATGGTTGCGGTAAATCGTCAATGCCCGTTGATGGTAATTCAGCGATTTTTCACTCTCACCTTTGGCATTGTAAATGGCGCCAAATTCATTCAGACAAAGCGCAACACCCTTCAAATTCTCCGGGAGTTTTTCATAAATAGTCATGGCTTGCTGATTGTATTCAAGCGCCCGGTCAAATTCCTGCATTGTTTTGTACAATACTGCTACATTGTAGTATGTCCAGGCTTCACCTTCCAGGAATCCAATAGTATCAGCGATGGTAATGGCCTGCAGATACATGTCCAGAGCCATATCGAAATTACCCTGAACCTTGTACACACTGCCCAGGTTGATAAGCGTGGTGGCAATTCCGCGCTGGTCATTTATCTCTTTCCGTAGATCCAATACTTTGTAGTACTGATCAGTTGCTTCGTAATACTTACCCCAGAAATTGTTGATATTGGCGATACTGGCCAGGGCATTGCCATAACCACGCAGATCGCCGATAGAATCGCGAATGGCAGCCGCCTGTTTGAAGTATTCTATCGCATCCTGATAGTCACTGCGTAGATAGTACACCATCCCTAAACGGTGGAGTGTACTTCCCACCAGGGCAGCATCGTCCAGCTCCCGGGCAATTCTTAGCGCTCGGTTGCCATACGCAATCGCCAACTGAGGATTTATCACCCGGTAACTATTGGTGAGATCACTCAGGAACTGCGCCCGATCGCTCCCTGATTTTTCCGTAATCATCTGCTCCAGACTATCTAATTCGACTGAGTCTGGTTGGGCAAATAACGGTGTGATGACCACCAGCAGAAATGTGGATAAGAAAGTAAATATTTTACCAAAGCGGTGACGTGCAATCATATTAAGTATTGGTTATTTGTCCCTGAAGGTGTTCTTTCAAAATTGAAAGAATGTCATTTGTGTCCCCATCGTTCGATATTAACACAACCAAGCTTTCCTGCAAATGTCTTTCAGTTAGGTTCAAGTTCTATTAGTAGCCCTGTGATATTTGTCATGGATTGGATGCATGTTGCGAACATCACGCCAAACGCTTAAACTTTCGGATACCAATACAAGGGTGACGAATGGATAAAGATTTACAGTCGATACAGGAAGTGAGAGAGCTGGTTACTCAGGCGAAGAAAGCCCAGCAGGAATTTCAGAATTTCACACAAGCGCAAGTGGATCAGGTTGCCAGAGCCATGGCTGATGCGGGATTCCGTGCTGCTGAATCGCTGGCCAAAGCAGCAGTAGATGATACGGGATTTGGACATTATGATGATAAGATTATCAAGAATCAATTCGCGACCCGGGATCTCTGGAACGCCATAAAAGACGAAAAAACTGTGGGTGTGATTCACCGGGATCACCGGAAACGCACGATGCAGATTGCCGAACCTATGGGCATCGTGGCCGCCATTATCCCCACCACTAATCCTACTTCAACCGTATTGAATAACCTCATTATCTCAGTAAAAGCCGGGAACGGGGTCGTTGCTTCGCCCCATCCGTCTGCTGCAAAATGTACCCTGGCTGCAGTGGAAGTGTTGGTGCGGGCGGCTGAAAAAGCCGGTGCTCCTGAAGGCTTAATCGGGTGTATTCGAACGCCCAGTATTGCCGGAGCACAACACCTCATGACCCATGATGATGTGAATGTCATAATCGCCACCGGTGGACGGGGTATTGTGAAAGCCGCCTATTCCTCCGGGAAACCGGCTTATGGTGTGGGACCGGGGAATGTACCGGCCATCATCGAACGATCCGCTGATGTATCCAAGGCAGTCAAAGACATTATCGCCGGAAAAACATTCGACAACGGGGTCATCTGTTCATCAGAGCAGGCTATGATTTACGAACGTTCCATTGAGCGTCAGGTCATGTTGGCGTTGAAAAATTTACCCGTCCATATCGTGAATGATTCGGAGAAGGAGAAGCTCCGTGCATGGATGTTCACCCACGAAGGCAAGTTGAATGGAAAGGTTGTGGGCTTGTACCCCTGGCAAATCGGCGAAAATAGTGGATTCAAAGTTGACCCGAAAGTCAGGGCTCTGCTTGTTCCCATTGAGTCAGTAGGTCCGGATGAACCCTTCTCAAAAGAAAAATTATCACCGGTTCTGGCGATGCTGCCGGCAAACACCATTAAGCAGGCATTTCAGTTCGGAATGACCATGGTGACAATGGCCGGAATCGGGCACACGGCGGCACTGCATACACGAGACGATGATGTGGTCATGGAATTTGCGCATAAATTCCCAGTCGGAAGATTGGTCGTCAATTCACCCTCTGTACATGGATCGGTGGGATACACCACTGAATTGCCGCCGGCTCTGACGCTTGGCTCGGGAACCCGATCTGGCTCCATTACCATGGAAAATATCTCTGCAAAACATTTGGTGAATGTGAAATCCCTGGCCTATGAGACCAAACCTTTGGATAAAACCGGACCCAGGGACAGTGCCATTGATCGGCCTTTCCAGAGTCGCAAAGGCAGCAGCACGGCGACCGAAGAGTTGCCACCACCAAAACCAAAGTCCACGATTATTTCCAATCCCACACCGGCAACCGAAAAAATCCTTTATGGAAGCTCCGGCTTAACCGATGAAGAGGTGGAAAAAATCATCCGCGACCTCAACTCCTAATTCCGTTTGTATGGTAACGGATTTCAGGTAAACCCATTGAATTCCTTCCGGCGAGTAATCATTTCCAGTAACAAAATGACCATTCTACTGGCACTGTGCCTCTCCGGAGCTCTTTTAGGGCAGGATGAAACAGTGTTAAGTCGGCATGTTCCCAGTGAGTTTGCACGCACCAAATTAACCCTGGTTACGCAGGACGGATTACCGGTTCTTTACCGCGGTAATCGTGAACTGACGACTCACGAATTGTTCGAAACCATTGGTGAGCCCCAATGCTTTGACGAATACAACCAGCTGCATTACGCCGCCCAAAAGTACCAAACCCGGTCACGCTGGCTCCACACGCTGGGTCGATTTAGTGCGTTTGGTAGTCTGTTTTTTAGTGCAAGCAGGTGGGATAAGCAATCAACCACATTGCAAGAATGGCTGCCCGCTATAGAAATGGCCACTTTCGGTAGCTATGCGTATTTCATGGCACGGCGGTACGATTATCGTGCTGCCATGATTCAAAAAAAGCAGCTTGCGTTATTAAGCGATCTGAATCTGGATCAGTGGGTGAGCGCGTATAATCATCAATTGTACCAGCGATTAATCGACAGCGGGCTAACCTTCAATGAATAAACGGCTGCCCCTTCTGATATTACCGGTCCTCCTTTGGTGCCAATCACCGGCGATTTATCACAGACCACCAGCAGAATTGTTGGAAAATACGCCCTTCACAGTAGAGGTGATCGCGGAACCCGATTTTGAATTGCCCCGGGATATCCATGTGTATTATCGGGTGCCCGGTGGTCAACACTATAACGAAATCCGGGCTGAGGGAAAGGGACATGCCTACCGGGCAGTCATACCTGTGGATGCTGTTGCAGGGGATACGTTGTACTATTTCATAATTGGCGACTACGCCTCCTCCGGATTGGCTGGCTTACCGCAGCGGAATCCAAAACAAACGCCCTACACCGTGCCCATTCTCAAGTTGAAAGATCTTATCCGTGGTGCTGATACGCTTACTATTCACGAGCCCGAACAGGTGAGGGGTGAATTAACATTTTTAACTGCTCCCAAAGTGATTGTGCACCAAAAAATTACACCCTGGCGCAACATTTCGGTCCGTTACACACCATCCACCAGCACGCCTGCCTACCATGTGGAGCTGCCGGATGGAGCTGTCGAATGCGGTATGATCAGGGCTGTGGGTAATGTGTACACCGGGTACGTGGCACTCTATGCGGCGATTCGGCACATGGCGGCACAGCAACGCGCCGATGGATTTACAGAACTTCGGTATCTAACCTACACCCATGGTGTGGGCGAATCGGGGGCGGCCAGTCTGCCGGTCATGGAAGCAGTCTACTTTAGTTTTGGCCCTACGCATCAGTATTAAGTACCCATTGGCCTGTTGCGAAAATGGAAAAATATCGTAATTTGATATCCGACTCCCGCTGACCTGTTTTAACAAACCAGAACGCGTCTGTAATGTGGGAGCAACACCAAAAATTTAGCATGATTGGAGCCAACCATGCCTGAGAAAAAGACAAAAGCAGCCCCCGAATCCCAAGCAGATGGCGTGATTAATTTTGAAAATGAGGAGAGCCGGTACGCTTTCCTGAAAGCCCATCTGGGGTCATTAATGGATGGGATTAATGATCAGTATGGTACCGAAATCATGGAGGAGCTGTTAAAACGACTGGAGCACACGGTGGATGATTTCAACCGGCAGCTCTCCGGTCTGCTGGATCAACTCCAGAACGGTAAAATGCGGGATTATCTGGAAGGCGATGTGGCGGCTGATGAATTTATCCTCAATTCCAACGGCGACACGCCGGAGGGCGAAGAACCCATGGAAAAGGAAGTAGAAGTGCCACCGGATACTGAGGATAATGAAATTATCAAACGACTGGAAGCCCGTCTGCGCGGTCGTAAGTCCAAGCGTTGAGATTGGGTAATAATGTCTGACACCAATGGAATTCTCCCCAAGTTGGAAAAATTAGAAGCCATGGCGGGCCAGTTGCAAAAAAACTTCAAGCGCCTTGAGAATCAGTTGGCCGTTCTGGAAGAAGAAATCAACGACCAATCGCTGGAAACACCCCACGACGACCGGGAGATCTGGGAGCAGGCCGTGAAGGAATTAAGCGCCCGGGTGGTGGACCTGGAGAAGTCGGTGACCAAACTTATCCGCCATGCCCATACCCATGAATAACGAGCAGGTTTGATCATGGAAGAAATCGCAAAATTGATCCTGCAATACGATGCTGAACTCCGGAAAGGTCTGAAAACCGGTCGTACCGGACTGTTTCGTCGCGCCGATGGTGGATGCTATGTCCGTTCGCAGGTTCCATTGGGTGGAAAATATCAGGACGAAACCATTATGATATTTGCGGATGAAGCGGACCTGGACCTGTTTTACAAATCCTATCTGCCATGATTGCCGGCTATGAATAGGAGAGCATGCATGTACCGCGTAAATCGTTTCCGTAACTTGCTCATTCTTGTCTTTGTTGCCACATTTATGGGATGTCATTCCGAACCTGGACAGCCCTATACGACCATCACAGCTAAGTATCCCAACGGCCAGAAGAAGGTTGTGGAAATCCACGCTACCAGCAGCCCTGACAGTAAATTGCTCCGCCGGGAAATCTACAGTCCCAAAAGTGAACTCATCAGCGTGGAAGACGTTACCAATAACACCCTGATCGAGTATCGCTATTTCCCAAACGGGAAAAAACAAGCCGTCCAGGTTTTACGCGACAAAAAGCCTGATGGCACATGGAAGCGCTGGTATCCCAACGGTGTTTTGGCGGTGGAGATGAATTATCGTAACGGCAAGAACCACGGAACCTGGAAATACTGGGATGCCCAGGGCAAGTTAACGCGCCAGATTGAATATTGGGACGGGAAAATTCGCTGGGAAAAGTCTGACCAGTAACCATTCACTGGTTAGGTTTTTGCTATTCATCGCGCTGATGGTTCGACGGTCTTTCAACACAATTTTCAGTATGATTCAAACTAGCATTGAGGAGTATCTATATGTTTAATGCACGTGTCAAGTTGCCGGCTGCTGTGAATGAGCCGATTAAAAACTATGCCCCCGGATCCCCGGAGCGCGCTTCGTTAAAATCAAAATTGGCAGAACTCAAGCGTCAGACGATTGAAATTCCCCTGATTATCGGCGGGAAAGAGATTAAGACCGGTAAACTTGGTGAATGCCGAATGCCCCACGATCACCAGCATCTGTTGGCTACTTACCATCAGGCCACAGCGAAAGAGATTGAAATGGCCATCGAAGCATCGCAAAATGCTTGGGAAACCTGGTCCAATATGGCCTGGGAGGCCCGGGCAGCCATTTTCCAACGCGCCGCTGTTCTGTTGAGTGGACCCTATCGTGATATCATCAATGCCACCACCATGCTGGGACAGAGTAAATCAGCATTCCAGGCGGAAATAGACTCAGCCTGTGAATTAATTGACTTCTTCAATTTCAATGTGGATTACATGTGGAAGCTCTATGAAGAGCAGCCACCATTGAATCCCAAAGGGATTTGGAACTATGTCCAGTACCGGCCCTTGGAGGGATTCGTCTTCGCTGTTACACCCTTTAATTTTACCTCTATTGCCGGTAATCTGCCTGCCGCGCCGGCCACCATGGGGAATGTGGTCTTGTGGAAACCCGCTTCATCCGCAGTCTATTCTGCCTGGTTCATTATGCAATTGTTCAAAGAAGCCGGATTACCGGATGGCGTTATCAATTTCATTCCCGGTGCCGGTTCTGTTGTGGGACCCACCGTGATGAAAAGTCGTCATTTGGCCGGCATTCATTTCACCGGCTCTACTGCTGTTTTTCAAAGCATGTGGCGAACTGTGGGTGAGAATATCGCCAATTATGCCACCTATCCCCGGATTGTGGGTGAGACCGGCGGGAAAGACTTTATCGTGGCCCATGAATCGGCAGAAATTGAAGCCCTGGCCACCGCCATGGTGCGCGGCGGATTCGAATACCAGGGACAGAAATGCTCAGCCGTTTCCCGGGTATACATTCCCAAATCCATCTGGCCGAAGGTCAAAGAAAAATACCTGTCGCAGGTGAATGAGATTTCCATGGGAGATGTGGAGGATTTTGGAAATTTCATGAATGCAGTAATTGATAAAGCCGCCTTTACCAGTATTGTGGATTATATCGAATATGCGAAGACATCTGATGATGCTGAAATTATCACTGGTGGCGAATATGATGACTCGGTTGGTTACTTTATCCAGCCCACGACCATTGTGACAACAAATCCCCGCTTCAAGACCATGGAAGAGGAAATATTTGGTCCGGTGGTGACCATCTATGTTTATGACAGCAGCTTTGCTGAGGTATTGGAATTGTGTGACAAAACCAGCCCGTATGCCCTGACAGGTGCTGTTTTCGCCAAAGATCAGCAGGCCGTACTTGAAGCTATGGATGCTTTGAAACACAGCGCCGGGAATTTCTACATCAATGACAAACCCACCGGTGCCGTGGTGGGGCAGCAGCCCTTCGGTGGCAGCCGTGCTTCCGGCACAAACGATAAAGCTGGCTCTATTTTTAACCTCACTCGTTGGGTTTCGGTGCGAACGATTAAAGAAAATTTCCTCCCGCCAACCGATTTCAAATACCCCTTCATGGAGAAAGAATAAAGGTTTCGACATGCCGTAAGCGCTCGACGCGTTCACTACGGAGAGCTGATTACGTGTAGGTATGAGAAAGACTTCAGGATAGGGATATGCCGCATCAATTTACCAAGAGACCGGTAAACATCCATGGAATGGATGGCATTCATTTAGCACCGACTAACGCCAACTCGGCGGAGAAATTACCGCTATTGGTTCTTTTTCATGGATATGGTGCGGATATGCATGACTTGGCTGGTCTGGCGCCCTTTTTTCAGATTCCTTTGGAAATTGTTTGTTTCCAGGGCAGCCGAGCAACCCCTTTCGGTGGGCGTGCCTGGTTTGATTTGGGATACCTGCCGTCCGGTGAAATGCAATTTGATGAAAAGCAGGTCCTGGATGCGGCTAAAACAGCCGCCAAATCGGTAACAGCATCCTTATCAGATCAGAATTTCCATGCGAAACAGCTTATAGTGGGCGGATTCAGTCAGGGGGCGGCAATTGCCATGCTGGTCGGACTCATCATGCCGGAAAAAACCGACAGCTTACTCCTTTTAAGTGGCAGAAGACCCGATAAAATGGCACAACTGATTCAGAATGAAGCCGCCCTGGCACATTTATCGGTTTTTGTCGGGCACGGTCTGAATGATCCCGTTTTACCCATAATGAATGGTCGTAATCTACGGGAGTTTTGGCGGCAGCTACCGGCTGACCTCACTTACCATGAATACGCCATGGGCCATGAAATTAATCAAGAGGAGTTGGCAGATATCAATCAATGGCTGCGCCAGGTTACACAACCAGGGGAAGTTTCCTGATGAGACGGTTCCTGGGTTTTCTGCTTGTGGGTCTGGTCACAACCCTCCCGGCGCAGCAATTGATGGAAAACCGGGTTCCCGCAGCAGGATTGGAATTGTTGCATTATGTGCACGAAACCCCCTGGTCGATTTATGTGCTAAAAATCGATCTGCAGTCCCCGGGACTGACATTAAAAGCCGCCAAAGCCAACCGCCATCTGTTCAGCCTGGCTACCACATCCGCCATTGCCGAATTCAATCACGAGCGGGAAAGACCGGTTCTGGCTGCCATAAATGCTGATTATTTCCACAGTTCCGGTGTACCTACCGGAGGAATGGCCAGCGATGGTGTGGTGGTTAAAGCACCTATCTCCCACAGTGTTTTTGGAATGACCACGACCGGTAAGCCATTTATTGATATTATTGATTTAGAGAGCCGGATTGCTGGTAAAAAGGGGACGGTGAGTATTGATGCGTATAACACACCCCGGGGGGAGAATCAGACCATACTCTACAATCCCTTTTATGGTCGCTCCACCCGTACCAATTCCTGGGGAAATGAATATTTTTTGCGCTATGTGGACTGGCCATATAGCCTGAATGACACCCTTCGCATGGTCGTCCAAGCTGCCCAGTACGGTGTGGGGGATATGCCGATCCCGGATGATGGAATGATTTTGTCTGCGCATGGTTCGGCGGCCACTGATTTCTCTCAAGCCGTGAGTTTATTGGATACTATTCAATACATAACCCAGGTAAAGCCGGTTCGGGAAAAAATCGCCTTTTTCATCACGGGATTGCCGCGGATCGTGCGGGACGGGCGGGTATCCGTTGAAGCTGACGAGGGTCCCAACCGGCATGTGGAACCGCGACATCCCCGGTCAGCAGTTGGATATGATGCCTCCGGCCGGTTCGTCTATTTTATCGTGGTGGACGGCCGCCAGACCGGATACAGCGTGGGTATGAGTCTGGCAGAATTGGCTGAATTCATGGTGAAAATCGGTGTTCACCAGGGACTCAATCTGGATGGCGGTGGTTCGACTGCCCTCGTGGTGAATCGGGAAATTGTGAATCGCCCCTCCGACACCACCGGTGAACGCGCCGTGAGTAATGCGCTTTTGGTGATCCGGGAATAAGTTGATCTGAAATGTTCTCAGAATAATTGGGAGTGGACCGCATGATTTCCAGAGAAATTCGGCAAACCCTTACCATCAATGCGCCGGTTGAGAAAGTCTGGGAAGCGTGGACCACGGAATCCGGTATTCAGTCCTTTTTCGCCCGGAATTGTCATGTGGAAGCACGCATTGGCGGTCCCCTGGAATGTTATTTTGATATGGAAAAACCGGCGGGTGAGCGCGGCTCGGAAGGCTGTGTATTTCTGGCATTACAGCCGAATCGTCTTATTTCATTCACCTGGAATGCGCCGCCCCATTTACCTGCTGTCCGGGCGCAGCGCACCCATGTGGCGATTTATCTCAAGGCATTATCAGAGGTAAAGACTGAATTGGAATTCGTCAATGCCGGCTACGGTGCTGGCGGCGAATGGGACGCAGCTTTTGACTACTTTCACCACGCCTGGCTGGACATGGTGCTTCCCAACCTGAAGAAGATGCTGGAATCACAAGCCGGTTAGGTCACAACAACAGACGCATCCACCGCCAACCATTTTATTGTCTTGGAAGAATCTAGACGGATCAATCCCTTAATGGTGATGACCGATTTCACCTTCAGTAAACAGATTCTCGTTCAGCTCCTTGGCGAACATTTCATCACGCCGGCGGATCCATTCCATGAGCATTGCAGCATGTTCTTTTTCTTCATCCCGATTGTGAATCAGTATATTTTTTAACTCAGTGTTTTTACAGGCGTCGGCGCGCTGATTATACCAATCCACCGCTTCCAGTTCTTCCATGAGGGATTGAATCGCCCGATGCATGTCCCGGGTTTCATCACTGAGATCTTCGTAGCGTTCATGGAATCCTTCATTGGCCATAATATCCTCCGTTGTTTCTCAATTGCATTTGCATTCGCATTCACCATGGGAACTACAAGATAAGTGCCAAGCAGGTAGTTGGACGGAAAATCGGGGAGACGGAAGAGGGAGGAAAGGAGAATGGAGGAAGGGAAAAGAGAAGGAAAAATTCAGGTGCCAGAATAAAATACTAACATCGAATCCGTCTTCGTCAAAGCACTTCGACGCGACAGGCGAATCGAATGAACCGAATGGGTAGGTTCAGAAATCACAAATCGCAAGCATCAAAGCTCAAACAAATCTCAAATCGAAAATCTCAATTCTCAAAACGGAAATCCGCCAAATCCGCATCATCCGCGGCTAAAGAATAAGCCGGTAAGGGAAATCACAAATAACAAGCATCAAGACACTAACATCGAATGAATCGAATAAACCGAATGGGTAGGTTCAGGAATCCCTAATTGGAGTGCCCGTCATGCCCCGTAGGGATCTCTACGAGGCTGAATTTATTTCAGCATCTTACATCGCACCGCAGACTCTGAAGCCAGCCTTCGCAGGGCTTCGACCCGGCAAGCCCAGTGAAATTATCTTAGGGCAAGCGAGCAGATTGACTTTATCACGGTAATTAACTGTGGCTTTTACAGTGTGCCATAAGTTCGCCAAGTAGACCTCCGGTTTTGGTGCATAGTTTTTCATTTGTCACTACATGTAACTCATGACGCGCTCTTGTAATTGCCACGTTTAAGAGATTTTTTGAATCAGTTGTAATGTCGTGTACCCACTGTATGGTGCCCTTAGGCATGTTGTCAGCCACGACCAGTGAAAAAATCATTATGTCTCTCTCGTCCCCTTGGAAGCCGTGAGCGGTTGATACAGTTATAAAACCGGAATCACCTGCAAAGAGCTTTTTGGTTCGCAATCGGTTGATTATTGCTTCTGCCTGTTGCCGAAACGGTGTGACAACGCCAATCTGAGTGTTATCGTACCCCGCCTTTATTGCCTGGACGACAAGGTCCTCGACTGCATCGATCTCAGTAGGATTTCGCCAGCGTTGATGAGCCTCTCCTTCGCATGAATGTAAAAAGATGCCTTGATTGCCATTCCGCGACGTGCGAATTCTCAAGCTACCATTGTAAAAGCAACGATTACTGAAATCGATGATGTCGGGATGACAACGATAATGATCTTTCAGTAGGAGGCGACGACCGCCAGCTGCAGTAAACCGGTCATTTGCAAGGTCAAGCATACTGGAAACGCAGAAATCGTAGCGCCGATATGACTCACCATCCAATCCGTAGGCTTTCAGTAGTTGAGCGTTCTTGGCGTCCGATAGTGTTACGACCGGACGGAGCTGCATTTCATCACCGATGATGACAGCCCGACGAGCACGATAGAGAACGGGGAGGCAAGAGGCTACATCTGCTTGCGACGCCTCATCGATAACTGCTAGGTCAAAGAGACCGGACGACATGGGAATCTTGTTGCCAACTGAAAGAGTTGTTGTAGCGCAGCATGGAAACACTTTCAGCACGTCTTCAAATGGTGTCTGGCTGCGCCAGTCTTCCAAGAGATTGGTAACGGAATGGATTATGGTATCGTTGCGTCGCTTATGCCAATCAAGAGTGAGCATTTTCTTGGAAGGTTCAATTCGGGTGAGTTCGATTTCGTTCCACTCTTTCAAGATGCGTGACTCGTCATACTTCTTGAGTATTTCCTGCCCATCAGAATAGCGTTGGCTCAGTTCGTTTAACTTTTCGAGAATGGGTAGCACACTTTGAGATGCAGCAATCAGGTTTTCACGGCCAACTGTGAGGATGAGTTCTTGGGGGAGACGGTTGTTGAGTTGTCGAATGAACTCTTTCTCTAGCAGGTCATTGTAGTTTCGACGACTAATCGCCAGCCCCATCCCAATTCCTCTTCTGTAGCTCTGAACCAATCGGTTAAATAGGCCAGCACCTGCTAATACTTCTCGCTCGTGCTCGGTTGTGAGATCACGCCAGATACTTACTCCCAAGTCCTGCTCCTGTCTCTCATACCAGTTGGTAAGTGCGAACAAGGATTCATTCTGATCGCGCAAAGACTCCATTTCCTGATCCGTTTCCTCCATGTCACGGTGTGCTTTTTGTGCTTCCAGCAGTCCTTGGTGAAGTTGCTGCAACTTGCCGCTTAATTGCCTGAGCTCACCACGGATGGCATGCTCCTGACTTTTGAGTTCGAGAAATTGATCCGTGTTAAGTGGATCAAGCTTGTTTAAAAAAGTAGCGAATTTCTGATTTTGGTGGTTGCTTCCAGTCCGAAATACAAATGGAAAGGTCAAGATTCCACCGTTCATCCGGTCCACAACCACGTCGACAGCCTTATTGTTCCGACTAGCGAAAATTAACTTCCAGCCCATGTCAGTAGCATTAACAATGATGTTTTGGATGACCTGTGTCTTACCGGTACCTGGAGGGCCGGATATGACTTGGAGGAGGCTTTCTTCTTCAATGGCCAAACCTACGCTTTTGGTCTGCTCATAATTTGACGGTATGACACAGAGCCGAGCCGGTTTCCAGGCAGAGGTGACATGCTCGGGAGCGAAATTGTCGAGCATTCTCCATGCCAGATTATTGCGGGTTTTTGGTTGTGTGCTCCATGCATCACGCATCTTGCCCATGTCCTTCAACAGGCGGTTGTATACACCGGAAGTAGACTGAAACAATACCCCAAGAGGGAGTAATCCCTCATTCAGTGCCGAATAGTCGTAACTGCCCATATCCTTGAAAGTTGTTTTCCAATCGATACCAAGGGCATCCAGCAAAAATCTAATTTGATCTTCAATCGATCCGGCGGTTTCAACCTCACGCAGCAAATTCTCCACTTCCTCAGTAGAGAGATCATGTATAGCTTTGAAGTGGCGAAGGGCAGAGCGGTTCACAGTAACTTCATCCTCGCTCAGCGACTGGCAGAAGTACTCGCCCTTCTCGCGAACGATTCGCATATCCCGCATGAAGAGGGGGTCAGCGTTGAATGTTGGGGTATCTCTCCATGCCTGCTTTGCTATGACAGGCAGGTACCCGTAAGTGAATCTGGCATCAGGTGTCAGAAACCGATCGGGTATGTGCTCACTGTTAAGCATGAACCGTCCCTCGCCAAAGAAAACAGGCTCGGGACAGTTTTGGATGAAATGGTATCGGTCGGACTTAGAAAGATCGATACTAGACCCCTGTTTTGCCAACTCCTGGACACAGTCGATGTAGTATCTCAAGACCCGCATTGGGACAGGTTCCCTGAGAACACTCTCGGGAATCTCGACTTGCGACTCCTCTCTCTTGGAGGTAACGACCATGCGGGTTCCAAGAGCAATAATTGGCTGTATTCCATATTCTGGGAACACGATCTGCTCCGTGGAAGGCTCGGCTGAAGCAAGAGAGAAAGCTTCGGCACCCAGAATGTCGACAAGGTTGTTAATGGCTTTGTGTGTAAGATGAATCTGTGGGCGAGGATCGGTTTTGTAGTGAATGGGGGCAGAGGTAAGGTCAGATAAGTACTTCGTAATGTCGTATTCAGCAGCTGCCTCAGAATCCAGTGATGCAATTGTGGTTCCCCGCCAACAGTCTGGCGGTGGTGATTTAAATCGTACGTTAGCTGCAGAGAACAGGATGACTTTTTGCAGTTTGTACCATAAGGAGTCCTTGGATTCATCGTCAGCGAATTGCTGTTCATAGCTTTTCAGAAATGCAATCACTGCCTGGGCATTGTTTTTTACTTGCTGGTATGGTGATGCACCACTCTCATTGATGACACCTTGTAAGCCATCATATTCGTAAGTCCATGGATCCCAGATACGGTGCTTTTCTACGGGAAAGGTGATTAACCCCGGGTAGGCTTTAAGTTCGAGGACAGCAATAGCATCCTTCTTCAAGAAAATGATATCTGGCGAGACTCCCCTATAGGTGCGCGACCTGAGCCATCCAGGAGGTCTGTATTCCACGTCAGGCAGGGTCACGTTAGCAATAAGGTACACTTCCTGATCAGCAGGGTTAGCGACCAACCGTTCACATAGCTTGCGAAACGCTTGACGCTCATGGGTATGCGCGTAATCACCAACCTTGAATGCATGAACTTTCATCCGGCCACTCCATCTTTTTATCTAAAATTATTTATCTGGATTCACCAAAAAACTCCGGGATGCGTAAATCACGGTATTGCACACTGGTACAAACAAAGCACTGATTAGGGTAAATGAGTTCTTTTCAGCTAAAATTAATAGTTGCACTGGAATGACCCCGACCTGTCCATCATATCCGGCTCCCATCTCAGCGTATGGAATATCCTTTGTCATATTTCAGATTTTCAATAGGATTGAACAGTAAAAAATTAACCTTCCCGTCCGGATTACCCAAGCGGTAATCACCTCATTTAATTTTCTATCATACTATATTCGGGGGGGGCTAGAGTATGTCCGAGCCTCCAAGAGCATCCGTGTTCAATTGCCTTAAGAACGAGATCCCTCCGCTCCGCTTCGCTACGGTCGGGATGACATGACTGGACGCTTGGTTCGTACTCGTATGTGATAATTCGAACCCGGCTGCCCTTTGATACGCTCTACGAGCTACTCAGGGAGACCGCCGGGGGTGCTCCAACTCATCACGCGTCACGCGTTACTCATCACTAATTTTCGTTGTCCCTAACAAAGAATGGCACTCCCCAGGCTATTTTTTGATTTCCCGGGAAGCTTTTGAGAAGTCCCAACACACGAGAAGCACTCAATTGATACCAGGGAGGTTAAAATTTTGCCGGGGAGGGGTCATTTTCTCCCGGGGAGGTAAAAAAGCCCCCGGGAAGCGCTCAATTATTGCCGGGGAGGCAAAAATATTGCCGGGGAGTAGTCGTTTGCCCCCGGGAAGGTAAAAAAAACCCCGGGAAAGTGGGTATTCTCCCCGGGGAATAGCCTGCCAGGATCATGCGTTCCGGACAGGTATGGATCAACGCCTAGACCTCAGGCGGCGCGGGCTCGTCCGAACGCTTGCGGGATGGTCTCCGGTGATATTGGCTCACATAGCCTTTGGCACGCTCCGGGTCGCGCCAGAACACGAATTGACCACACACCCGGATTTCATCCAGCGCCTGCTTGGCATGGGTGTAGGCTTTGTCCCGGATGATGCGTTCTGCGGTGGGTGCCTAGCGATCCACCGTGGCCTGGGAGAGTAACTCTGCCAGCTCATCGGAGAGGGTGGCGGCCGTGGCCAATTGGGTCACATCAAACCCAATGGCGGTGAGGAGGTCGGTATTGGCATTTCCCAGAATGGCCAGGTCATTCAGATCCTGGAGCATGTCCGCATGACCACCACCCTCGGCGATCCGACTCACCTGGGTGAGCAGGGATTCGTCATTGCGGAAGGCAAAGCGGAAGGTATGGAGCAGGGTATCCCGTAAATCATAGCCCGCCGGAGACTGCTCCTTCCACTGCTTCTGGGCTTCCTCCTGTGAAAACCGAACCGTGTTCCATAGGGATTCGGCCTCCCGCAGGGCACCGGCGCGCAAAGGCAGGTCCTCCACCAGCGTCCAGTCCAGACCGGCAGCGGTGAGCTTGTCCTGGTCAGGGATGACCCATTTCACCGTATTCTCAACCTCCTGCAGGAAGGCATCCACCGGCATGTTGGGGGTTTTCACCTGATCCAGGGGAATTGCCTCGATCTCAGCGAGTTTTGCGGCATAATCTTCTGCATTCGACATATTTCCTCCTTTGTCGAAATGGTGATGAATGAACCCGACGCTGAAACAGGTCAAAACCTGACGAAAACATAAATGTCGGCATTGAACCTGGTTACAAGATCATGGATGGTGAGCCATCCGCTGCTTTCATTCATTCATCAGTTGTTAAAACGATACTTGTTATAAAACCGGGAGGAATTTAGGACAGATCACCGGGAGAGGAAAGGATTTGTTTGCCCGGGAGAGCGGGGAAGAACCATTTACCACAGCGATCGCCGAGGCGGCACAGAGAACACAGACTATTGATTGGAACTTGAAACTTGAGGCGGATAGGAGGGTGCAAGAACGGCGGGTTATCCCGGGGGTTTCATTGTTTCAGATTTTCAACGGGATTGAGATGCCCGAATTAACCCACCATTCCGACGCGATTTTTCAATAATGTCGCGAATCAGAATTTAATAAGCTACGAACCATGTCCTGATTTTCACTTAATTGAGACTGATTTATCCAAAAGGATCTCCGTTCCAGTCTCTGTCTTTTAAAATTCTCTTTTCGTAT
>JAIPJR010000113.1 GCA_021734045.1 Fidelibacterota bacterium
AAGCTCAGAAAATCCAAATCACAGATTCTTAAGCTTGACAGGTGTGATAATTGACTTGGATTACGTGGGGACTACCATTTTTCCTGAAATGGAACGATTGAAACAGATCCATTTTAGCTCTCACCCGGATGAACCAATTTTTCTCCGCCGCAAAGAATTGGTTCAGGGAAAATATCCATTCCAGAAACTTAAAAATCCTCCAAGTCGTGTATCTTTTGATGCTGCAATTTTGGCCTTACTTGAAAAATGGGAATATACAGTGATCACCGTCTGTCTGGATAAAAAGGAGCATAAGAACACATATCAAGTATGGCTTTACGATCCCTATCACTATTGCTTAGCTCTTCTATTAGAACGATTTGTAATGTTTTTGGAGCAAAGAGACAGTGTTGGTGATGTAATGGCAGAATCAAGAGGTGGCAGGGAAGATCGAAGGCTTACAGCTCGCCGATATTATTGCGCATCCGAGTCGTTGTGAAATTTTGCTGGAGCAGGGTAAACGAGCAGAGGTCCTGGCGCCCTTTGCCACGAGAATCGTATAAATTCTATCCACTAAGTACTATCAGAGGGATGGAAAAGTTTTCGGTAAAAAAATGATATGAAAAAGGCCCCAAAAGGGGCCCGATAGCTTGCGCCATCCACCTCCAGATAACTGGATTATTTGATGTTAACCGGACGATAATAAGAATGCAAAGGTTTCCTCCAAAAAGATTAAGAACGATAAGGATTAGGTCGCGGTATCATGATGAAAAATAAAAAACCACTTTCTGCTCGTAAAAAATTCAACCAGCTGTTTGGTGTGGAAAAACCCATCATCGGGATGGTGCATGTTCAGGCATTGCCGGGAACGCCGCGACACCATTATCCCATGGATAAAATCATTGAAGTTGCCGTGCAGGAAGCGGTTGTACTGGTGAAATACGGTGTTCACGCGGTGATGCTGGAAAACATGCACGATGTGCCGTATCTGAATCGAATCGTCGGACCGGAAATCATCGCAGCCATGACCGCTGTTGCGTCGGCGGTGCGCAAAGCTGTCAAAGTTCCGTTGGGAATCCAGATTCTGGCAGGTGCAAATCAGGCTGCTCTGGCTGTTGCACTGGCGGCCGATTTTCAGTTTATCCGCGCCGAGGGCTTCGTTTTTGGGCATGTGGCTGACGAAGGTTACATGGACAGTGATGCAGGTGAACTATTGCGCTATCGGAAAATGATTGGCGCGGAGCATATCGCGGTGTTCACGGATATTAAAAAGAAACACAGTGCCCACGCCATCACGACTGATGTGACACTGGCTGAAACCGCTCAAGCCGCTGAATTTTTCCTCAGTGACGGCCTCATCATAACCGGCACAGCCACTGGTTCACCGACTGATCCGGAAGATCTGAAGGCGGTCCGGAAAGCTACCGATTTGCCCGTGCTCGTTGGTTCCGGTGTTACACCGGAGAACTTCCAATCCGTTGCGCACTACGCAGACGGATTCATCATTGGTAGCTATTTTAAAAAGGATGGCTATTGGAAGAATGGTGTTGATGGCGGACGGGTGAAGCTGCTTTACCGGGCGTGGATGGAGATGGGGGGCCGGTGAAACCCATCCGCTCCATTATCTGGATTAACGGATGAGGGGTTTGGAAAATCCACAATTACAGGCAACAGAACTCAGTTAAATCACAAGTCGTCTTTTCCAATGCTCAAAACGGAACGCCATGATTGGCCCTCGACTGGGTTATATCACACCCCTCTTGAGCTTCGTAATATTCCCTCGTGGTTTTATTTTCTTACATCAAAATCCACTTTCAGGCCATGCCACCCAGCTTATATTTCACCCACGACAGAGCGTAACCCTAATATGAGTTACGCAACTTGAAAATGGGTTGTTTAATCGAAAAATTTGAGAATCGAGGAATGTCACACATGAATGAAACCGGAACGATTGCAGGACAAGTCTGGCAGGCACTCAAGGCCGAAAGTGATCAAAGTTTAACCAAGCTGGTGAAAAAAACGGGTGCTAAACGGGATGAACTAGCCGCCGCCATTGGTTGGTTGCAACGGGAAGACAAATTGATTGTAGCCACCGATCCCCGGGGAAATCCGCTGTTTTCGTTAAAGGAAACAGCGCTGTAGCAAGTTTTTTACAAAGTCGCAATTACCCATGCGATAGCGGGCTCCGCGAGGAGCCCGCTATGTTTTAACGCAAATTTATGTTTGAAACTATCGGCTGAATTTGGGTTTGTATCTGCTCACCCGGTTCGTGAAAGCAGTGCGCGGAGATTTTAATCCTTCTTTGGCTGGATCTCCAAAAGTGGCTGAATATCCACTTCATCAATGTATTCGGTGCCCATGTAATTCCGGGCATATTCCTGGAAAACGCCCTCCTTCAGGAAGACATCAAAAAGCTCAGGATCTAAGTGATGGTCCTTTTTCATAAAGCCCATAATGCGCAATGCCTCGGATAGCGTTTTCCCCTTTTTGTAGGGCCGATCCGTGGCAGTCAACGCTTCAAATACATCCGCGATAGCCAGGATGCGCGCCTGAATCGACATCTGATCACCCGTTAACTGCCGGGGATACCCGGTGCCGTCCATTTTCTCATGATGCCCACCGGCAAATTCCGGTACTCGTCGCAGCTTTTTGGGAAAAGGCAGTTTTTCCAGCATATCGATGGTAACAACGATATGATTATTGATAACCTCCCGCTCTTCGTCAGTGAGCGTCCCCTTGGGAATATTGAGGTTATAAACCATATCTTCGTTAAGCAGCGTCGTGGTCTCTCCGTTAATGGTTATGGGTTTCGCGCCAATCTGCTTCACCCGCTCCTGCTTCTCAGGCGCCATGAATTCACCACCGATGTTGGCAATCTGGATAAATTTCAGGTCATCATCCAGCTGAGCCAATTCTGCTGTTTTCCATGCCTCCAGCTTTGCCAAACCTTCCACATCCTGCGAATCCAGGGCTAATTTGTTCTGGAGAAATTCGATTTCCACATCCCGGCGTAACACTTCAAACCGAATCTCCACTTCCCTGATGCGATCGTAGATCGTCTCCAGTTTGGTAGCCTTGTCCACCACATATTCTGGTGTGGTAATTTTCCCAACATCATGCAGCCACGCCGCGATCCGGAGTTCGTGCATATCTTCTTCTGTAAATTTTACCGGTGCCAGTGGCCCCCAGTCGGCCGTATGTACTTTTTCAGCCAGCATCATGGAGATAATGGGCACCCGGGAACAATGTCCACCCGTGTAGGGTGATTTTTCATCAATGGCGTCAGCAATCAACTGGATGAACGATTCCAGCAATTTCTCCAAATCCTGAATGAGGCGGACATTCGTAATAGCCACTGCCGCCTGGGACGCCAGCGATTCAATCAACTTCTGTTTTTCAATGCTGAATGGTATGATCTCGCCGGTCTCCGGGTCCTGGGCATTGAGGAGCTGAAGGACACCGATGATATCATTCTCGTGATTTGTCATGGCAATGGTGAGAAATGACTTGGAGCGGTATCCGTGGGCTTTGTCAAAACCCTTCGTGCCGGTAAAATCAAAATCCTCACAGGAGTAGGCATCCGGGATATTTAATGTCTTGCCCGTCAAACCCACATACGCCGAGACATGGTGATTATTGGGTTTTCCGTCCGGATCGTAGAGTTTCACCGGGTAAATGGATTCGGGAATGGGGGTCTCACTGATACCACCCATATCGGTGCCCAGCGAGCGCGTCTTCATAATCTCAAATTTCAGGCGATCATCTTCGGTACGCAGGTAGAGGGTGCCGCCATCAGAATTGGTGATGCGCATCCCCTCTTCAATAATGGTGTTCAGCAGTTTGGGTAGATTTTGCTCAGCTGACAAGGCATAGCCAATGTCTGCCAGCCGGGTAATCTGGGTTTGCAATTCCTCAATATAGGTTTGAATCGCCGGGTCAACTTTGGCCAGGAGTTTCTCCAGTTGTTCCTGATTGACCGATCGGTTCGACGCCGCCACAAAACCTCCTTAGGGTTCATTGGTTTGTAGAGCCCAAATTTAGAAGTCCGTCTGTATCATCAAACCAAAATAACCAAAGTGGAAAACCGCCGCCCGGAATTTTCCTGTGGATATGGAAAGGACCTTCCGCTTCCTGAAAAATCAGCGCTATGCACTTAGATATTGGGAAAAAATGCATTACATTTCATTCGACATGTTCGATTCGGCTTCACAAACGCGTCAAAATATCTCACCTGAATAAATAAATAAATATGATGAGCCAACCATCGCCTGACAAATCTGCGTTCGCGCCACCATTCTTGGTCAAACCATTTTGTGCCGTGATGGCTACAACGAATGCTCTGCTGACGGTCGCGCGAGACTTGCTCACGGAAAAGTGGGGCGTGGTGGAATTCTCTACGGAGATTTTCCCGGTGGATGAGATTACCCAATATTACCGACCCGAGATGGGCACCGGATTGGTGAAGCAATTTCTATCCTTTGAAAATCTGCAAAGTGTGGCGGATATGAATCAGAGTAAATTCCGCACGGCACAATTGGAAGATGAGTATCGCCAGGATGGGAAACGGAGTATCAACTTGGATCCGGGGTATTTGACCTTAGATAAATTGGTGCTCTACACCACCAAGAATTTCACCCATCGCATTTTCATCGAGCGCGGAGTGTTTGCTGAAATCACCCTCACCTATACTCGGAGCGGCTGGCGTACCCATAGCTGGACCTATCCGGATTACCAGACGGATGCAGCGCTGGCATTTTTTACCCGTGTGCGGCAATCGTTATATTATGCGCTTCAGGCGGGTGGCGAACTGCCCTCTTTTTCAATCAATTCCGCCCAATCTGACCCAAAAGGGGATCTATCATGAAAAAGCTTTTTGTGCTCGATACCAATGTCATTCTCCATGACAGTGGTTGTATTTATCAATTTGAAGATAATGACGTTGTCATTCCCATAGTGGTGCTGGAGGAATTGGACCGGTTTAAAAAAGGTAATGACACGGTGAATTTTCAAGCGCGGGAGTTTGTGCGGGAGTTGGATCATCTTGCGGGCGATTCACTGTTTAATGGCGGCATTAAGCTCACCAAAGAGGGCGGTACACTACGAGTTTTGGCCGGGAGTTATCGGGCGCCTGAGGTTCAGGAAGCTTTTCGGGAGGACACGCCGGATCATCGCATTCTTTCGGCGGCACTTGCCCTTTCCAAGGAAGAGAAAAAGCGCAAAGTCGTTTTGGTGACCAAGGATGTGAATTTGCGGATGAAAGCTAAATCTCTGGGTGTGGAAGCCCAGGATTACAGTACAGACAAAATCAAGAATATTGAGGAATTGTATATCGGAAAATCGGTGGTGGACCCGGCACCTCCTGAAATTATTGACCGACTCTACGAGGAGCCGTATCGGGTTGACTTTCAAGAGACGAAAATTGAGGAGGAGCCCTATCCCTGGCACCATTTCATCCTTAAGAATGGCCAGAAATCCGCGCTGGCTGTTTACAACCCCAATGAGAACACCCTGATTCGTACTGAAAAGCGGGTGAACTATGGGATATCCCCCCGGAATGCGGAACAATTGTTTGGCCTGGATTTACTGAATAATCCGGAAATTCTCCTTGCCACACTTACGGGAAAAGC
>JAIPJR010000031.1 GCA_021734045.1 Fidelibacterota bacterium
CTTTGGTGCGGGAAATGATGGGTGCCAGAGATGATTTTGGCAGGGTGTAATATTCCTGCAGCACACCATCTACGCGAAACCGGACCCGGACATTATTGCGGCGGGGCTCAATATGAACATCACTGGCTCCGATGCGCACCGCCTCTTCGAACAACAGATCCACCGCTTCCATGGCGGACTGGTCTTCACCCAGCTCTTTGGAAATGACGCGTGGGCCAACTTTTTTGCCTGCCTCATCTTCTGACTTTGCCTGATATTTCTCAGCGTTGTAGTACAGATCAATGGCGCGTTCAATATCCGATTCGGTGGAAATGACCAGGTTCACATCCATTCCGGAAATTTCTGTCACCGCATCCACCATCTCCACATCAAGGGGATCGTTTGTGGCAACAGTTACCTGTTTATCCAAAGAAAAGATGGGAATGATATTGTATTTTTGGGCAGTTTCCTCAGGGATGATTTTCAAAACGGCGCTGTCAATGTCGTAGTTACTCAGTTTCAGATAGGGTACCTGAAGAAATTTACTCAGGTGTTTAGACAACTGCTCTTCAGATAAGAATCCCAGCTGAATAACCGCTTTCCCGAGGTAGATATTATGATCCCTGCGGTAATGAAGTGCTTCGTCCAGTTGTCCGCGTGTCAGCAGTTTTTTCTCGACTAAATATTCGCCCAGTTGTTTTTTCTCTGCCATATCAATATCTGATTTTCATTGGCTTAGCGCTCCCTGATGAATGGTTACCGGAACGCAATCGTTTTAAATGAACACAAAGGTTGTGAGATACCAGTTCAGGAGCATTTCCCCGAAGAGCATACCCAGAAACATTCCTCCCGCTAAAAACTGCCCGAAGGGTACCTCCTGGCGGAATCGGACTTTCCCAAACGCCATCATGGTCAGGAATACCACCGTTGCCAGTACAAATCCCAGCAGCATGGAGATCAGGCCTACCTGCCACCCCAGAATCAGCCCCATCCAGCCGGCGAACTTCACATCACCGAACCCCATTACCTCCTGCTTGTAAATTTTCTTCCCGATAATGGAAATCATCCACAAGCCACCACCCAGAACCACCCCGCCAATGAGGAATTCTCCAATTTCGCCTGAGTAAGTGGTAAACCACAATCCGGCCATGGGTAGCAGTCCAAAGACCAACAGCGAATCCGGAATAACCTGATAGCGAACATCAATAGCTGAAATGGGAATCAGTGCAGCGACAATCAGCAGGTACCACAATGTTTTCCACTCCAACCCAAACGCCTGTACCACCACCAGAAACAAGACCGTGGTGGTTAATTCCATCAGAATTCCCTGCCGTCCAAACACATGCCCGCATTGCGTGCATTTTTCAGCACCCAGGTGTCGCAGGATGGGTAGCCAGCCACGAATGCCATTGCGACCGGCACCACATTCCGGACAATTGCCTGGTGGATTCCATTTCTCTTCCCGAGGCATTTGGGACACCAACCAATCCAGAAAAAATCCCACCGCAAGGCCGGCGAAAATCATGAGGATGTAGAGTTGTACGGACAAAAGGAAGGTGCTTTACTTAAGGTAAATGTTTTTCAATGATTTTCACCAACTCCACCGGACTAATGGGCTTGGTAACATACTCATCCGCGCCGCTCTGCTTACCCATTTCCCGGTCTTTTTCCGTATCCTTCGCGGAACAAATAATGATGGGGATGTGGCGATAGTCTTCATCAAACTTCAACATGCGACTCACCTGATATCCGTTTAAAGCCGGGAGCATCAGATCCATCAGAATGACGTCCGGTGTCACCTCCCGTGCCATATTCAGTCCTTCCATGCCATCCGCAGCCACGAACACCTCATGCCCATTTCGCTCCAGAAACATCTTGATGGGCTGGGAGAAAAAACTTTCATCATCAACAATTAGTATCTTGGCCATATTTTACCCTTACCTCATTCATCCATCTCATCAATGTCTTCGATTTCAATTCGCTCCGTAAAAACCGGTTCATCATCAGCATGGAGCCTGACCTTCAAATCCGTCGCCCGGTCGGCATTACGCATCACCTGGTCAAACGAAATATTACCGGCTTTATACAGCCGTTCTAATGAAAGATCAAATGTAATCATATTTTCAGCCAGACCGGCTTCCATGGTGTGGCGCAGCATATTGATGTCGCCCTTCAATAACAGGTCCCTTATTCGTGCCGTAGAGAGCATAATTTCCATGGCAGCTACCCGACTGCCATCCTGTGCAGGGATTAGTCGCTGGCCGATAATACCTTTCAAATTCTGACTCAATTGCATTCGTATCATTTCGTGCTGAGCTGCGGGAAACATGCTCATGATGCGCTGGAGGGTCTGACTGGCGTTGGTGGCATGTAGTGTACTGAGCACCAGATGGCCCGTCTCGGCAAAATTCAGCGCTGCCTGCATAGACTCCATATCCCGGATTTCACCCACCAGAAGCATGTCCGGCGCTTCCCGCAATGCACTGCGTAGCGCGCTGGCATAGTTGGCAGTATCTGTTCCGATTTCGCGTTGGTTCACCACACTTTTTTGATGACGATGCAGAAATTCAATAGGGTCTTCAATGGTTAAAATATGGCCCGTTTTGACTGCATTCCGGTGGTTGACCATGGCCGCCAGGGTGGTGGATTTTCCTGAACCCGTAGAACCAATCACCAAAATGATTCCCCGGTCCTCTTCCGCCAGAGGTCCCAGAATCGGAGGCAGGTTCAACTCTTCCAGGGTCTTGATTTCACTCACGATCCGCCGGGCCACAAAGGCATCTGAGCCACGCTGCTTGAAAAAATTTATTCTGAACCGTCCCACCCCGGGTAAGCTGTGGGTGAAATCCAGTTCATTATGCTCTTCGTAGATTTTTTTAAGTCTTTCCGTTAGCAATTCAGCTTTCAACGCACCAATCATATCCGGTGTGAGAATTTCTTTTTCCAGCGGAACGGTTCCACCTTTGATGCTTAGCATGGGATAAGCACCCAGCGAGACATACAGATCACTGGCGTCTGCCTCAACCATGAGTCCCAGGAGTGTATTAATGGTATAACTCATCCTTCGGATGCCTTTTCAATCTGCTTTTTGATTTCCTCACTGTCTGCGGCGATATGCAGGGCGTCCTTTCGATTAACTACGCCCTTGCTAATCAGCGCCAGCAGCGACTGCCCCATGGTCACCATACCCAGTTTCCCGCTGGTTTGCTGCACCGATGGAATCTGGTAAGTCTTGCTTTCCCGGATGAGGTTACGAACCGCCGGTGTTCCAATCATGATTTCATAAGCCGCTACCCTGCCGCCCCCCTGCTTGGGAAGCAAGACCTGGGATACAATGGCCAAAATCGACTCGGATAGCATGGTGCGAATTTGACTCTGGCGATCTGCCGAAAACTGATCAATAATCCGGTCAATGGTTTTGGCGGCGCTCATGGTATGCAGGGTACCGAAAACCAGGTGTCCGGTTTCTGCGGCAGTGATAGCCAGACTGGTCGTCTCCAGATCCCGCATTTCCCCCACCACAATAACATCCGGGTCTTCCCGCAAGGCGGATCGCAACGCCCGTGTGAATGATTTAGTATTGGGACCTACCTCCCGCTGATTGACCAGCGCCCGTTTCGACTCATGGACGAATTCCACGGGATCTTCAATGGTGATGATATGCCGCCGAAAATTCTGGTTTATATAGTCAATCATGGTATTGAGCGAGGTGGATTTTCCGGATCCGGTAGGACCGGTAACCAGAATCAGACCCTTTTCCCGACTGATTAAATCCTTTGTAACATCCGGGAGTCCCAGATCGCTGAAGCTATAGAGGCTGTCGGTGACGGCCCGCAACACCGCGGTGTCTCCCCGCAAACCTTTAAAGACATTTACACGATAACGCCCCACACCTGTGTACTCATAAGCAAAGTCCAACTCCAGCTCTTCTTCGTATTTTTTCCGCTCCTCATCGCCCATAAGGTTATACACCAGCATGTGCACATCTTCCGGCATTAATTCCGGCAGTTTGGCGCGCAGCATCCGGCCGTCCACCCGGACGATGGGCGGTGAATAGGGACTCAGGTGCAGGTCTGAAGCGCCATACTCCCTGGCCATATTGAGCAAATCGATTATGTCACCACGCCAGGCGATTGCTGTACCCCTTATGGTCTGTTTTCTGAAATGATGTTCGGTGTTATGAAAATGAGCAGTTCCCGCTGCTTGGTGACATCATTGGTATTCCTGAATAATCCACCAATGAAGGGGATGCTCCCCAGTAAAGGCAGCCGGGATACATTCTTGCTCTCTTCTTCAAAAATTAGCCCCCCGATAAGCAGCGTTTCCCCATTCCCAACCCGCACCTGTGTGGTGGTGGTTCGTTCGGAGATAATGGGCCGGTCAGCATTGGGTCCGGCAAACCCCACCACAGCCTGGACCTGTGCGCTGATGTTCATGGTGATAAAAACTTTTTCATTGATACGCGGTTTTACATTGAGGCTGATTTGTACCTCCTGGTCTTCGAAGGTCAATGGCTGCGTCCCCACCAGACCGCCCTCCCCGCTGGGCACGGCTACCGGGTAGGTGGTTCCCACGGAAACCATGGCCATGGCATTATCAGCTGTGGTTACCTGGGGTTCCTGAATCAGGCGGGTTTGATTATCACTGGACAAAATATCCAGAACAGCAGAAAAACTGAGAATATCCAGCGTCGCCATGCTGATACTGCGCCAGTTTCCAATGGGAAATCCTTCCCCCTGATCACCACCCACCAGTGAGGCGCGCATATTCCAGTCAATCCCCAGTCGTTCATTCATGTCCAGATTGGTTTCGATGAATTTGACGGCAATATTGATTTGCGGAACAGCCTGATCCAGCTCGTCAATGACCCTTTCAATCTCGGTGAAGTTATTGTGTAAATCCGAAATGAGGAGAATATCCATACCCATTTGGCCAGCTGCACCTCCAGCCGCGCCACCGGCTCCACCAGCAGCTCCCCCGGCAGCACCTCCAGCGGCACCACCACCGCCACCGGCCATACCCATCAATGCACCGATTCCACCTGCTGCGCCACCGGCACCTCCGGCCCCGCCGCCACTGGCACCACCTGTGGCCATACCTCCGGCCATGACTTTGGAGAAGGTCTGAATCTTCCCCTTCTCGGTGAGTACATTGGTGAGCGCAGCAGCTATCGCACCCGCGTCAACGTATTCCAGTTTATAAACCCGGGTTTCCAATTCGCCCTGCAGCTCCTGGTCCCGGGGCTTTACCACAATGATATTTTCTTTAATAAACCAGTCGTAACCATTCACTTTCAGTAAGGCATCCAGCGCATCTCCCAGACTCACATCCCGCAGATTGGCCGTCACCGTCCCGGTCACTTCCTCACCGGCAATGATATTCAAATCATTCTGCTTGGAAATCAGGCGGAGGACATTCACCAGTTCGGCGTCTTTGAAATTCAGGGTCACCGTAATATCAAATTGATTCACTTCCCGCACCCTGGCACGCTGTTGAATTTCGGTCGCCGTTGGAACCCAGGAAAATATCAGATTGGTGCCGTTCCGATCAGCCTGAATTTCCACCAACCTGTCCATATCCAGGCGAATCCGAACCTGCTTACCCTTGCCAGCCAGGTTCGTGCGAGCCTGTACCCGGTAAACCGGTGGCAGGTGGATATATTTGAGGAATTCACCCTTCATCCCGTAAATAGCTTTATCAAAGAAAATATCGATCTGGGGCGGACTTTGGCGCTGTTCAATCCGGTATTCCAGAGGCTCGGTAGCACTCACATAAACCCCCATGACGATCCCGGGACTCAAAGGTATTGATCCCCTGGATAACCGGTTCATCTTTGGCATAGCTCATCGCCACCAAAAGCAAAAGCGACAGCCTGCTCACCCATCTAATTCTTCCTTGGACTCTCATTTTTCCGCCACTAATTCTCCAGGTTTATCCGGAGAGGTTGATTACCCTTTTTCAGGATTACAAAATTTGCCTCAATCTGATCGACAACAAATCCGGCAATACGGTCTCCTTCCGTAACCACTTCGTCATTGATAATGGCCATGCCACGTGTACCCCGCAGGGAGATTGCTGTTAATTCGATGGCCGGCTGACTCCCGTCCAATCCGAACAAGGAGGAGACCAGCCCATTATTCTGAGCGTCCAGTTCCTCAGCCGTTAGGTAGTAAAAGGGATCTGATGCCCACTCCCCGTCGTACTGAAAGCTTTTCAGTCGGTCGGCAGCTTGATAACTGGCACGATCCGCTTCCACGGTTCTCTGCTGATCTGCTTCCATTATCTGGCTTGATTGCCGGTCCGCAATGCTGCCACCTGCTGAGTCTCCGCCACTGAAAACGCCCTGGTCGACCAAATAAACCACCAGTAAAATCGCCAACACCAAAAACAGTATTTTCTGTCGGTTTTTACCCATTGTTGTCCACCAGCATGTATGCAAATAACATGCATTTGGCATTCAGAGTTGCTTCACTACCCAGTTCTGAAGTCAACTCTAAACGACCAATGTTAAATTCAAACGGCCCATCCCTGAGCGCTTCCAGAAAATAACCAATGGTCAGGTAATCACCTTCGAACGCCAGGGATATCGGAAATTTTTCAATATGCAGGGAAGTAGTTATGAGATTGGATTTGATATTGGGCCAGGCGTCATTCAAATCCGGCACAATGGTGAATAAATTCACGCCCTGCTGATTAGCCGTATTCCGGATGAAATTCATTGCTTCTATAAACCCGGTACGGTTGGGAACCCGGGTTTCAAGTGAACGAATTTGGGTTACTGTTTCATCAAAGCGCGCTTTCACCGCATCATAGGCTTCCACGCTGGCATTAATCTCCTCATATCGCTGATTCACATCTTCCAGTTTAGCCTCGGTGAGGCGAATTGTGAGACCGGCATTCATAAAATGCTGCCACACGAAGACCAGCAGCATGAGTACCACGGCACCCAGAGAGGCAATTAATTTGGCGCGGGAATTCATCCGGTCAGGTGCTCCATTTGGTAATCTGTTTTGTTAAAATTCACAATCCATCTCGAAGAACAGCCGACTGGGTTGATTCTTATCCCGCGGTTTCACATTCAGCTTGATGTTCCGAAACGCCCGGGTCTTCTCCAGGTTCATGCGGAAATTGGTCAGCCGGATATCCGCTACACTGGGGTCGGATTCCACAAAACCCACAATCTGGGCGTAATCCCTGAAATTTGAGGCCGCCATCGCTGTCGTTGCAGCATCCTCTGAGCCCGTCGTTGTTTCACCCCCCAGAAGTTCACGGTCAATGGTCAGGCCGGTGAGCCTGATCTCCTCAGGCACAACATTGGATAAAAACTTCATTACCTTTAGGTAGTTCTGGGTCTTCAAGCTGTCGGTTTTCAGAAAATCTGTGTACTGGCTCAGAATCCTGATATCCTTTTGATACCCAAGGTATTGCTCCGTTTTGGGTGAAATATTTCGTAAGGGCGCCTCTTTCCTGATTAATTCTTCCTGAAGGGCGTCAGCACGCATTTGTTCAAAAACCACAGTAAGGAGTATAATCGGTACTAAGACGGCCGCAGCAACCGAACTGATTGTGGCATAGGGAATCAGGGTTTGATCTTGTACGATATGATCGGGCAATAAATTGTATTCGTCATTCCCCGGCACATTAAGCAGCGCAAAAAGTGTGGTATAAAGCGGCAAATCCTCATAAGGAATGGTCTTCTCTTCATCTTCGTAAACAATATTTTCTGCCCGGATAGGATTGAACAGACTAAGCTCAATACCCAGATTTTCCTGCAATGCGTTACTCAGATTAGGAATAGCCCCGCCTTGACCTGAGATATAAATATGATCCCAATTGAGTTCGTTATATTGCTTCTTGAAAAAATTGATAGAGCGTTGAATTTCACTGGTAAGTCGCTCAATCACCGGTCGCAAGAAAATGGAGACACGATACAATGTCAGGCCATGGGGTTTGATTTTACCGGCAGGTTTACGGGGAATGCCGAAATCCGTTACAATTTTCGCGGCTTCTTCCCGGGTGAGCGTCACCGACTTGCCATCAATATTGACCTTTTGCTCCAGCGCCGTCTCAAAATCTTCAACACCCACCGACATTTCCCGGGTAGAGAGTAAAACCCCCTTATGAATGACCACTAACGTGGTGTTGGATTGTTGCATGTGGAGCAAAATTGTGGTCTGTTCGTTCTGATCCGGATATTCCTTTTTAAAACTATTCCAGAGCAAGACCGGCAACTGACTGGTGTATCGGATTTGCATGCCGGCCTTACGAAATGCCGAATAGGTCTGTTTGGTTTTTTCCTTGTCAGCGCCGACTAAAATCACATGATCCTTGCCTGTTGCTGTGGCAGAGGGGTGAACATCATAGCGTAAAATGCCGCGTCCGTCCCCTAAATTCATGTTTTTCGTGGCCTGCCAATTCACCAGTTCGGATAAATCTTTTTTCCCCAGGGAGGATGGTGCCTGGAAAAAATGGGTCCGACCCTCAAATTGTCCCGAGTACACACTGGTGTAGAGCTTTTTTAGCCCTTTTTTCCCAATCACGCGGGGAAGTGCGACTTCGGTAAGCGTGCGTACATCGCGAATGACGGTGGTTTCATCAAGTTTGTAGGGGACCTTCAGGTACCCGAATTTTTCCACCCGGATACTGGTACCACCCAGTCGTGCCTGCAGGTAGCGAATGCCTTTGTCCGTAACCTCAAGACAGAGCCTGCGGCTGGATTTGGTAATGCGGCGCATAAGGTTGGCGCTGAATTGGTCCGCCTGCAGACTGGGCGCCAGCGATTCGGCCATTTCAAATAAATCCGGAGGGGCGCTAACGGGTAATGCCCACCCTTCATCATCCACCTCAATTTCCGTGGATCCAGACTTTTCCCTGGCTTCTTCAGCCAGTTGGGCTTTAATAACATCGGTAGCTTTTTTGGATTTTTCCGCATCAATGAAGCGCTTCCGTCGATCCAGCAGATTTCGGGCTTCCCGGCGCTTCCGGCCAGGGTCCTCCTCATCACTCTCAGGATCTGAAGGTGGTAACTCTTCACCACCGATATCTTCCTCGGACGCCTGATCGGTCTCATCAACCTTCCCCAGGTAGGAACCAATCGGTTTGGTTCCCAACAATTCATCCTCTAAAGGTGACTCATCACCCACTGGTGAATCAGGAGCATCAGATTCAGAAGACTTAGAGGAAGGTTTTTCGTGTTCCGTGCTTGTGCCGGCTTCGTCAGCCTCACTTGTACCGGTTGGTGCTTTTTCACCTTCTTCCATGTTGGCCAGCAGGTCCATGAGTTTGTTCTGGGTTTCCGGTGAGGGGGTAAATTTTGGTTTCTCGGGAGCATGTGCTTCCGCGTTTTCACTGGCTTCGAAGGTGGTGGATTCGCTGGGGGATTCTGACTGTGTTGTTGGAGAAGGCTCAGGCGCTTTGTCTTGTTCTATTTCGTCTTCAGGGTCGGCCGATTGTGTGGCTGAATCTTCCTTACGAATATCCGGCTTTTCGGAAGAGGTTTCGGGTACGGATTCAGATTTTTCATGAACAGGTGGTTGCTCTTCCGGTGGCGAAGTTTTCTCCTTCTCCACGTCCTCTACCGGTGCGTCACTGCGTGATTCCGCCGTTGGGGGCGACGGCGGGCTTGTGGCTTCCGCTTCTTTTTTACCCGCTTCAGAGTCCGCTTTCCCCCGTTTACCTTGTTTTTCTTCAATCTCAACATTGCCTGCCTGCTGAGATCGCAATAAATCCAGTAACCGGGTGGTCGCTAATTTCCTATTTTCGTCTTTTTCGGCCATAGAACCTGAACGATTGCCCTATAATTGGGTGAACTGTTTATTGGAAAGGTAGCTGTTCACCATGTTGGCAGTCACCGACTCCCGCTTCGCAATCAGCATCTCCAACAGAAGGTTATGACAGAGTACGACCATCTTGCGCGGGTAGCCTTGCGTTTCAGTGAAAATCATTTCTTTGGCATCATCGGTAAACAATTCTCCCGGCGCCGGATGCCCCGCCACACGCAGGCGATAATCGATGAACTGCTTTGATTCCTCCCGATCCAATGGCTGCAATGTGTAAGACATGGCCACACGATCCTTTAGATTCGGCATGGCATTCAGTGTCTCACGAAATTCCGGCTGGGCCAAAATCACCACCTGTATCAATTTTTTCTGGTTCGTTTCAAAATTGAGCAGGGAGCGAATCAATTCCAATTGCTCCGTCCCCAATTTCTGTCCCTCATCGATGATTAACACAATTTGCTTGTTCGCCTCAATGGACATATCGATGAGAAAATGTTCAATCACATTCATATAACCCATCACATTGTCTTGGGTAATACGAATGCCAAACAAACGAGCAATGTATTGGATGAATTCCAGATTGGATTCAAATCCGGGATCGATAACCAGAAAAAACTTAAAATCCCGACCAAAATCAGAAAACCGGCTCAACAAATAGCGTGATAGCGTCGTTTTTCCCAGCCCGATTCCGCCTACCACGATGTTCAGTCCGCGCGCCAAACGCAGTGATATTTCTAACCGGTCCACACAATGGGTGTGGTGCCTGGCTTCGAAATAAAAATCCGGATCGGGTGTCATGGAGAAGGGCTCTTTCTCCAACCCTATGAGCTCATAATAATTCATCTAAAGCCAATCCCTGTATGTCAGGATTTCAGACATCTTTCCCCATCATAGTAAAGTAAAACATGAATGCCATTAATTAAATAGCTTAATTTCATAGATATATCGGATTTACACTGCTAAAATCATTCCTTTTTTTGCTGGTCTGAAATGCCATAACGCGCCATTTTCCGGTACAATGTGGACCGGCTGATGCCCAGCATTCTTGCCGCCGGGGCGATTTGATACGAGGCCTGCTCCAATGTCCTTAAAATTGCAACTCACTCAATGTTTTCCAGTCTGGTTGGCAGACCATCCAGCTTGTGAGGTGAATATTCTATTTTTTCTTCAACCGTCCCCTTAATTTCTTCCGGTAGATGCTCCGCATCCAGAACATTTTCCTCTAACATAAAAAGCGCTCTGCGGGCTGTATTTTGCAATTCCCGTACATTTCCCGGCCAGTGATAGGCAGTCAATGCCTCCCTGGCGCGGTTAGTCAATTCCTTCACCCGCGGCTGATCCGGCTGGCGATAGGCGCCTAAAAAATGATACATCAAATCTATAATATCCTCCCGCCGCTCCCTTAAAGGTGGGATGTGTATAGGGAAAACCGATAACCGGTAATACAAATCCTCTCGAAATGTGCCGGCAGAAATGGCCTCCCGCAGATTTTTATTGGTGGCAGCGATCACGCGCACATCCACATTAATTGGTAGCGTCCCTCCCAACCGATGGACTTCACCCTCCTGTAAGACCCTTAATAATCTGGATTGAGATGAGAAGCCCATGTCACCAATTTCATCCAGAAACAGGGTACCACCATCCGCTTGCTCAAATTTTCCCGCATGGCGTTGAGCGGCGCCGGTGAAAGCGCCCTTTTCATAGCCGAAAAGCTCGCTCTCGATAAGTGTGTCGGGTAATGCCGCACAATTGACGGCCACGAAGGGTTTATTCGCCCGCGAGCTGTTCTCGTGGAGCATCCGGGCAATGAGTTCCTTCCCCGTGCCACTTTCACCACTGATGAGTACGGTAAACTCGGATTGAGCCAAGCCTTTGGCCAGTTTTAACAACTCCTGCATCGCGGGCGCCTGGGCTACGATCTCCCGGCTACCCCGTTGTCGCCGTTCTGATTCCCGTAACTGCGCCAACTCTCGCAACGATCGGGCGTAATCAATTGCCCTGCCGATTGCTCCCAGAAATGAGTCTTTCTCGAGGGGTTTCACCAGGTAGTTTAACGCCCCATCCTGGATGGCCTGTACCGCCATAGAAACCGAATCATTTGCCGTGATAACGATGATGAGTGGCAATTCGCCACGACGGGTAACCGTTTTTATCAACGACTCCACGGACACACCCGCCAGGGACAGGTCCAACAGGATTAAATCCGGATTTGTTTTTCTGATCGTGGTCTCTACCTGCCGGGGTTGGGATTCGAATTTGATTTCAATCTGAGGGATGTCTCGGAGATAAAAACGGTACAGACGCTGCATTTCCACATCGTCTTCAACAATCAGGATTTTTATTTCTACCTGCATTTCCTCTATGGTGGTCCTGGCGGTTAATTATCCTTTTTCATTCAATAGCTTCTTATGTACATTCAGCCATGGCCGAAGATTATTTGAACGATCCGGATTTTTTGCCCATTCGAAAAGCCTACCTGGACGACCTCCGTGCCAAAGCGCCGGAAATGTTAACGGCGGCTAAAAGCGGTGAGTATGAACCCGTGCGTTCCTTTGGTCATAATCTGAAGGGTAACGGTACAAGTTATGGTTTCCAATCCATTTCTGAATGGGGAGCTGAGATTGAGCAGGCTGCCATCCAATCGGATAAGGAGACGCTGTTGGATCGTTTACCCCGGCTAATTGACTTTTTAGAGACGGTATCACTTTAACCTGAACGACACATAACAGCTGGGGAAGCTTGCGAGATATTTCCGGCTTAAGAGGATGACTGTTATGACTCAGGACAAGCTGCGTCGTATCATTGTCATTGATGATGATAAGCATTTTGTTGAATTACTGAAGTATCAATTGAAAGATGCCGGGTATGAGGTTGAGGGCATTTCATCGGATGTCATTCTAACTGCTGACATCTCCGAATACCGACCGGATTTGGTTATCTGCGACCTAATCATGCCGGTGCCGGGAATGGACATTCTCCAGCATGTAAAATCCACGCCACGCCTTCGCCAGGTTCCCTTCATTTTTGTCTCCGCGTATCACGATCATGAACACAAAATCCGAGCTTATCTCAGTGGAGCGGATGATTACATGGAAAAGCCAATTCATTTCCCCGTATTGCGCGCTAAAATCACCGGTATGTTCAAGCGGCTGGAGCTGATACAGAATGACATTTTTCGCGATCCCATGACCAATCTATACAATCGCCGTTTTTTGGAGCATGAAATGCCGCGGCTGGTGAGTTTTCACCAACGCCATGACCAGAAATTGGTGGTAGGCATTTTGGATATTGACCATTTTAAAAAGGTAAACGATACCTATGGCCACCTAATCGGCGATATCATTTTGGAAAATTTTGCTGCCCAAGTGCAAACCGCCGTACGAGCCTCTGATTATGTGGTGCGATTCGGTGGCGAGGAAATTGTGGTGATTCTCACAAACTCCAATATTTCCGGCGCCAAAACCACGTTAGAACGATTATTGGTCCATCTGGAGCAGGAGCCATTGTTTGAAAATCCGGAGAAAGACCTAAAAATTCACATCTCCTTCAGCGCTGGATTGGCCGAACTGCCGACCCATGCCGCGGATGCCAATGGATTACTGAATCAAGCAGATAAAGCATTGTACGCCGCCAAATCAGCGGGCCGCCACCAGGTTCAGCTCGCCGGTTTATCCGGTTGAATCCACTTTTCGAAGCAATCTAAAGGAAATTTACGAGGACTGACTCATCCCCAGACGGGATTGGAGCTCTTGTGTGGCCGCCACCAACGGCAGGATAGGATCGGCGGATTGAATCAATTGGTTTAAAACTTTCACCACATTACGCGCTTGGCTTGTTTCTCCCCGGGCGAGATAGGCCTGTGCCAGAGTATAATAAGCTTTCATATCTTTTGGATGCATGACCAACCGCGTTTCCAGTGAATTCTGTGCTAAATCGTATTCCTGCATGACGATGCGCATTTCCGCCTCTTCCACTAAATAATTGTAGGCAGAAGTTTGTCTTAACCGATTCAGATACGCTTTGGTGCTTTCGTAATCTTCTCGCAAAAAACTAATCCGCGCCTGGGCAAATAAATCTTCCTCCACAGTGAAGCGGCTCATCATGTTTTTAAACCCGGATTCCAGATTCAATGTCTGCCAATAGGTTTCCAGACTATCGGCATTCTCTTTTTCCAGGTAATATGAAAATTTTGCCAGGGCGGTGATTTCCTCTCCCAAGATACGCAGATTTCGCTCCATGGTCTGGATGATGAAATTTGCTTCATTATCCAGATTCATGCGTGCCAAATCCTGAATCAGGGGGACCCAGTTAGTGTAATAGGCCAGCGGCATCCAGACCGTGCGCCCCACCTCCATCATTTTGCGATAGAGTTTGAATGCATCAATATAATGTCCCTGATCCTTCTCCAAATCATACAGCAGGCGGTAGAGCTGCACTTTGTCCCGGGGAGCTGATCGGGTTTCCAACATCTCTTCAACCTGTGTTACCACCTCCGGTAAATTTTGCTGGCGCGCCCGCTCCCGCGCAACCGCAATCCAGTTAGTGATTTTTTGAGGGTCATTGGCATAAGCCTGCTCATAAGCATGGTGCGCACCGGAATAATCCCCCATGATCCGTAAGGCATTACCTTTTAGCACATAACCACGATCCAGGCCCGGATGGTCGTTGATGAATTGGTTCGCGTATTTAAGCGCCTCCTCCGGTCGACCAAGGGTCAGATTGATTTGACTCAGTGACGCCAGGGCTTCTTCATTTTCCGGACTCATGCGATAGACACTCAGGAGGTTCGCCAGGGCTTCCTGGCGCCGTCCTTCCCGCGCCAGATTATTTGCCCTAAGGATGTAGGGCTGGGGATTATTGGGCGCCAGGGCGATCCAGCGATTCAGCGCATGCTCTGCCGCTTCTTTTTTACCCTGGGTTTGAAAATAATTATACTCAACGTACTGGCGGTTATTATCACTAAGCCGGTCTTTGAACCGCATGGCCGCTTCCAGATGTTCCACATAGTCGGGACGATTCAACATAAAACAGAGTTGCCATGCAAGAAAATGGGCCAGCGCAAATGTGGGGTCGGCCGATACGGCGGTCTTGATATGGCGCAATGCCGCCTCCCGATCATCCCCCCAGGTGATGTTGGCCCAATATTGACTATAGTTTTTAATTGCCTCCACATCATAGCTCATGAGTTCACGGACGGGCAAATCGGGAAAGGCGTGAATCTGTTTATCCGATAAATTCACCGCCTCCTTCACACCGGGAGACATTTTGTCAATAAGATCAATGGGATTGGTATCGATGAAATTTTCATCCATGACAAGTTGCCCCTGGGGGACTTTATAAACCCGCACCTGTGTCCGCCACAGATTCCTTTCTTTGTGAAAATCGCCATTTACCAGATATTTTGCACCACTATCCTGAGCCCATTTTAACTGAATAGAGAGCGGTACACGGCTGGGACGTTCCATTTCCAGGGAAAAAATCGCCTGCTGATTGATATATTGATTGATGAAATTGAGGTAGTTATTCTGTGTCAGGTCTTCCAGGAGGCCGTCCACGAACCAAAACTCCAGCCAATCATTTTCCGGATTACTCGTCTTGTTTTGGAAGAGCCAGAGCATGACGGGGGTCTGGAATTGGGGCCGCACCAGCGTCCTTTCGGTCACATCACCGCTGGACTCTTCATACTTCACCTTCATCACCGCCGCGTCGGTTGAATCGGTTGAGGAAAAAGTTTCCGGTGGCAGAAATACCAGGATAAGAACCACCACAATCACATTGATCGGAATAAAAATCTTCTCGGTTCGCGAAACCGGGTCCTTGCCGGGGCGGCCATGGAAATAGGCAATTAACGCGGCGGTGGGGAAAAAGGCGGCCAATAAGGTCAGGGCGGTGAGTTTCCAGGCGGGCGACAGATTCAAAGTATCTACCACAAACCCAAAAAATTCTAAAAATACCCAACCACCGCCAAAATAAGCTGCCAGAATGGGAAAAAACCGCCGCTCCCGCAAATCATTCCAAATTTCGATTGGTCTGGTCATGTGGTCAATTGATTCCGATGGACGATGGTGCCAACTCCTTGGTTGGTGTGATGTTTCACCCCGATGATTCTACCAATGTAGATTGGGCGGAAATTATTGGCAAGGACAAAGAAAATAATTCCTCGTCCATCTAATCACTTCAAAACTTTATATTTATTGTATTTAGAACGCCGTCTTGAGTTGGAGGAAGACCTGATCGGCGTCAGCGCTGTTCCCAAAATCCGAACCCGGAGGACCATCGAATAGGAGCGCACCCATGGTAAGATGGGTTGCGTCGGCGATTTCCCAATTCAAAAATGAGAGCCAAAACCAATCCTCATCTGCCATATTGAAAACCGCAACGCTCTGGAGGTTGATGAAATTGGTGAGATTGTATCGGATGAGTTTGGAAAAGGAATAGTTCGTCGCGGTAATTGTCGTGGGGGCTATTCGGGGGTCGGCCAGGTCCTGTATTGCCTGCCGTTCCGCCTCAGGATCCAGATTTAAATAATGGCGCACAATGATTTGGATATTCAAGGAAAAATCCTGGCCTGGAATCCAATCCACACCCAGTACACCATGAATATTATCATTGTCAACCAATGGATCATCACCCTGCCGATCGGAGGAGAAGTTGATCACCCCCTCTCCCTTGATCGCCCACTTTTCTCCCGGAAATATAAAATCCCCACCCAGCATGGTGAGTTCACTATACGGAAAATCCAGCGATTGGAGAAAAGGCCTGACTTCCGGGTACTTTCGCCAGCCGCGATAAGCATAGACTGACCAACCCACGCGACTCAAATCATTGGCATAGCGGAGTCCGTATTGGGATTTTCCAAGGCTGCTGTCTGTAACGGAAGCGATGAGTGGTGTGGGAATTTCATTGGGGACCAGCCTGGGTGTATAAATCACCTCCCAATGCCCTGATGTCGGAAAGATAGATAGCTTCAAGGCTGGTATGGGTATGCGGTAATCCTCAATATCCGAAGACATATTGGCGTAGTCCCAGGGAATAAAAACATCGGTGGGGTTAATCCAGTCTGCCCGCCCCCAGAACAGGTATTGCTGGCCGACCCTCACATCCAGCCAGTTGCCATAGTAATCTACATACAATTCAGCGGGATAGAGTGCGAGTGCCTCGGTTCGATCCTTGATGCGATAATTATAACGGCCGATCAGGTCAGCCCGGTAACCAATCCGGTCGCCTGTGCGTCCGGAAATTTGCATCTGAAGATGGCTGTACAGGCGCTCACTGCTGGTTAATTGGTGAGTATTCACACCAGCAAAAGATTTCAAAAATCCCTGAAAATGAACATCAGCCCTGAGCCGGGACACCCCTGCACAAAGAAGCAACATTAGCATAACCAGCAGTTTTCGCATCATCAAAGTCCCCGCTGTAACATCCTCGGTGTAAAAAAGCTATCGGGAATTGGATTATTTACCTCCAGATTCTCAAAAATCATCCGGCTGGTGTGATCGATTATCACATCATGCATTACCATTTCCGTTGCAAAAGGAAATCCGTTGACCCGTTCAAACTTTTCCACATTCAGGCGCTTTTTCAGCTCTCCCGATTGGTCGAAATATTCTGAATGGTAGATACGCAAATCATCTTTGGCGACCCAGTGGATGATTTTGCTGTAACCGGTGTCTTCACGAACCTGAGATGTCCCGGGTGTTGCCTCAATGACATAAGCATCAATACCATCAAACGATTCTTCACGCAACAATGCATAGGTCCAGTCCGCCAGCTCAGGCGTGCCAATGTCGTAGTAGGTAAAATCACTGGACATAAAATTCCCACCGCTGCCACTGCTGGCAATTTTTTTAATTCGCCGCAGGGCAGGCATGTACAAAAACCGGTCATCGGGACGATCTGCATATTCCAGCGTCAAAAATCCGGTACCACGTACATCCTGTGGGTAGACAAACCGCATGAGCATTTTGGTCAGATCGGTACCGGGATCGGTTTTGGAGTAGAACTTGATTTCCCGCTCCCGCGTGTCACCGGTGCCGGTCTGCAGGATGAGTTTTAAATCCGCTTCCATGGATTGAATTGTGGTGCGATTGAGGGCATTTTTCATAATGTCATACCCCGTCTCTTGACCAAATGCTCCCCCGACTATCCACAGGATGATGGGTATTGAAATGATGACTTTGGGTCGCATGAGCACCTCCTCAGCGGGCAAGTGATTTGGGTTGAAAAACCAGAAATACACCGGGTAAAATGGTCAGGGCACCAAACGCTGCGGTAAGCATGGTGAGGGTAATCAAAATTCCCATCTCCTGGATGGCTACAAACTGGGACAGGGCGATGATAGAGAAACCGGCCGCCACGGTAATGGAATTGAAGAAAATGGCGAGCCCGGCCTCCCGCATCGTAGCCGGAACAGCTTCATCATACCCCATTCCTTTGCGTAATTTCATCCGGTATCGGTGCACGAAATGAATCGCGTAATCCACGCCCACACCAATAGCAATACTGGAAGTGGTCAGTGTTTCCAGATTCAGGTTGATGCCGGAAAATCCCATGAAAGCGAAATTCAGAAACAAGGCAAAGAATAGCGGGATGGTATTTAACAAGCCGATAATGGGCGATTTGAACATGATCCAGGTAATCAGCCAGACCAACCCCAGCGAGGTGAGGATACTCCAAATTTGTCCCTTTACAATTAATTCGTCCACAACCATGAACAGTTTGGCCATGCCGGTGATGGCAGCAGTAACCTGGGAATTCTGGTTGATATTTTCTTCAATATACCGGGTCAATTCCGCATCAATAGCGCGTAGTGTGGATTGTTGATCTGTGTTCAACATGACACTGATCTTGGCGTGTTGGTACTGGTAATCCACCAGATTGGCCATATCCTGTGGTTTGCCGGACATTTCGAATAGCTGCAGGTATTGGGCTACCAGTTCCCGGCCTGAAACGGTGTAGGTTTTCGTCACCTCAACCCAATTCCCGTCTTGCTCTACCCACTCAGTGCCCGTCACCTGCGCCTGAACCGGTGGAATCCGGTCAAAAGCCGGATCCTCCGCATGGAGAACCTTGTTGATTCGCTTGATGAAATCAGCCAATGACTGGACACTGCCCACATGATCCATCTTCAGTGCCAACTGCTTCAACTCATCCATTCGTGACAATAATTGAGGATCGATAATGGCATTGGGCTCCTTGCCTTCAATCATAATGGCGAAGGAGGTTGTACCGGCAAAGTGCCGATTTACCAGATCATTGGCTTCCCGGACTGGATGATCCTCCGGAAAATTCTCGATGGAGCTGAAACTGTGTTCCAGACGCGTGATGCCCCAGATGGAAATCAGAATGACAAGGCCAATGAAGGGCATTAACAATTTCTGACGCCTTACCAAAAATTGCCCCCAGGTTTCCACCCAATCTGCCACCAAATGGTGTTTAGACTGGTGCTGGTAGCGTTTCGGTATTTTTAAAATAACCAGGAAGGCCGGAATCCAGGTGAGACTGATGATGAGTGCTGAAAATACACCAAAAGCGGTAAAATATCCTAATTCTGATATGGATTCGGCACCCACAGTGCCCAGCGCCATAAATCCCACCATGGTGGTGAGTGTGGTCATAATCACCGGAGAACTCATTTCCTGCATGGTAATCCGGGTAATCGCCCGGGATTCCGGTTGCTGATTCTCACCCGCGTGGTGGTAAAAGTGGGACAAGATGTGGATACTGTCTGCCACGGCGATGGCCATTATCAGAATCGGCATAATTTCCGTGGCATGACTCATGGGGCGACCCAAAAGCGCCATGAGCCCCATGGTCCATATAACCGAAAATATTACCACAGAAAGCGGCAGAAAAATGCCGCGCAGGTTGCGGAAGATCAGTGCCAGCAAAATAAAAATGATGCCAATACCAGACAGGAAAAAGACAGCCATATCCCGCTGCATGCCCTGACTCACATAATAATTCAAGATGGGCTTACCCGTCAGGAGCACCGTCAGGTCTGTTTGGGAATCAAATTCCTCCACCGCCGGAATGAGCGCTTTCACATACGCCTTCACATCCGCTGTGTTTTTCAGAAAGATCATTATTCCGAACGCCTGTTCATCCTTCGAGAGCAGATTCCCCAAGGCTAAATCGCTATTCAAGAGGTCAGCTTTGAACTGTTCAATTTCCGCTGCACTCGTTGGTGGTCTGGCCAGAATGTCACGGACCTCCATGCCTTCAGGCGTCCCCAGAATCAACGAGATATTGGTGGGTGAAATGACCGAATACACGGCGCCGTCCCGCTCCAGTTTTTTGGTCAGATCCCAGACGGTTTGCAGGTGTGCCGGTGTGAAAATATCCGCTCCGGACAGGCCGATGAAGACAAACTCCTTGCTGGGGAAAATCTCCCCCATCTTGTCATACAGTCGCTTGGCGGGAATCTTTTGCGGTAATGCCTGGGTTACATCCGGTTCCATTTTGATGTAACGGTTCGCATAACCCAATCCCAGGGTTATCAGGGCAATAACTAAAATGATGCTCCGGGGATATTTCAGGACAAACTCGATATAGCGTTGCATGCGCTACTCCTGTGCGTATTGGAGCATGAAGCGATTGATTAAATCAATCTCTACATGCAGTTGAGCCGATGGTATCTGGCGAAGAAGTTTTTGATTCAAGCCCATGAGGAATGTCCACAAAACCTGCATCAGTAATTCCCGTTTCACCGCGGGAATGGGAGCCAGTTTAGATTGAAGCAGCTGGTCTAATGCTTCTCGGTGATGTTGACTTAACTGTTGAACTTCAGGGGATGTGAGTAATGCCATGGGTGCGCTGCGTCCCAACGGGAAAAATATTTTGAGAAAGTCCGGGTGTTCGTGCATGTAATCCACGTAAAACCGGAACATGGTACGGAATAATCGGTCAATGGGTTCAGCTTCCAGGACTGGCATCATGGCGGCGTAATAGGCATTGGTACCCGAGACATAAACCGCCTGGTAGAGGGCATCTTTGTTGGGGAAATAGTAGTACAGCGTCGCTTTACCAAGGCGCGCTGCCCGGGCGATGTCTGCCATACTGGTCCCGGCATAGCCCTTTTGTGCAAAAACCTGTAGCGCTGCATCCCGGATGAGCCGGAGGCGTTGATTTTTTTCCTCCGTCTGGCGTTGCACCACCTGACTCCGACCACTTGGTTTATTTTCGACCATACGGTCGAAAACTTATCATTAACCATTCCAAGACACAAGAAAATTTACCGGCACTCCGGATTGTCAACTTGGACGACAGGCCAATCAGAACTATTTTCCGCCAACAATCACACATTTTCATGGCAAGGGTATCGATTATTGCATGACCGGTGTTAATAAAAATCAATCCAAACCCATCCGATTCTGGTCCAGCCTGTTCCGCCGACGCATTTCAGGCACCTACCGTACCTGGTATGTGGGTCTTTTGTTCGGTGTGCTGGCCGGCTTCATTGCGTTTTGGATTAACCAAATCCCCTTAGTTCAAACCATCGAATCCAAAACAGTGGATTTGCGGTTTACCCGCTTCCCAATCCCGGAACGAGCCGATACTTCCATCGTCCTTGTGGCCATTGATAATAACAGTCTTGACTTTTTCGCTGCCAATGGCATCAGCTACCCATGGCCTCGGTCATTCTATGCCCATATCACGCGTTATCTTAAATTGGATGGTGCGGGCCCGGTGCTTTTTGATATGCTGTTTTACCAACCGGACGGCGATTACGCAGCATCAGAATCCGAGCAAACGGATGGCGCTTTTTCAAAAGCCATTGCAACCAATGGACGCGTGATTCTGGGTGCGGAATTGACCCTGGATTCGGCCACAGTCAATCCTCAATTCCGCGAAAGCCGTTATCGCACTGTACCGGCTGATATCGGGAAATTTGCGCTAAAAATAAAACCGGGTACCGTTCCGGCTTTTCCCAGATTCAAAGGCATTAAAGCCCCCATTGACACGCTCCGCCATAAAATCCGCGCCATTGGCATTACCAACATACTCACCGATCCGGATGGTGTATTCCGGCGGGTTCCCCTGGCGTATCGTTTGGGCGAACATTCGTTACCGATCCTGGCACTTAGCGGATGGTTGAGCGAGCAACCGGGCGCTGTGGTGAAAGCGGTTCCCGGAGCACTTCAGGTGGGTACTCACGCCATTCCCATGGATGAGGAGGGGCGCTACCTGGTTAATTGGTATGGCCCGGGTGGCAGCGATGGTGTCTTTCGCTATGTGACGTTCAGTTCCGTCATCCAGTCAGCCTCCGCCCGTGAGTATGGTGGAGAGCCTGCCCTGGCTCCCGGATTTTTCAAAGGCAAAACCGTCATTGTGGGCGCGGAAGCTTCCGGACTAAAGGACCTGAAACCAACGCCCTTTGCCAGTGAGGGTGATTACCCCGGAATGGAGATATGGGCGACCATTTTAAGCAATTTTCGCCAACAGGACTTTATCACGCTGGTTCCGGATTACCTCAATGTTCTTATCACCATTCTGGTGACACTTTTAGCATTCTGGGTATTCAGCCGATTCCCGCCTCGCTACAGTTACCCTGGTCTGGGCCTGGTGTTGGTCGGAACGGTTGGTCTGGCTCTGCTACTCTGGGGGACGGAACGCATCTTAATGAACATCACCATGCCGCTGACCGGCTTCCTGTTTGCCTATGGGTTTATCTTCTTCAATGAACAGAAGGATAAGCTTTTTCTGAAAAAAGCCTTCAGTACCTATATCTCGCCCGATTTGATTGACATGATGTACGCCAATCACGAGGAGCCGCAACTGGGTGGTGAGACAACAGTTGGAACACCGTTCTTCACCGACATTCAGCGATTTTCGTCTTTCTCCGAACTCATGTCGCCCCAGGATCTGGTGTCGTTGTTGAACGAGTACCTTACCGACATGACGGACATTTTACTGGCGGAGCGGGGAACCCTGGATAAATATGAAGGAGACGCGATTATCGCATTCTTCGGGGCTCCGGTCCATCTGCCTGATCACGCCGAGCGGGCTGCCCATGCGGCTATCCGTATGCAACACCGACTGGGGGAATTACGGGAAAAATGGCGTCAGGAGGCCGACCGCTGGCCGGGAGTGGTGCATCAGATGCGCATGCGTATCGGCTTGAGTTCGGGTGAAATTGTAACCGGAAATATGGGCAGCAAGACCCGGATGAACTACACCATGATGGGTGATACGGTAAATACGGCAGCCCGGCTGGAATCCTCAGCCAAAGCATATGGTGTTTATACTCAAATCAGCCATCATACAGCCGCCCTTTTAGGTGATGAATTTGCCCTGCGGGAATTGGGCACGACACGGGTCTTTGGGAAGCAGGAACCTCTCACCACATTTGAAATTTTGGACTATACCCGGGAGCTTAGTGATGCTGACCGTGAGCTATTGGAGCTCTGGTCCCAAGCCCTGGCACAGGTAAAAGCACAGAACTGGCATGCCGCCCGGGAAATTTTTCAAAAAACATCCGCACTGGAACGGGATTTTGAGGGTCGTCCTACCACACCCAGTCGGGTTTACCTGGAGGAGCGGATTCCGCACTGGGAGGCGAACCCGCCAGGGGAAGATTGGGATGGTGTATGGGTATTGTCTGGAAAATAGAAGTTTTGTGTGAAAACATACAGCAGGTCAATCTGCTATGCGTTATACTAATAAGTTGCTGGAGACAGCGCATTGAACAATCAAACCTTGTGAGCGCAGGAGCTTAGCATGTTAAAAAGAGGACTTATCCTTGGCGTGGTAGTCGTGTGTTTAATAGCCGCTCAATCCGATACGGTAAAACGGAACCGGGCAGAGTTACGGGAAGGACCCGGCGCTTGGTTCCCGTTAAAAGCCGAACTTCACGCCGGCACGGAGATTGAAATTTTAGAAACCACCGAAGAGGGGTGGCTGAAAGTCCGCACAGGCAATCTCACCGGCTATGTTTCCCAGCGCGCAACCGAGGGGAAAGCGGCTGAAAAAGACATTTTTGCCCAGATGGGCCAACAGCAGACCACCACTGAAATCGCTCAATCGGGTGTCTCTGCTGCCGTGAAGGGCTTTGCCGAGAAATTTGCCAAACGACTGAACGGTGATCCAAAATTCCTCACCGAACTCTACCAATACCACTTGAATGCACGGGATTTTTACACATTCAGAAATTCCACCTATGCAGATATGAACCTGCGTCGCATCCAGCGTAAAGTGAAATTACCCAAAATTAAAAAAGTACCAGAATTTACCTTCTCTGAGGAAGGGATGGGTCAGGGCATTGCCGCCAAAATCGCCAGTCAGGGACTGTATCACAACCGACCGGTTCAAGATTACATCAACAAGGTTGGGCAATTGGTTGTGGCGGCGAGTGACGCCTATGATGTGGGATTCAAATTTTTTATCCTCGATCTGGATGCGGTGAATGCCTACGCCTGCCCGGGTGGGATTGTATTCGTTACCCGTGGCGCTTTACAGCACATGGGGTCAGAGGCTGAGCTGGCTGCGTTTTTGGGACACGAGATTGCCCATGTGACCCGGAAACACGGCATGAAGGAGATGGAAGAGCGCAAGGAGATGATTATGGCCGACAATGTCTTCATGGGAATGGACGCGCCTACCAATCCTGATGTAGCGGCCGTCTCCCAGGATTTGGATGATATGGCACTGGAAAGCTATGAAACCATTTTCAGTGGACGCTTAAAAGGCTACGAAGAGGAAGCGGATGAGATGGGCTTGCGCTATGCCGCCCGTGCAGGATATAACCCTCGGGCTATGCTCACCTTGCTGAACCGATTGACCAGCGGACCCAATCTTTCCAACAATGAGCATTACACCAAGAGCCAAAATTTGTTGCGCGTGGATCGTATCGAACGCTATCTGAAAGATCAGCGCTGGCCAGATGACCTTTTAACCCATGAACAGCGTTTCAAGGAAATGCAGCGTCTTATTCGCTAATCGGCTGGGATCGTTGTCCTTCCGGTTCCGTTCTCGTAAAGCGCAATTTTAACGAAACAACCTCCGGAACACTGCCGGTTCGGATTGGTGGTCCCCAGGTGCCTACCCCGCAAGACACATAGAAATGGGTGGCACCTTTTTTCATATAGCCCCAACTTTTTTCATAAACCCGGTTGGTGATATGGTTAAAAGGCCATATCTGCCCATGATGCGTGTGTCCTGAAACCTGGAGATCAACGCCCTGCTCCTCAGCGTTTTTCAAATTAAAGGGCTGGTGATCCATGAGAATTAAAGGACGCGATTTATCAAGGGGTCGGATTAATTCACCCAACGGACGACGCGCCACACCAGTGAATCGCTCTCCGGAACGATCGGTTCGGCCAACGATATAAAATTTTTGATCAACCAGTCTCACACCATCCTCCAGAACCGTAATTCCGGCCTCCTCCAGATATTGTACTGCCATACGGGGATTCCCACTGATAAACTCATGATTACCGGTCACGGCGTAACAGCCCAAGGGTGCCCGCAGTTCTTTCAGGACCGTCGCCATATCCTGCTCCATCAGTTTATCCACATCTTCATCCACAATATCCCCCACTAGCAGGATCACATCCGGATTCAGGGAATTGATGGTTCGCACTATGTGGCCCAGGCGGGTGGTATCGATTATTGTGCCCATGTGAATATCCGATGCCATCACCACATTGAGTGTGTTCATATCCGGAACCGATTTTTGGATAGGAATTTCCATTGTCCGGATGCGAATATGCCGGGCATTCACATGGCCAATTACCACACCAATAAGGGCGAGCACGAATATTCCCATCCGCCAATTTTTACTCACAACATCTATCCAAGGTCGCGCAAGGAAGGTTTTCGGCGCTATTAACGCTATGAGACGCACCAAGTCTCCGGCAATGAAGCCAACGAGCAGAAATACCATCAACCCTAAGTAATAGGACCCAAGCCAAATGAGAATAGAGGAGGTCTGACATTTGATCCAGGCTTCCAGAATCCGGCCCATTGGATAGGCCAACATCAGAAAGACAATGCCCCAGGCTACGGGCTGTCCGGGCCAGCCAAAGCGCAGCAATTCACTGCGTACATGCATGAGGATATAACCGTTTACGACGACATAAAGAATCAGGACGATAAAGATAAACAGGGGCATCAAAAATCTCCGGTTATGGCGTCGCGCCACGTGTTCACTCATTTCAGCCATTTTTCATTCCAGCGCCATTTCACGAAAATATATCTCCTGCCATGATGAAAGCATCCCAGCGATGTGAGATTTTTTTTCGGTAGTCCAACTCATTATTGAGCCACCCAAGATCACGATAAAACCAAGAGTTGAAATCCAGGCAAAATTATGAATTACACTGTAATATCTGAAGAAATCTAACTTTAGTGGCTAATCAGGTGAGAGGGAGCGTGATGTAAAATAAATTTCCGGTCGGGTTATTGGGCAACACACCTACCCGGGCGTCGTGAGCTTCGGCAATCCTTGTCACGATGGCCAATCCTAAGCCCCTGCCACGCTTATTTTTCGTTCCTAATTGCACATTACGAAGAAAAACTCGCTCTCTTTCGGACGCGGGAATCGTCTTGCCAAAATCAGCTACGAAAACCGTAATCTGTTTTTTTTCATATTTGGCGGTAATGCGAATCCTTTTGCCCTGAGCTGCATATTTGATGGCATTGCTGATGTAATTATTAAAAACCTCCGAAATGATGGGGTTGGCTGGCAGGGTCAGTGGCTTTTTTAGATCGATTTCCAAGTTCATGCCTGCGCTGCGTAAAGGAACGGAGAAGCTGGCTGCCACATTTTCGATAATCTCGACCAGATCCACTTCCTGTTTGTCAAGCTTCCCTTCCGTCATCAATTGGGCCAGGGAACTTGCGGAAGCAATGATTTCCAGGAGGGTGTCACTGGCCATGCGAATGACCTGCACCGGCTCTTCATCCGGCATATCCCTGGCCATCAACTGCGACATGCCACTAATGGTGGCGGCAGGATTTTTCAAATCATGGCTGATAATGTCCAGCATCATCTCTTTCATGGCATGCGCTTCCTGCAATTCGCGCTGAGCTTTTTTCTGCAGGGTAATGTCACGCATAATCACCGTCGCCTGGAGCCCTTGATCCGTTGTCAACAGAGAGATGGATAATCCCACCTCAATGGCACTGCCATCTTTGTTTTTGCCAATCAATTCCAGAACTTCACCGCCTTGCGCAATCTCTCCGGCAGCGATTTTTCGCAGGACGGTCTCAATTTTTCCCACCCCGGCCTCACCAAAAATGAGCGCCAGACTTTTCCCCTCCACCTCTTTGGCGGCAAAACCAAATACCCGCACAGCAGCTTGGTTCCAAATCACCACCACATGTTGGCTATTCAGGGTGACGATGGGCTCAAATGCATTATCCACGATCTGTCGATAACGGGTCTCCGACGCTACAATCGCACGGCGAGCCCGCCGGCGCTCAATCACCCGGGCAATTTCACCGGCGATGATAGAGAGGACATCCCGATGCTGTTCCGTATAGATGACCTTCTTATCGTAAGTCTGCACCACCAAGACACCGATGACATTGTTCTCAATATTCATGGGTATGCCGATCCAGTAAAACGGCAGTGTCCCAATCCGCTCCACACCTTCTGCCCGGTAAATAGCTTGAACGCCACGGCGGTTTACCAGCAACGGTCGATTGGTCTTTATCACGTACCCGATGAGCCCCCGCACCGGATATTCTCCCGCCGGTCGCTCGTCATTTTCGTCGCGGAAAAAGGGATACCGAATCGTGCCCTTCTCGCGATTGTACAGCGTAAGGACAAAATTGCGGGCGTCAATAATCCGATTAATAATGCGATAAATCTCCTCATAGAGATCGTCGATGGAATCGGTGAAATTGGCAGCGCGGGAGATTTCGTATATTATTTGGTGTTGCTGCTCATCCATCCGCTGCTTGGTGATATCACGAAATAGCCCATATGCCCCAAGGACTTCACCTTCATCATCGTATAGCGGCGATACACTGGAACTCACTACGATTTGCCGGCCACTTACATGGCGCAATGAAAATTCATATGTCTCAGGAAAGCCCTTCCGGCGGCGTTTTGTGGCTTCATCAATGATTCTTTGATTGGCTTCATCCACAAATTCAAACAGAGATTCACCTTCCAGATTTTCCGCGTGCGGTAAACCCAACATCTGAGCCATCCGGTCATTGGTCATGGTGATGAGATTATTATTATCCACAACCATAAACCCGTCGTGCATGTGGGAAACCAGGTTGCGATAGCGCTGTTCATTGGAGGCCAACTGTTCCACCAGCGTCAAATTGGTAATGGCTGTAGCCATTTGAGTACAGACACTCACCAGCATGTCCACATCCCGCTGAGTGAACGCATGCTTCTTCTTGTGCTGAAAAATCACAACCCCGGAAACTTCATGCTGCTTACTCAGCGGTACATATAGTGTGGACCCCGCCATTTTCCGGGATCCGATTTCAACCCTGTTTCGCACCGATTTCATGTGTTGAGGGAAGTTATTAATTAAAACCGGCTCACCGGAAATGGCCGCCAGGCCATGCCCTTTACTTTTCGGGTTTCGGGCCAGAGGCTCGGCATCACGGATATCTGGCTCCCTGCCATCTTCGTTGAGATAAACGGTTTGGAAAACATCGTCCCGCTTATTCCACATGGTAACCCAAAAAGCCATGAGGGGAATGGTTTCGTTGATAACTTGATAAACTGAACGGTACACCGTGAGCAGGTCAGTCGCGGAGAGCAGCTTTGTATTCACAGCCTGCAATATCTCCAGATGAGCGGCTTTGTGCGTCAGTTCGCGCTGTTCCTGTTTCAGTGCTGAGACGTCATTCAACAACACATGCAGGTGGTATTCACCTTCTACCTCCATGCGGGTCAGGTTCACATGAAAATTAAGTATTCTGCCGTCGGGGCGGGTGTAATTATACTCAATCGTGAGTACACCTTCCGCGTAAGCGGTTTCCAGCAAGTCTTCGATTTCTTTCTGAACTTCTTTGGTGGAGAGGCTCTCGTCCTGAACCAATTTCCAAGGTTTGCTGTCCAGGATGTACTCCCGTGGATATCCCAGAATTTCGGCCGCCTGGGCATTACACTGGATAATGACGTCCCGTCGTAGAATCAGCATGGGTTCAGTTGTTTGCTGAAACAACTGACGAAAGAGCTCACCCGATAGCTCATCACCATGGGTGTAAATCTGCTGCATTGCGGCAAAACAAATTTCCAGGCAGGCGTTCAACAACGCCAGTTGGCTCTTCTTATTCGCTTTCAGCGCTCGGGTGTAGGAAAACACCATAAAGCCGTTTGGCGTGGCGTCAGAATCGGTGGGAAAAACCAGAATGGTCTTAACATTTTCCCGAATCAAGTTAGCGGTGAGTAAATCTCGAAGTTTATTGATATCTTCCGGTTTTGAAAGCATGGTCAATTGATGCGGCGGGAGGGATTGCAGAAAGCCGGCTACAATTTTTTTGGGAATTTTACTCCGAGTTTGAATGTTGCTACGCTCCGGTCGCCACCAATCCGGCTGGATGAAGAAGCGCAGGGTGCGTGTCTGGATAAATAAATCACACTCAGCATATTGAAACGTTGATTGCAGGAGTGAATTCACCTCAGCCACTGCTTGGGAAAAGGGCTTTACGGTAAGGAATATTTTTGCAATCCGGGCTGTAAGCGGGGATGCCTCAAGAGGCTGGGAATTGTGAGTAGTAGTGGACTTATTCATTTTTTTTGACACACGACCGATGATCCCCAATCCGAATGGATTTTCCCTGAATGTCTTTCACGGTCGGTCTGAGAGTTATTATAACAGCACGCAGGAAAAAAGTCAGCAGGTTTATCCGGTAATTATTGACCAAGCCTGCCCCCTGAGAAAGTAATTGCTATGGCTGCCCGTCCGGTAAATTCATCTGCCGATGGAGCACTTCACACACCAGGTCTAAATCCTGCTTGAGCCGGTTCGTGGTCTTGTTGACATCAGACAATCGCCACGCAGGCGATACATCCGCCAGGGCTTCGCCTAACTGCCAGCGATGTCGAAACACTTCACCAGCCAAACTGAGAACTGCATCAATCTGCTCCGGGGTTAAATCCTTCTCCACCGCATGTCGGAAGCGGGCAGAATCCGTGAGTGTCAATACCTCCACACGGCCATAATCCATGGTGATTGAAATTTCTTCTGCAGACAGTGTCGTCTCCCGGATTAATGCCATTTTACACGCTACACCGTTCTCGTAGGTGTACTTCCACAGGGATTCAGGCAGGGATATTCCTGCCTTTTCTAACCGGTTACGCACATCCTGGGAAAATTCATACGGCACCTGTCGGTGGACCGGTTGGTCAAAGACATTCTGCATGAAAAATAGCGCTAAAAAGGTAATTAATGCTGCCGCTACCGGCGTGTAAATCCACCCCAGACCAATGCGGGTCAGCGTTCCAAAATGGATATTCCGTCCGCCATGCACCAACCCGATACCCACCACGGCACCGATGACCAATTGGCTGCTGGAAATAGGCACCAGGGGAATTCCCGGCAATCCCACCGAGCGCATCCAATCCTGCAATCCCTGACTGGCGAAGAGGAAGAGTACCACACTGTGGGACAGAACCACGACCAACGCCGCCTGGGGTGTTAATTTCACAATCCGGTTTCCCACCGTCTCCATGACACGCTCAGAATAGGTTAAAATTCCCACGGCAATCGCTAAACCGCCCAGTAAAAATAGCTGATGCACACCGGTAAGAACAAAAAGTCCGAACACATCAATGGAGCGGAAGGGTGAGACCGGGACAAACACGCCCATGACATTAGCAATATTGTTGGCGCCCAGTGAATAAGCTCCGAACGCGCCCACCAGAATCAGTCCGAGACGGGTGTAGAGATCAATACGGAAAATATGGATGTGGACTTTTTCGGTTATTTTCTGAAAGAGGAAGTATAGTATAATTGAAAAAAGTGTGGCCAGAAATGGACCGGCAACCCAGCTACCAACGATT
>JAIPJR010000032.1 GCA_021734045.1 Fidelibacterota bacterium
CCTTCTTAATTGGATGGAGGGCATACGCAGTACCGTTTTGCATGTTCAAGTCGATAAATTTTATTTAAGGGCTTATCTTCATTATATTATGGCAGTTACAGCGGTACTTTTTTATCTAAGTGGGACAGTAGTGATTTTATTTCCAGAATTCGATGGCCAGAATGATTGGTCTGTGTTTTTATTCAAAGCCTCAGAATGGTCTGGTACACTCCTGTCCGACCCTCCAGAAGGCCACCTGGCCTGGCTTTCAAAACAGGAGATTGCGGAAATTCCATTATGGGAGGGCGATCGCATTTTTCTGCCCTGGTTAAATGAACCGGGGATTTTCTCCGCGGTTTTCTACTATAAGCAGAAACGTCTCCAGAGATACGCCGTCACCTGGCACAACTGAGATTAATGTCTAAAACTAACTGATTGTAACTTGCTCACACACCGGGACTCTTATCTATGACTGAAATGATAATGTACCGTTGATGAGAGGACAGTGATTCTATGATAACTACGGAAAATGACTTGAAACCAGTAGACCCTGAAATAAAGAAGGCCCGTACAAGCGTACCCATTCTGGATGCGCTTGCCAGACGATGGAGCACCCGTGGATTTGATCCGGAGCGACGGATTTCCACGGCGCAATTAACAGCAGTTGCGGAAGCAGCCCGATGGGCACCTTCGGCCAATAACAATCAGCCCTGGCGGTACATTTTCATCGATCGTGAAGCTGAGTCTCGTCCGGTGGCAGAGCGGGCTTTAAAACGGGGAAATATATGGGCGAAGCGAGCAAATTACCTCATCATCGCACTCTATCGTGAAACCTTTGATAAACATGACAAGACCAATCCCTTAGCCGGCTTGGAATTGGGACTTTCTCTGTCGAATCTCATGAATCAGGCCACAGCAGAGGGTTTGGCTGTGCATCCCATGGCCGGGTTTGAGGAAAAAGTGTTACTGGCAGGGCTGAAGGTTCCGGCAGATTATCGCATCCCGGTCATGCTGGCGTTGGGACATTATCACCCAACCCGGGATTTGAAAGATTGGCAAATTGAGAGTGAGCATAAGATACGGGAAAGAAGGCCTTTATCGGTTATGGTGAATTTCCGGGGACAATTCAGTGATGAATTTTAGTCACTTCAAATGTCCCGTTCATACCAGCGGTGCGTTTTGTAATGCTTCCCCCCGGCCGCTTCAATACCCGCTTTCATGAGGTGATTATCTTCAGCAGTCCAGGCCGCCTCCGCCGCCACAATTCCCTTCTGGCGCGCCAGTTTGTATCCGTGGGCAAAAATAGCCGCCTCAAGCCCTTTATTGCGATATTCCGGAACCGTTCCAAAGATGGAAACACGCAGACGGTTAATCTTCTTTTTATACAATAACAGCTTCACCAGACTCAGTGGATCCGACTTACCATTCACATGCTTGAATGCCAAATGCCAGTCCGGCAAACTGAGCACGAACGACGCCGGCTCGCCATTATAAAAGCCCAAAATGACAAAATCCGGATCCACTATAGGTTTTAATTGCTTCACCATTGAGTCAATCATTTCCGGGGGCACATCAATATGATCATCCACACCGACAAACCCGCGGTTTATGATTTGTCGAATCAATTCCGCATCCCGGCGAATGTGTTTCATATCCAGTGTACGAACCGTGACGTGGCCATTTTTCTTCAGACGTTCAGCGACAGGTATCAGTCGATCGGGGATGGTTCCATTTAACGGCAATTCAAAAGAGAGCATGTTTTTGGTACATTCATACCCCCGCTCAAGCCATAATTTCTCATAATAGGGTGGATTATAATTCATCCCCAAATAAGGCTGACTGAAATTGTGAACCAACAAGCCCCAGTACTGATCGTTTTCCGTCAAACTGATGGGACCACGAGTGCGAGACAATCCCCGGGACCGGAGCCAGTTCTCTCCCGCATCGAACAAGGCATTGGCCACATCGGGATCGTTCGTGGATTCAAAGAATCCGACTCCTCCCAGTTTGCCACCGTGATTTTGAGCCCGGATTTTTTCATGAATGGCCATAATCCGCCCCACCAGTTGGCCATCTTTCACCGCGATAAATCCCTGGGCGGCACCGTGGCTGTAAAATTCATGGGAGGGCTTGAACCAGGACTTCTGTTCCATCTCCAGGATAGGCACCCAATTGGGGTCACCAGCATAAAGCCGGTAGGGGACATCAATAAACTGGCGGATTTCCCGCCGGGACTGGACCGGAATGATTGTAATACCGCTCATATCTTTTCACCTTCTGATGCTGTAAATTAAACACTATGAGAAAAGATGGAAGTGAATTGACTGGAACACGGATTTAATGATTTTCGTAGAAGCGCTGATGCTGAAGAGCCGGAAAGGAAAAAATAAGTGAGAAACAGAGTTAAATTGCGCGTAATAATCACCGGGATACTCATACTTAGCAGTTCAGCCTGGGGACAGATTACTTCGATTTCCGGAACGATCCGGGATGCCCGCACGCAGGAGCCTCTGCCGTTCGCAAACCTGGTTATCATGGGAACCCGCCTGGGCGCCAGTTCCAATATTGATGGCTATTTTTACCTGGGAAATATGAAGCGGGATTCGCTGGATGTGGTGGTGAGCTACATCGGCTACCAAACATATCGCACGCGACTCTATTTCAGGGGTGAACCCCATGAGGTTTTACGTATTTACCTACGTCCAAAAACCATCGGCCTTCAGGAAGTACTGGTGGAAGATTCGTTGCTCCTGCAAGCGCGTCCGGAGCCGGGGTTAAAAGAGACACCGCCGGTGGATTCCCTGATCCGGTTGCTTCCGGACACCCTCCCCATTGTGGCTGGCTACACCGTTAATCTGAATCCTCCCCGCAAGTGGCTCCGTACAACCCACGACTATATTGGGTATTCACTGGATGAGGTACCCGTTTACAATACACGCCATCTTTATGGCATTTTCCAGCCCTTCAATCTGGATGCGACCAAATATATTCAACATTATGTCCTGGGCGGCAGCGCCAATCAGGGTTTCACCAACAGTAATTTCACCAATCTGGTTTTTAATGAAGGTAATCGCAGCGGATTCCAGGCTCAGGGAAAATTGGGTATGCTGGAGAGTAATCTCACCACATCCGGTCCCCATCCACTGGGAGGATCCTGGTATGTGAGTGGTCGGCGAGTTGATTTTGACAGCATTTATTCCCGGATGAATTTCCCCACGAGTAATTTGTTGGCGACCACAACACCCGACTATTATTTCTATGAGTTGAATGGCAAAGTCACCTTCGATTTTTCCGATAACAGCACCGCCTCGTTCAGCTTCCTCACCTCCCACGATAAATTACACTGGTATGGTGATGCGGATTCGGTTTACGCCCAGTCGTTTTGGGATGATGGTGTGTGGACTGCCCGGGCACAGCACCGTTTTTCGCACCAACTGGCTGTTCACGGGAGTCTCTACCGAACCCGGTACTACAGTTACCTGCGAGGGAATTCGGTGCCCCTCTGGAATAACCAATCCCTCACCAATGCCCTGGCCAATGAATTGGTTACCTATGGTGGTTATGTGGAAGGAGAATACTTTACAGCAAAAAATAACACGATTACGGCTGGCTTACACACCCAGCTACTCTCCCCCACATTGAACTACGCTGATTCCAGCCAGGCGAATACCGACCGAACCACGCTTATGGTCACCTACGCCAGCTATCGCCACGCATTACCCTGGCATCTGGCAGCTGAAGCCGGACTGAGAGCAACTTTGAACACCAGGTTATCCCAAATGTTTTGGGATCCGCGCTTGCAGGTGATCTGGCAACCCAGTAATGTGTACGCCTTCAATGCCCATATTGGTAAATACTCCGGCATGCTGGCTGAAATTTCACTTCCCACGACCATTGAACAACCTATCCTGGATATCATTCTACCATACGATAAGAGTATCGCTCCCGGGGCAGATTGGCTGATAGGATTAGGCACCAACTGGACACCGCTGGTGGGCTATGAACTGCAGGCGAATTTGTTCTATACCATTCTGGACCATCCCACGACGGTAGATGCAGTGTGGACTGAAAATGTGGCCACGCTGGATAATTGGCTGCAGGAATTAAAATCCGGGCGACGATACGGATTGGATATTGTGATGGAACGGCGCCTGCGGACACTCAGCAGCATAATTCACTATCAGTTGGGACAGGAATACTGGACAGATAATGCGGATTTTGAATTCAAAGCACCGGCCAGCCGGACCCATCGTCTGTCTATGGAAGTTGAGGGAGATATTTCGGAAAAAGCCGGGTATTCGGTGGGCTATAAACTGGCCTCCGGGAAACCCTACCTGGATGCAGGGAATCAGGAACAAACCGGGGATATTTACAACCGGCTGGATGCGACGCTGTATCGCGATTTCCAATTAAAAGGAATCACCGGTCGGGTAACACTGGCTATTTATAATATCACCAATTCAAAATCCGATGCAGTATCGCCGGCAGCACGGGTACTCACCTCCCAGGAAGACCGGGAGTTCGCCCTACTGCCTTTCCTACCGACGGTTAATTTCTATTTTCAATTTTAGGAGAACCGTAAGCGGACCTGAGTCACAAGCAGACAAATAATTGGGATTAAATAGAAAGCGCTCCGGATTAAGGGAGCGCTTTCTGATCAATGAGCAAAGAGGAGGGGCCCTGTGAGGTTGGGTCCCCTCTTTGCTTATGTGGGTTGTATAGAGGCCCTTGTCAAAAAGTCACGCACCAACTAATCAAACTCGTCAAATCGAACCTTGTACGTGACGTAGGATATGTTACGCGAATCTACGCCGGAAGGCAAGAGAACTTCGAGGTAGAATGAACCTTTCTGATTGGGTGATAATGCGGACTCACTCACGACACCGCTGAGATAGGACACCTGCTCACCGGAAATGAAGGTAGAATCCTGAGCGATGATGTTGGTTTTACTATCATGCAGACGAAAAACAACCCGTACAAAATCCGCCCGGCGTAACCCCTTATTAATGACCTGCCCGGTATAAGCCCGCTTTTCCGGATAATTCCGCTCTTCATAACCACCATTCAATTCCACCAGAGCGTGGGGTTTTTCCTGGGCACTCACACCTTTAATAGTGGTACGATCTAACGTCAACTGTCCGATAGGTGTCTGTACAATAATCCGGTCTAAGTTCTCCGCAATAATCTTTCCCACCACTACAGTTCCGTTTTGGAGGGTAATTTCACTAACCTCATCCGGCCCCTGTGTTAAACGCTTGATCTCTCGCCTTAGCCGGTTGATGGAGGTCTGATTCTCTACCTTATCCAACCGTAGATTAAGCGCGTCCACCTTGCGCTGCATCTCGTCAATCTTATCCTGCAAACCCGCCGCATCTCCGGCATAGCTGGGTTCGAAAAACTGTTTCAAATCGCTGCCGGACTGAGATTGAGCTTTCGCCGGAGTTTCCTGAGTCTTAGAATCGGTGACAAGGGAATCCAGCTTGCGTAAGGTTTGTTCATCAGCTTGTTGACCATGGAGCGTTACCGCCAGGGTAAATACGAGATTGACTGACAGTAGAGTTATTGTCGTAGCAGGTTTACGATTTCGTCGGGTAGTTGAGGATTTCATTCTGCAGCCGCCTTTCGCTGTGCAACTAACGCAGTCTGCTGTAACTGATCTTTCAAAAGCGGCAATTCAACGGCATCCACAATAGCCTTAACCTCCGGATAGTACACAAAATTTTCCGGATTCTCCAACATCCCAATCAAGGTTTCAGCCACCCCCTGCTCCGGATAATTGGTCAGCCCCACTAAAGCTTGTTTACGAATCCGGATTGGAAAGATATCGTCGGTAGCGACGGCAACCAGGACCGGTTTTATCGCCGGATCATTATAGCGCTGTAATGACCGTGTAATGGCATCCACCATGGTGAAATAGGCCGCCTGCTCACTATGCAATGCCTCCACCAGCGCCAGAATGACCTGTCCGTTCTTTAATTCATCGGTGGCAGAGAGGGCAAAATCACGAATCTGCGTCTGGCTCGCAGGGTCTTGTAGCAATTGGGCCAGCAATTTCCCGATTGCCGGGTCATTTTTCCGCCCCAATAGCGTTATGGCCTTGTTGCGAACATCCAATGGTACCCGTTTATCGGAGGCAAGGGCCATGAGGACGGGCACCACCCGTTCATCATCCAGTTTTCCCAAAACACGCGTCATGGTGGCTTCAAAGGCTTTAAAGTCATTTTCAGAGTGGGTGTACAATGCCAGGAGGCTGGCCACACTCCGGTCATCCGCCTGCTCCTCGATCACCCGCAGCATGATGTCCCGCTCGTCCATATAATACTGACGGGTCTTTTCCAGCGCTTTGATGGCTGTTGCCACATTTTTCTGGCCTGGATTATCGGCTAATCCCTGGACAGCGGCCATGAAGAGGTCGTGATCCTTCAAACTGCCTTCTTCCAATGCTTTACGAATAGCGATAAGACCATTGGGATCCGCACTGTTAACGATGGATTTTAAAGCTTGTAGCCGGGCTTCTTTTCCCACGGCAGGGTCCTCAAAAATCTGGACTAAATTCACCATCGCCTTTTTATTGCCATCCCGGTAGCGATCGTACATCTGGTTCACACCTTCCACCGTCGCAGTTGGTGCACTGCTACAGGAGAAAATGAAAATGGCGACAAACCCCCCAATCACGACTCCCCGAAACAATCTGCTGCCCATATGAATCCTTCCGATTTTCCCTGTTGCATTGACAGAGAAATTGCGGTTCAAAGGTTTAAAAGCTTTTTTGAGTTTATCCATTTTCAAGTTTCAAGTCAAGGTAATTCCCTTTGTGGCAAGGACTTAACCGGCCATTGCTTAAGTAACAGATTCGCTCCGTCATAATAACCGAAGGAAAAATGGTCCAACCAGTCTCCGATGGTGAGAAAGGCCTTCTCCCCGATGTGCTCAATTCTCGGCCAATGGACATGCCCGGTGACAAAGAAATCAGCCCCTTCTGCGAAGATTTGCTGCGCATACACTATATTTTCCTGCACCCGGTTCTCTAATACAGCCTCCGTTTCAGCATTCAGCGTACGGGATTGATAGGAAACAAACTTTGCCAACCAATGCCCCACATCCGGATGCAACCAGCGAAAGGCAGCGATGAGAACAGGATGACGCAGAAATCTACGGAGCAGCCGGTACCCCCGATCATCTTTCGCCAGACCGTCACCATGGATCAAATGCCAGCGCTTCCCGCCAAAATCCAGCATCACCGGTCTCAGGTGAACCTGAATGCCTAAGTCGGTGGTAAGAAATTTTCCCAGCCAATAATCATGGTTCCCGGCTACATAATGAATCGTCACACCGTGCTTGCGCAATTCAGCCAACTTCATAAAGACATCGAAATAGCCGGCGGTAATGACATGACGATATTCAAAATAGAAATCGAACCAGTCACCCACGATAAACAAGGTGGCCTGTTCAGCTTTAATCTGGTCTAATAACCCGAAAAGCTCCTGCCGGCGCAGAGCTTCCGTTTCATCCACATGGAATTTTAAATGGACATCGGAAAGAAAATAGGCGGTTTCCATAAGCGGATTAAACTAACTGCATACGCTTACCGGCGCCATGCCAAAATGGTTGGTTTCAGGGCGCGCTTCTCAGTGCATTTCTGCTTTTAATTCGGTTGACAACTCATGGATGAATGGTTAAAATCACCTTCACAATGATGGTATTAGGATAAAATTCGAAGGACTGGAGGAACGAAGTGGCTACGTCATTAGATGCGCTGGGAATGGTAGAAACCCGTGGATTGGTCGGGTCGATTGAAGCAGCTGATGCCATGGTTAAAGCTGCCAATGTTCGCCTTATTGGTAAAGAACATGTTGGAGGTGGTTTTGTCACGGTGATGGTACGTGGTGATGTAGGTGCTGTAAAAGCTGCAACCGATGCTGGTGCTGCCGCTGCCGAGAAGGTTGGCGAATTGGTTTCGGTGCATGTGATTCCCCGGCCCCATACCGAAGTGGAGACCATTTTACCTGGTGGTGGAGGCGGTTCCGGCTCAAAAACCGCAGCCAAACCTGTAAAATAATTTCAACCAAAGAAATTATGCATTCACAGCCCCTGTCATCAGGGGCTGTTTATTTTACCAGACACAGCGAAACCGGGAACAAATTCGCCGGTTATTCGATTTCAAATGCGGTCAGGCCATGCGGGGGTATAGAGTCAATAAATTGACAATCAAGAGGCCCGGCGTTATTTTCATCCTGAAGCAATCAAACCAATGATACTCAAAGATCGTAACCATGAATAAATTCAAATCAGTCCTTACCTTTCTGACCCTGATACTGGTGTTTGCAGGACATGCCCATGGTCAATTCGGCAAAAATAAGATCCAGTATAAAGAGATGGATTGGTCATTTATCCAGACTGAGCATTTTGATGTGTATTTCTACAAAGGCGGTAAAAATGTGGCCTCATTTGCCGGTGCCGTGAGCGAACGGGCGTACAGCACCATCGCCTACCAGTTGAACTGGGACCTGACCAAGCGGATTTCCATTATTATTTACAATTCCCACAATGACTTTCAACAGACCAATGTAACACTTGAATACCTTTATGAAGGGATTGGTGGATTCACTGAACTGTTCAAAAACCGAGTGGTCATACCCTTCGAAGGGAGTTATGAGCAATTTCGCCACGTGCTGCATCATGAGTTAACCCACGCGGTTTTAAATGACATGCTCTACGGCGGGAATGTCCAATCGCTGGTGAGTGGACGCGTGCGGGTGGAAATGCCCCTTTGGCTCAGTGAAGGTTATGCGGAATACTCCTCTCTGGACTGGGACTCCAACACCGACATGATTATTCGGGATGCCGCTATTAACGGCCAACTGCCGCCTATCCGAGCACTGGATTATTACATGGCCTACAAAGGCGGCCAGAGTGTCCTGCGATTCATTGGTGAAACCTACGGTGTCCAGCGCATTGGCGAAATTTTCCATACCCTCAAACGCCAAAAAACCATTGATAAGACCATGAAACACACCCTGGGTGTTGACTTGAAGGGGCTGACGGAAAAATGGCATTTTCAGATTCGGAAGGAGTACTGGCCAGACATTGAAGGACGCTCAATCCTGAAAGACATCGCCCGCCCCATGACCGACCATGTGGAATTGGAAAACTATTTCAATGTGAGTCCCGCCATTTCACCCGATGGCGGCCGAATCGCCTTTCTCTCGGACCGGAGTGGCTACGCAGATATTTATCTCATCTCATCGGAAGATGGTCGCGAGGTAACCCGGATTGTCTCCGGTCAACGCACACCTGACCTGGAAGAGTTGAAATGGCTCAGTCCCGGCATTAGCTGGTCACCGGACAGTCGCAAGCTGGTTTTCGCCAGCAAAGCCGGTGATAATGACGCCCTGGTCATTTACGATACTCAGACGGATAAAAAGAAAATTATCAAATCCAATCTTGATGGTATTTTCACTGCGGCCTGGTCACCAACATCAGATAAAATCGCCTTCAGCGGATTGTACAAAGGGGCGATTGACCTATATATCTATGATTTAAACACCAAGGAACTGCGTCAGCTCACATCCGACTTTTATCGCGATAATGACCCGGCCTGGTCTCCGGATGGTAAAACCCTGGCCTTTGTCTCCGATCGTAACGATCATCTGAACCCCACTGAAGAGCGCCCGGATGAGGTTAGCACGAATGCACGCTTGCTTGAACATCCCTATCAGCATACAGATATTTTCACCATCGATGTGGAGACCCGCGCGATTGTCCGCATCACCAATACGCCCCGGGATGAAGATTCACCGGAATTTGCTTCTACCGCACCATTTCTCGCCTATACCTCCGACCGCTCCGGGATCTGGAATATCTATCTCTACAACCTGGAAACCGGCGAAGAGTACCCCATCACCAATGTGCTCACCGGCGTGTTTCAACTGAGCTGGGGGGATGACGATTCCCGGTTGGTGTTCGCCGGATACGAACAGGGTGGCTGGGACATTTATGAAATCAGCAATCCCCTCGATCTCTCGGCACTTCCGGAGCCACCACGATCCAATTTCCTGAAGCGAGAGGATTTGCAGATTGATGTGACCTACTCCGACCTGCCCAAGCTGGAACAACACAGAATTAACAGTGATCCCTACAGCCGCTACATTTTCAGCCCTCAGTTTGAATCCAAATTGCAGCCGACCGATACCACACGGATTGATTCTATCCTGGGAAAAAATCTCTCCTACCAGGACAGTACCGGTACCTATGTTGTGCATCCCTATAAAACGCGATTTACCATTGACCTGGTGGATGCACGTGCCGGTTACGATAATTTTTTCGGTTTTCAGGGAAATGCACTTATGGTCTTCTCTGATATACTGGGAAATCATCGCATTCAATTTGGATTCGAGCTGTATAAAAACCTGTCCAACTCAGATCTACTTCTGGGCTACGACTACCTGGCCAAACGCAATAACTACCACCTTCTGGCTTTCCATTTTCCCGATGACTATTGGTGGACCTGGCCCAGCCTGCGGGTGCGCAACTATGGTATCTCCGCCGGTATTTCCCATCCCTTTTCAAAATTCCAGCGCATTGAAATGGGGCTTACCTGGTTCAATATTAATCAGGAATACTACATCTACGACGATTATGGTCAGTACCTGCCACTATCCGACTCCACCATTTCAACAGTACTGCCACAGTTTAGTTGGATATTTGATAATGTCCTGTATGGTTATTACTACCCCATCGACGGTTGGCGCATCAATCTTGGTGCGCTCTTCTCACCGAATTTTATCACATCCGACCGGGAATTCGCCACCGTCTCCATGGACGCACGCCGCTATTTTAAGATTGGGAATGACTACTCCTTCGCGTTTCGCTTGAGCGGGGCCAGTAGTCACGGTGCACACCCTCAAAATTTTTATGTGGGTGGTGTTGCTAACTGGCTGAATGGTGCTTACGCTTACCGCAATATTCCCAACGATTACGATTATACCGACTCCTATTTTTCCCGCTGGATATTCCCGGTTCGCGGTGCCGATTATTTTCAACTCTGGGGTCAGCATTACGCGCTATTCAACGCAGAATTCCGCTTCCCATTTATCCAATATCTCATTTTTAAATGGCCGCTACCCATCGGATTCAATGATGTGCGTGGCCTGGTTTACCTGGATTACGCCAAAACCTGGCAGAATAGTCCGTCTGATGGTAAGGTCCACGATAAATTATTCTCAGGTGCAAATGATTTCCTAAGTTCAGGTGTTGGGATGCGAATTAACCTGGGCTATTTTATCCTGCGTTATGATTTGGCGTATGATTTATCCAATGCCACGCTCTTCTCAAAACCCCAACACATTTTCTCCCTGGGGATAGATTTCTGATGCGAACATGACCCGGCTCATGGAATGGATCGGTCGCGGAACGCTGGACTTTGTCTCAGCAACCGGTTCCGCCTTTGTTCTGCTGGGCCGTTCCCTGAGTAACCTGCACTACATCCATGCGGATCGTGTCTTATACGTTCAGCAAATGTACCGATTGGGTGTACGGGCTATTCCGCTGGTGACCATTATCGCCATTTTTGCCGGCGCGGTTTCGGCCTGGCAGGGCGCTTATCAATTGGAAGGAACGCTACCCATGCGCTTCTTGGGTCAAATTGTTGCCGGCGGTATTCTTATGGAGCTTGGACCGGTACTCACCGCACTGGTTTTGGCCGGCCGGAATGGCTCCAGTATCGCAGCCGAGCTGGCTACTATGGTGGTCACTGAGCAGGTGGATGCCATCGAAGCTATGGGCTTGAACCCCATTCGACATCTGGTTACGCCCCGGGTAATTGCCATGATTATCATGGTCCCTATGGTGACCATGTGGGCTGATTTTGTGGCTATTTTTTCCGGATTCGCGGTGTCAAAATACTTTTTTAACCTGAATTTCAGCACCTTCTTCAACGGGTTTCAGGCTGTCTTTGACATGCGAAGTGATTTTTATCCCGGGTTGTTCAAAGCCACCATGTTTGGTATTTCAATCGGTGTAATAAGCTGCTGGATCGGCTTGCGGGCCAGCTGGGGCGCCAGTGGTGTGGGTCGTGCCGCCATTGATGCATTTGTGCTCTCCTCAGCACTAATTCTCATTAATGATTATATCCTGGCCACGCTCCTGTTTTGATGGACGCGGCACAGCAACCCGAAAATTGACTCGTTCACACGCACGATAAAGGGACGGACTGGATTCCTGATTCATTCGGATGGCAAAACAAAAAATAATTTACGAATGCGAACACTGCGGCACCCAGTATGCCAAATGGCAGGGCAAGTGCGATGTGTGTGGTGCCTGGGAAAGCATTCTGGAAATGCGCGCCACCGCCTCAACCCGCAGTGGTGAAACAACACCACCCCGCCAACTGAAATCCCTGAGCGAGTCCGCCAAACAGACCTTCCAACGCCTTGAAACGGGTTTGGAAGAATTCGACCGGGTGATTGGTGGTGGGTTTGTGCCCGGAAGCCTGGTACTCATGGGTGGTCAGCCGGGCATCGGCAAATCCACACTGCTCCTGCAGATTTGCGGCCGCCTGGCTGCCTCGGATATACCGGTTCTCTATTTCTCGGGGGAAGAGAGTCTCCACCAAGTAGCCGATCGGGCTAACCGGTTGGGAACGGCTGAGAAAAATCTTCAGTTTGCCAATGAGCAGATCGTGGAAAATATCCAATCCGCCATTGAAAAACTCAAGCCAGCCGCCGTGGTTGTGGATTCCATTCAGACCACCTACAGTGACCGCAGCGATAACCTGCCGGGAAGTATTACCCAGGTAAGGGAATCGGCAGATCTTCTCATGCGCACCGCGAAAGCTGCCCACACTGTGATTATCCTGGTGGGCCATATTACAAAAGACGGCTATCTGGCCGGGCCTAAAATGCTGGAGCATGTGGTGGACACCGTCCTCTACCTGGAAGGCAATCGTCAAAATCAATTCCGGATGCTCCGGGCAGTGAAAAACCGGTTTGGCTCCACCCATGAATTAGGCGTTTTTGAAATGGGAGTCCAGGGGTTGACGCCGGTCGTGAATCCCTCCGAGCTGTTTCTCAGCAACCGGGTACAGGATGTGAGCGGCACGGCCATTACCAGCCACCTGGAAGGTTCACGCTCCTTTCTGGTGGAAGTGCAGGCGTTGGTTTCGTCGGCTGTTTATGGGAATCCACAGCGCAATGTAACGGGTTATGATTTGCGCCGCTTATCCATGCTACTGGCGGTTCTGGACCGTCGGTTGGGATTTGGAATGGGAACCCAGGATGTGTTTGTGAATGTGGTGGGCGGACTAAAACTGGAAGAAACTGCCGTGGATTTAGGTATTCTCATGGCCATCCTGTCCAGCCTGAAAGATGTGCCTATTAATCCCCGCACGGTCATTATTGGTGAGGTGGGACTGGGCGGCGAAGTGCGGGCAGTAAGTCAATTACGGCAGCGGCTCGCCGAGGCCCGAAAGCTGGACTTTAAAACCGTCGTGTGTCCGAAAGCCAATCAAAAAGACCTGGCCAACCTCAAAGGGATTGACATTATGGCTGTTCGAACCGTTTCAGATGCGCTGGAAGCCCTGTTCTAAGGAATAATGGCACCCACGCCTATCTTCCGCTTTGGAAATCGCGTCCCCCCGCCTATCATTCGGCTCAGATTGAAATCAGGACCATGCAGCAGAAGCTATCGAATTTAACATCTTGGAAATTTTAGACCTTCACACTGATTCGAACACGCGGGCGCGTGCGGGTAAAATGGAAACCGCTCACGGCGACATTTTAACACCTGTATTTATGCCAGTGGGAACAGCCGGCTCGGTGAAAGCCCTTTCGCCTGACGATTTGCACGCAACAGGTGCACAAATTATTCTTGGGAATACCTACCACCTCTATCTGCGTCCCGGAACGGATATCATCCATCAGGGCGGCGGACTGCATCAGTTTATCCATTGGGATAAACCCATGCTCACCGATTCGGGTGGCTACCAGGTATTCAGTCTTGGTGAATTAAATCAAATCAACATGGACAGTGTAACCTTCCGCTCTCATCTGGACGGTTCTCTCCATACGCTTTCACCGGAGATCAGCATCCTGATCCAGCGTGAATTGGGCGCAGATATCTGTATGGCATTTGACGAATGCACCCCCTGGCCGGCCACCCAAACAGAAGTTCAGGAATCGCTGAAACGCACCCACGCATGGGAGAAAGCCAGTCTGAAAGCCTTTCGTCAGGGCGCGCCTCTTTACGACCACCGGCAGCACCTGTTCGGCATTGTCCAGGGCGGCACCTATCCGGAATTGCGTCGCGCAAGCGCAGCAGTCATCACCGCACTGGATTTTGACGGGTTTGCCATCGGCGGGCTTTCTGTTGGTGAGCCCAAGTCGGCTATGTTTGAAATGACGGAATTGGTGACGGAGTTACTGCCGGAAAACCAACCCCGCTATCTCATGGGTGTGGGGAAACCGGAAGATTTGGTGGAAGCGGTGAGTCTGGGCGTGGATATGTTTGATTGCGTCCTGCCCACCCGCAACGCCCGACACGGTATTTTATTCACCTGGGACGGACCGCTGGTTGTGAAGGCCGGTCGTCATAAAGCCGATTTCCAGCCCGTTTCGGAATCCTGCAGGTGCTACACATGTCAAAATTTTTCCCGCGCCTATTTAAGACATTTATTTAATGCCAATGAAGTACTGGTTTTGCGGTTAGCCTCACTACACAATATTCATTTCTATCAGGAACTCATGGCTGCTATGCGCACGGCTATTTTGGATGATAATTTCGTGGAATGGAAACGACAATTCTTATCCCGCTATCACGACATACCGGTGGAGGTGGATTCGTGACCATGCCCCGTATGCGTATATCCGGGCCGCTTCTGGAAGGTGAATTCATCGCCCGCCCCAATCGCTTTCTTACAAAAGTACGTGTAAAAGGGAAAACCGTCTGGGCCCATCTGCCCGATCCGGGACGACTGAAGGAGCTGCTCATTCCGGGTGCACGGGTACTGGTTGAACCCAAAAATGGCGCAAAACGCAAAACCAAGTTTGCTCTGGTGATGGTGTATCAGGGCGACCAGCTCATCTCTATCAATTCCAACCTACCCAACCGCTTTACCCGCTTCTGTTTGGACAATCATCTCATTCCGGAACTCGCGGACTGGACTGTCATTCGACCCGAATTTCAGGTTGGGCATTCCCGGTTCGACTTTCTACTGGGAAAAGGAACGCAGAAAATGCTTCTGGAGGTGAAATCGGTGACACTGGTGGAAGATGGTGTGGCGAAATTTCCCGACGCAGTCACTGTCCGCGGCCGACGTCATGTGGAGCACTTGGGTGAAATGCACGCACAAGGCTACGCGGTAACGGTGCTTTTTATCGTACAGCGTCCGGATGCAACCATGTTCACGCCCCAATGGGAACGGGATCCCGAATTCGCGCAAACATTAGCGGATGCGCCTGCCAAAGGCGTACAGATTCTTGTATATTCTGCTGAAATCACACCAGCATGCATGACGCTGAAATCACGCCTCTCAATTGACCTGGAGAAAAAGCCCACAAGGGTGGCAGCACTCACATGAAATATTCCATCACGACCAGTTTTATCACACTCAGCATCGGTTTGGGATTGACGCTGCTGTACAATTGTGCCAGCGAGGGCGCACTGAGTGGTGGACCACCGGATACCACACCTCCCACGGTGATTTTCAGTCTGCCGGAACCTGCTGCCACCAGTGTCCCGGTGAACACGACGATTAACCTGGTCTTCAGCGAGAAAATGGTGCCTGCATCGGTTCGGCAGGCTGTGCGTGTCGCGCCTGAACCGGCCGGTGGGTTCGAAGTAAAAACCGGATGGCGGAAAGCAAAAATTACTTTCAACGAGCCACTGCGGCAGGACCAGACCTATCTGATTACCCTGGATAAATCGGCAACCGATTTGCGCCAAAACGGACTGGACGGCACATTTATTCTGGCATTCTCCACCGGCAATCGTTTGGACAAGGGCGTGCTGGCTGGACGGGTCGTGGGTGACAAGGATGTGCGACGCAAAGGGAATTTACTGCTCTATGAAAATACATCCCGTTCTCTGGATAGTCTGCGGTTGACGCGGCCACAATATGTCTTTCAACCCAGTGACTCTGGTTATTTCACGCTGCCCTATTTGGTAGAACGGCCCTTCATGGTGTTCTACCACTGGGATAAAAATCAAAATAGAAAAATGGACACGGGAGATTATTTCGGTCGACCCCATTCTACCACCGTCTATCCCCAGCCGGATTCAGCCACGACGGAAATTCGGATTCGACCCGCAATGCTACCACCAGAAAACATCAGCCTGCTGGGTGCCCGGTCACTTTCCCCTACCCTGCTGCGCCTGCGCATCAGCCGCTCGGTAACCGCTGTCCGATCTCGACGGGACTTAAAAATCATGATTAATAACCAACCCGTTGATTTGCTCGGTATCTCCCCGATAGGTACCGATGAATACAGCGTTATCCTGCATACCACGCTGCCACTTACAGCTGCTGAGAACCATTTGTGGGTACAAGAATTTACCGATACAACCGGCGTCCGACTCAGCAGCGATACGCTCACCATTCAACCGGCGACTCGACGGGATTCCGTGGCTATGGATCTCCTGAGTGTGCGTTTTGAAAATGACAGGACGGCTATCTTACCCGCACCGGAAAATCACATCGCCCTTCAGTTTTCCCTGCCGGTGAACCATTTCCCGGACAGCCTGTTTTCCCTGCGAACGATCGGTCCCGACACGGTGAAAATACCCGGGACGCTGCAGTTGGAGAATTCCATGCAAGCCCGGTTTCAGCCGGATACGCTGTTGCCAGGCGGTCGGGAATTGCAGTGGCGCCTCCTGGCAGGATCGGTGCGTGGCTGGTGGCAGGAAACGCTGCCAGATAGTGTGTACTCAGGGAAATTACGAACCCTATCGCCCGACTCGCTGGGTCAGCTCATTCTCACCCAGAATTCCGGTGAAACCCTGCGATTGGTGATGGAGGGTCCCCGGGGCGTGACCGAGTCGATCCTGCCGTCCGGCCTTCCAACCACAGTACCCGACCTGTACGCCGGGGAATACACCGCGTGGGCTTACCAGGACATCAATTCCAATCATCGCTATGATTATGGCGGTTTCGCTATCCATGCCACGGCAGAACCATTCTGGGTATTTCCGGAGGCGATCCCGATTCGGGCGCGATGGGAATATGATGTGGGTTTGTGGGATTTTTCAGAAATCAGGTAGAAGGCAATATGCTAACATTTTTTAAATACAGCGCAGCGGGTAACGATTTTGTCATCATGGATAACCGCGCGGGACTGCTGGAATTTCAATCCCACCATATCCGGAAATTGTGTGACCGGCATTTTGGCGTGGGCGCGGATGGCGTCTTACTGCTGGAAGGTGACCCGGCATCCGATTACAGGATGGTCTATTTCAATGCCGACGGCTCCCGGGGCGAGATGTGTGGGAATGGCGCCCGGGCTTTATGTGCCTTCGCACAGCGTCTGGACATTCCGCAACGTAGCAACCGATTCCTGGCTGATGATGGCGTTCATGGTTACCGGGTGGATGCGGACGGAATCTGGATCGAGATTTTGGTGACACCGGAACGTCGGGATATGGAAATTAACGGAAATAAGGCCGCCCTCATGCATACCGGTGTGCCCCATCTGGTCTTGCCGGTTGATTCGATAGCCACCACGCCGGTGACGGAAATTGGTTACCCCCTGAGCCGGATTTCAGAGCGATTTCCCCAGGGAGCCAATATCAATTTTTTAGAAATCGGTGGTGAGGTCCACAAAGTACGCACTTTTGAGCGTGGCGTGGATGCTGAAACACTGGCCTGCGGAACCGGCGCTACGGCAGTGGCATTATACCTCACCGGGAATCATCAGGCAGAATGGCCGGTGTCGCTGGAATTTCCCGGTGGCATACTGTCTATTGACTATCAGGATAATCGCTACTGGCTCACCGGCCCGGTCGAAATGGTCTTTGAAGGACGGACCAGATGGGATAGGTTACAGCATTCAATCGAAAGAATTGAGGATGCCGGGAGATGAACCAGGAGGAAAACCTTAACCGGTTGAATCTCCAGACCGGACACAACAAACGGAATCCTCACTGTAATTCATCAATTAAATGGAAAAACTGTGTGCCAATACGATTGAAAAGTATCAGGCTAAACAAAAGAAAACAGATTGAGGGGTGCTTATGTCGTTTTATGCTGTGATAATGGCAGGAGGCGTGGGCAAGCGTTTCTGGCCACAAAGCCGCAAAAAACACCCTAAACAATTGCTCAATATCACCGGCGATCAAAGTATGTTGCGCCTTACGGTTGAGCGATTAAAACACCTGACCGACATCGGGCGGATTCTCATCGTGACCAACTCGGACCAGGAGTCCGGGATCCGGGAGGAGATTCCCGAATTACCGAAGGAAAATATTATCATTGAACCTGCGGGTAAGAATACCGCCCCGGCAATTGGACTAGCGGCCATTCATGTCCACAGTCGGGATAAAGATGCGGTTATGGGTGTGTTTCCTGCCGACCATTTGGTGGGTCAAACGGATAAATTTGTCAATTACCTGAACGAAGGCATTGCGGTGGCTCAGGAAACCCAGGGTCTCATTACATTTGGCGTGGTCCCAACCCGTCCTGCCACCGGATATGGCTATATTCAATTCAGCGACGCCAATCATCAGGTGAAATCAGCCTTCCCCGTGAAAACATTCGCCGAAAAGCCTAACCCGGAAACCGCCCGGGCATTCCTGAAAAGCGGTGATTTCTTGTGGAACAGCGGCATGTTTGTCTGGACTACGCAAGCCATCCTGGCGGCCATTGAAAAATATATCCCGGAATTATATGACAGCCTGGAGAACATCCGGGAAGCCATGGGCAACAATGCATTCGAATCGGTCCTGACCATTGAATGGGCTACACTCCGCAGTGAATCGGTGGATTATGGCATTATGGAGAAAGCCGATAATGTGTGGGTGGTAAAAGTGGACTATCCCTGGAATGATGTGGGCTCCTGGGACGCTGTGTATGAAATCAGTCAAAAAGATGAAAATGGTAATGTGGTCCAGGGCGATGTACTCATGCGTGACAGCTCCAATAATCTGGTTTTGGCTGGAAAACGCGCCGTCTCTCTCGTGGGAATTGACGGGCTCATTGTCATTGATACACCGGACGCACTTATGATTGTACGGCGAGGCGATTCGGAAGATGTAAAGCATGTCGTGGATGAATTGGAACACCAAAATCGAGAGGAATTGCTCTGACCGTGAAACCGGAAGCAATCAAGACCGCTTTTGAAGAACTGGCTGAAAAATTGGGCTATACCGTCCGCTACGAAAAAGGCGATTTCCGTGGTGGTGCCTGTCGGGTGGACCGTGACCGGCAGATTATCATTAATTCTGCAGCACCGCTTAATCACCAGAATTATGCCTTTGCCCGGGTTTTCGCCGAGATGAATCCGGACTTGATTGAGCAGCATTTTTTACTGCCGGAATTGCGTAAAATGCTGGATGACATTCGCACCGAAAATCAGCGCCGGGAGGCCATGGAGAATCATGCGCTGGACTGACCAGATCGTTTCCGGAATCCTTTTGATTATTATCCTATCGGCATGGACCGCCCTGATCCATGGCGTAATTGGTTTTGACCGGCACATCATCTGGGCCTTGATCATCCAGTCAACGGGTATCGCGATGACCTTTCGTATCGTGCAATCCGGTGTGGTGAAAGCTGTCCTGCGTGTTATTTCGTCGGACTATTACGACCGTTACCAGCGGCTCCGCCAATTGGTGAGCCAGGTCCGGGAAGCGGAAAATTACCACAACATGCTGGCAGAAATCAAAACCGCCTTGCTGGAGATTTTCGATATTGATGTCATCGCGGTGTTTGTCAAACAGGGCAGCGTGTACCGGATTGAATCCGCCTCTGCGCCTGCGCCAATCGTGTTGGAAGGTATTCAATGTGAGCTTGACCATCCCCTACCTGCCGCGCTGCGGGAGCATCGTCACTACATCATCCCGGTAAATTACAGCATCGAAGAATTGGCCGCAGATGAACGAGCAGACACCGCCATAAGCTACCAAAGTTTTAAGCTCTTTCGGTACGCCATTCCGCTGCGTACCCAGGGATTTCTGACCGGATTTATCCTGGTAAATCGCATTCCCGGTGACCTGCTGACCCGGCGGCCGGGCGTGGCATTTTCTCAGATCATCGACCAAATCGCGGTCATGCTGGACGTGAAAAAACTCGCCTACCGATTAGAAATGGAAGCGGATAAGAAGAACATTCTGGTTTCCATCAGCGAGCGGATTAACTCATCTGCCAGTCCGGCGGCCTTGTTCAATTCCATTCTGGACCAACTGGACCGGGTTATGCCCTTCGATGCCTGTGGTGTCTTTCTCACGGCCAAAGATGAAGTAACTATCGATAAGTTTATCCAACGCGGCTATGACCGGCGGCGACTGAATCCACTCAAACTGAAAATCGGTCGGGGCATTGTGGGCAAATGTATCGCGATGCGGAAACCCTTTATGGCCCGGGATATTCGCAAGGATAAATCTTACATCGCCGGTCGCAACGAAACCCGGTCCGAATTGTGTGTACCCATTGTGGCAGGAAATCGCTGCTGGGGTGCGGTGAATCTGGAATCGAACCGTATCGCAGCTTACACAATGGAAGATCAGCAATTTCTGGAGACCATTGCCACCCAGGCCGGTATAGCAATTGAGAATCTCGACCTGCAATCCCGCATGATGGAGCACCGGTTTGGGGAAGACATGGACCGGGCGGAACAAATCCAGCGCTCGTTATTACCGGGCGATCTGCCCAACCACCCGGAGATGGAATTTGACCTGCAATTTGTTCCCTCGATGCAAATCAGCGGGGATTTTTATGATTTGAAAGCCGAAGGCGAACAGAAATTTCTCCTGGCTATCGGTGATGTGGTGGGAAAAGGCATTCCCGGCGCCCTGCTCATGTCCAATTTTTACGCTGCCTATCAGAGTGAAATTAAATCGTCCCATTCTTTAGGCGAAGTGATGCAGGTTCTGAATCGACAGCTCACGGAGAATCTGGATGTGAGTCGTGAAATCACCTTTTTCCTCAGCCGGGTGGATCTGGAGCGGGGTGTCTTGAACTATGTGAATGCAGGTCATCCGCCGCCCATGATTTTTCACAGGGATGGCACCTGGGAGCGACTGGAAGTGGGCGGACCGATTCTGGGTGCGGATAAAAATGCCGACTACCCGGTGGCGGAAGTAGCTCTGGTGAAAGAAGACCTGCTGGTGTTATACACGGACGGTGCCACGGAAGCCATCGATCCCTCACGCCAATTGTTTGACGAACAAGGTGTCATCGACTGCGTACAGGAAAATCTGGCCTCCCCGGTGGATGTGATTGGTTCAACACTGCTGGAACGCATTTACCAATTTACCAAGAGCAATCTTTTGAAGGACGATGTCACGCTGATATTGGCCCGCTATCAGCCCGGTGGAAATAAATGAAATTTTACACCCCAATCAGTGACGGATCATTCGGAATGATTTTTGAAGAGAAATGAGCGCTATGCAACCAATGATTGTCTATAGAGGAGGACTGCTCCGGTTCACACCGGGGCGAAAACGCCGGTTTTCCCTGTGTGGGCGCGGGGTCACCTGTTAGATTTACGCGCCAACGCAGATAATAATCCATATGCTGATTACATTTTCAATAGCAACCCCCCTTACAATCATTCAAACTGATAAAATATCACCAAAACTTGTTCCACGAGGAGGAAGGTCATGAAAGAGTATCATGTGAAGGATATCCGTAACGTTGCCATTGTGGGCCACGCCGCCACCGGAAAAACCAGTCTGGTGGAGGCGATGCTTTACGCTACCGGAGCCACAACCCGCCTGGGTAATGTGAATGAAGGGAATACCAAATCCGATTACCTGTCAGCGGAAATTGAACGGCAACATTCTATTAGTACCGCCCTGCTGACCGTGGAGTGGAATAGCTCAAAATTCAACATCCTGGATGCTCCCGGCGCCTCGGATTTTATCGGCGACGCCCTGAGCGCGGTGCGGGTTGCCGACGTGGGGTTGATTTCCGTGAGTGGCACCTCCGGTCTGGAAATGGGTACCGAGGTCATGTGGAATTTCTGTGAACAATTCAAAATTCCCCGAATTTTCGTGATAAATATGCTGGACAAAGAGCATGTGAATTTCCGTGGTGCTTTCGACGCCTTGAAATCGAGTTTTGGTAATCATGTCACCCTGCTCCAAATCCCCATCGGGGAGGGTGTTGGTTTTCACAAAATCGCCGATATCATTCGCAAAAAAGTCCTGGTGTTCGATACCAAGTCGGGCAAGTACACCCAGGAAGATATTCCTGCCGACCTGAAAGACGAAGTGGACCAGCTCCATCTGGAACTGGTGGAACAGGTAGCCGAGACCGATGATTCGCTGATGGAAAAATATTTTGAAGAGGGCTCGCTCAGCGAGGATGATTTGCGGGCCGGTTTGCGGGATGGTATTATCCACAAACAGATTTTTCCCGTGTTTTGTACCGCTGCCGCGGCAATGACCGGTGTAACCCGGTTATTGGAAATTATCGAGAAATATGTCCCTTCACCAGCTGAGACGCTGCCGGAAATCACCACCGAGGGAACCGAACTGGTGTGTGACGAAAATGGCAATGCCGCAGCTTATGTATTCAAAACATCCAGCGAAGCGCATGTGGGTGAATTAAGCTTTTTCCGGGTCTATTCCGGCAAAGTGGTAAGCAATATGGACATGGTGAATAAATCCCGTAATACCACGGAGCGCCTGGGGCACATCTATATTGTGAATGGCCACGATCGTCACGAAATCAGTGCCCTCATGGCCGGTGACATCGGTGCCACAGTTAAACTGAAGGACACGCACACCGGCGACACCCTCTCCCATCCCAAATCACCCGTGGTTATCAAACCGGTGGAATATCCGCCCCCAAACATCCAGGCCGCCATTGTTGCCAAAGCCAAAGGTGAAGAGGAAAAAATTAGTGCTGGTCTGGTAATGCTCCATGATGAAGACCCCACATTCTTCTATGAAGTCGATCCCGAATTGGGGCAAACCATTATCAGCGGCCAGGGGGAATTGCAGCTCCAAATCGCCTTTAATAAACTGAAAGAACGCTATAAAGTTGATGTGCTCATGGTGGAGCCAAAAATCGCCTATCGTGAGACCATTAAAGGCAATGGCGAATCAAAATATCGTCATAAAAAACAGAGTGGCGGTGCCGGTCAATTCGCCGAAGTATGGATGCGGGTAGAATCCCTCCCCCGCGGTGAAGGATTGGTGTTTGAAGAGACTTTGGTGGGTCAGAATGTGGACCGCGTTTTTGTGCCCTCCGTGGAAAAAGGTGTGAAAGCCACATCCCAGAACGGTCCGCTGGCTGGTTACCCGGTGGTGGATGTGAAAGCCGTTTTCTACGATGGGAAGATGCACCCGGTGGACTCAAAGGACATTGCGTTCCAAATCGCCGGGAAAGCCGCATTCAAGGAAGCCTTCCTGCAAGCCAAACCCTGCCTTTTGGAACCGATTTTTGACATCGAGGTGTCGGTCCCGGAGGAATTCATGGGCGACGTGATGGGTGATATCACTGCCCGACGCGGCCGGATTGGTGGCATGGACACGGATGGTCACTTTCAGGTTTTGAAAGCCAAAGTACCACTGGCCAATTTATACAAATACTCCACGGTGCTGCGGTCGATTACCCAGGGAAAAGCATCCCACCGGCAGAAATTCAGCCACTACGAGGAAGTGCCTCGCGATGAGGAGCAAAAAATCATCGCTGCCGCTAAAGCTGCCAAAGAAGAAGAATAATCCGAAGCTGCATTCGGGTAGCGTCTCTCTCGCGGCGTACTGGGGCGCTACCCGAAATGCGATAAGACCTTACGAGAGGTGTCCTCTTGAGTTCATCGGCAATCATTACTTGGTTTAACAATAATAGAAAGAATTATGGATAAACTCTGGGCTCCCTGGCGAATGGAATACATCCTCTCGGAAAAATCTGAGGATCCGGGCTGCATTTTTTGTAATAAAAGCCAACCGGAGGCAAATGATCGTAAAAATCTGGTCCTTTTCCGGGGTCAACACGCCTTTATCCTTATGAACCTATATCCGTACAACAATGGTCACCTGATGATTGCACCCTATGAGCATGTGGATTCACTGGAAAAGCTTTCCCTGGAAACGCTCACGGAGGTGATGGCGTTGGTCCAAAAATCAGTGGGGCTACTGCGGAAAACCATGCGGGCTGAGGGATTCAACCTGGGTGTGAATCAAGGGAAAATCGCCGGAGCGGGTATCGCGGAGCATCTCCATTTTCATATTGTCCCCCGCTGGGCGGGCGACACCAATTTTATGCCGGTTACCGGTCACACCAAGGTGATGGTTCAGGGACTGACCGAAACCTTTGACCGGTTAAAAGAGGCTTTTGATCATTTGTCGGAGTGAATAGCCAAAAAAGGCGGGATAAAATGTTTCTTTTCCCCGCGCTTCGCTGACGAAAATCACAAATCCCACCCCCCCCAAAAGAAAACTCAAATAAATTCAAAACCTCAATCTCCAATGACCAAAACAGGCCTGAGGAATACGAAATATCTTTATTTCGTCATCCCGGATTTGATTCGGGATCTTCATTAAAATGGTGTTTAAGACCCTGAAACAAGTTCAAGGTGGCGCAGAAGGGTTATCCGCGGACTAACTACCCGGCGAGAGTACATATTTGTAGCAAGTGGTTATGCTCTTACACCAAAAAGGCTGGATTAATCCAGCCTCAATAGCATTGCTCCTGAGGAGAGACTGGCTGAACCTCATCCGGCTTCTGCCGAATTCCTTCGCCTCTACTGCGTGGTCGAACTCCGCATTCCATGCGATGGAATGCTTGTTCTTTCTCATCTTAACCCTCAATAATTATAAAAGGGCACCCACCTGGGTGCCCTTTTATAATTGCTCCGGAGGAGAGACTCGAACTCCCAACCTAGTGGTTAACAGCCACCCGCTCTACCATTGAGCTACTCCGGATGATATGTTGGAGCAGCGGTGGTTACAGCCACCCTCCCGACGCGTCGGGTTACTCCAAAATCTGAAAAAAGCGGCGCAAATATAGACCCGCTATCATGGGGTGTCAAACAAAATCAATTCCCCGCGATCCCTAATATTTCCACGCTCGCGTCCCTTCCCAAAAAAGATCAACGCCTATTCGATTTGAGTATCAGCTTAAACTGAAGGGCGGGTATTCATCAGTGGTGAGTAGAAAAGCATAAGCGCTCACCCGGAGGGACCAGCGCAAAACCCCAACCACAAATTCATACATTCCCAGGGGATAACGACCTGTAAAAAGAATGCTAAACCAGGCGATAATGGTGCAAATAACCACTGCCACATACAGGAAAGCCAGAACAATGATGTGCGGGAGCACCAAAAACCATTTAACCAGCGGCATCCCGCGGTGCAGGTTGTTCATCACATCCGGATAGGCAATGTGGATGTGGTATGATTGCTCCTCGTCCGTAGATGGATATTCATCCCGCAGGAGGATAAGGTAGCCAAACACCCGGTAGCAAAACCGGGTAAGGGCTAGATTCCAATCAAACCACCAGCGGGGATATTTTTGACGGAACAGAATCATTAGTATGGTAGGGAAGAAAACTAACCCGCCCCCGTGATAGACAACCTCCCAACCTTCCCGCTCTAATTCATGATCAGGTGAGCCGCCAAGCAGGAGGCCGAGAATAACCATCATGGGAATAATCGTTATAATTCTGAAAAAACTGGTGAGACGATCCAGGTGCTCAGGATAGTCAATGGTGAGCCTGGCTGGATAATTGATGGGTTCAGTAGCCATATGATACCCTCCCTCTGTTTGGATAATGGATGTAAAGTAAATCTGGTGTGATAAAAAACCACCTGTTCTCTGGTGAGGGGATTGAATATCCTTGTACTATCTGTTCGGCGTAAATCACAAGATCCAATCACAAAAGTTCAAACAAATCCAAAATCCCAATTACCAATACTCAAAACGGGACCAAGGAGGACGAAAGAAAGAAGATGCTACAAAAAACGAGTCCAGCCTTATAGGGATCCTGACCAGGAGTCTTATGGACTTTTGGGGTGTGACACGAAGGAACTATCCACCTGTGATAATTGGGCAGCTCGGACGGCAATGACACCAAACATTCCTTCCGCTTAAATATTTTATTCCCTATACTTCTCCCCTGTAAGGGATGGATGGAAAACATCGGAGGGGTTATGACTGGAAGCAAGCCTGTTGCTCGCTCAGTGCATTTTAAGAAAAATCAGGATATTCAGGTAAAGCCTGGGAAAATCGCCCTGCTTACAGGTGCGGCCTATGTCATTCTGGCTGGGCTTTATATCATTTTATCCACACAGTGGGTGGCTATACGCGCGGACTCCGTGGATGTCTTTAAAATGTCTGAGCTCCAGAAAGGGCTACTCTATGTCTGGGTCACCGGGATCATGTTGTCGGCCTTCATCTGGATCATATTCACCCGGATTGCCGAACAGCAGAAGAAAATCGTGGAACAGCGTAACGCCCTCCTAATTTCTGAACGCCAAGCCATCGCCGGAATGCTCTCGTCATCCGTTGCCCATGATATCAACAATATCTTATCTACCCTCTCCATGGCGCTGCACCTATTCGAAGACAAGCTGGAGCTGGATACAGAAGGAGAAGAACACCTGGGACACATTCGGAAAGGGCACGAGCAGCTCAAGAACCTCACCGAACGGCTGATGACCATCGGCCGGAGCAACATCAAATCGGATGTGCGGAGTTATCTTTTCGGGGATGTCCTACAGGAGGCGTTGGAATTTTCAAAATCCCATGATGATGTGCGATTTTGCGGAATCGATGCCACCTGTCCGGAAGAGTTGGAAATGTCAGGCTATCCGGACCTGGTTCAGCAGATGTTCTTTAATCTCCTGCTCAATTCGGCGCAGGCAGCCAGAAATTCCTGCGAATTAAAAATCCGGGTAGAAGAGGTGGCCAGTGATTTTGTCGCTATTGAAATTCATGATAATGGACCCGGTATCCCAAAAGACCAGCGGGAATTGGTATTCCAGCCCTTTTATTCGACCAAGGAAACCGGAAATGGCTTGGGAATGCTCTCCATCCAGGCTTGTGTTGAAGCGCATGGTGGTGAAATCGACATTGATACTTCAGAAGATTTAGGCGGGGCGAAATTTACTGTCACACTGCCGCGCAATGTGGCGTCGATGGACGCGTAATCTGCTGTGACCTGAGTGTATTGGCAACAAGGGACCGCTGTTTAAGGGCAATTTTTCCTGCTTCATCCGCTGATTAAATGGATACATCCTACGGTAGCGAAGGTGCTGAACAGCGCCTAGGAAGGGGTTTACAGACTTGATTTTGGGCTCTTTTTCAGACGCTCCAGCCACTGACGGATCATGGAAAAAGAACAAGGGAATTGGACGAAGCCCGGCTTCATGCAGGCTGTTTTAATTCATGCGCTAAACCTTCTGGCAATGAAACGGCTATTCACAAGTCCCAATCACCAAAGTTCAGACAAACCCAAAAGCTCAATCTTCACTGACTAAAACGAGGCCTGATGACGAAGGAACAAAGCCCCCGACCCTGAAACGAGTTCCATTAGACTTTGGTCATGGGAAAACGGATTAAATTTGGCACAATGAAAGATACCCCAAAAGATCAGGGTGATGCCAAAGGTCTGTCCGCAGGCTACCTGCCCCGAAATGCCGGGAAATGTGCCCGGGCGCTGCCACCACGGGAACGCCGTCCCCGGCCGCGACCACCCACGCCAAAACTGCGTACTTCCGGTGCCGATGGTTGCGCCGCCGCTTCCGAATGCCAGGCATGGTTGGAATCGGTGGGAACCGATTTGCCCAGTAGTCGCTCAATATCCCGCAGCGTGGAGCGGTCTTCAAAGCTACAAAAGGAAATCGCATCACCCTCTGCCCCGGCCCGCGCCGTCCGCCCAATCCGGTGGACATAGGTCTCCGCTTCCGTGGGCATGTCATAATTGATCACATGGCTGATGTTATCCACATCCAATCCCCGAGCTGCCACATCGGTGGCCACCAGTACCCGGAATTGCCCCCGTTTAAAACCATTTAACGCATCGGTTCTGGCGGACTGACTCTTGTTCCCGTGGATCGCGGTGCTGCGAATTCCGGCGGTATGAAGTTTTTGCACCACCCGATTAGCCACATGCTTCATCTGGGTAAAGACCAGCACCTTGCTGATATCCTTATTTTCCAGTAACGATACCAGCAAAGAGTCTTTTTGCCGTTTCTCCACGAAAAGGATTTTCTGGGAAATGCGTTCCACCGCCGGCTGATCCGGTGTAATGGTGACCCGCACCGGATTATTCACCATGGTGTAGGCCAGTTCCTGCATTTTGGGCGCCATGGTTGCGGAGAAAAACAGCGTCTGGCGTTCAGCAGGGATTTTAGACATTATCCGCCGAATGTCGGGGATAAAGCCCATATCCAGCATGCGATCCACTTCATCAAGAATGAAAACCTTCAGCTCGTGGAGTTTCACCACGCCCTGATTCATGAGATCTAACAATCTACCCGGTGTGGCTACCACGATATCGACACCCTGATTCATGGCTTTTACCTGCCGATATTGATTCACACCGCCAAAAATGGTGGTGTGGTTCACCTGTAAATAGCGACCATAGGTCCGGATGCTCTCGTCAATCTGGATGGCCAATTCCCGCGTTGGCGCTAATATCAATGCCCGGGGCGTTCCTTTTTTAGGACGCTGGGTGAAAGATGCCAGGTGCTGCAAGAGGGGCAGTGCAAATGCCGCGGTCTTGCCGGTTCCGGTCTGGGCCGTGCCCACCAAATCCCGTCCGTTCACCAGATGGGGGATGGATTGCTCCTGAATGGGTGTAGGCTGATCATAACCGGCGGAAACAATGGCGCGCTGCAATTCAGGGATGAGTTGTGTAAAGACCCCCTGAAGGGTTTTATTCGAGGATTCTTGTTGTCTTTTTTGTGTAAATGTTTGCGCTTGCGCGCCAGAGGCGTGGATTTTTTCAGTCATTTCTTTCCTGGTCCGGGGTTTCTATTTGATTCAAATCTCTGCCCGCCGGACGCGTGGAAAAGAAACGGCCGCAACCGTTGCGGCAATGGGGTATCACCACTCGTGGTGATTATTATTCCCCTTGTTATGCGAACTTCATTCTGAAGTCTCGCGAAAGCGCGGCTATATACACTGGTTGCCAATAGCATGCAAGGAGTATTATGACTTTTCTTATCAATCGGGTCCGCCATTCTATTCTTACCACCTGGTCCATGGTCTATTCTGGTGAATTCCCAAAAGATTTTATGGCGGCTGCGTATGACGGCGCCAGATCTTCAATGAGGCAGGTTCAGACAATATCCGGTAATCTCCCGACAGGTCCCTGTCTAATCCGTGAAATTGGGTGGTGTCATAAACGATCAACGGGTAACGCGTACTGGTTGCCAGGTTCACAAATTGAAGCGAATCCAGCAGGTGCAGACGACTGCGGGAGGATGTAGGCAGCACGCGGAGGAGCTGACGGCCATCCACCTCCATGCCTTTTACCATGGAGCGTCGGGCAAACAGCGGCAGGATTGAATTGGCAGAAAGGAGTGTGTCCCCGACACTACTCGCTTGACGAATTTCCCGGGCGGCGACTCGGTTTAGCGTCTGATCATTGCTCTCATCATTTGCGCGGATTGTAGAAAGGAAAATGACCAGGAACGGAACCAGTCCCAGCAGATAAACAGCCGTGAACGGTGCGCGCCACATCCGCCAGGCATTCGCCTGAAGAATAACCGACCAACCAGCGATGCCACCCAGCAGGAGAAAGGGAATAACCTGCTCGAAATACTGAACCTGCACCGGTTGAATCACAAATACGAAAAAGATGGTAAACACAAGCCCAACCATCAGAGCACTCATACTCAGTCGCACCGTTCCATTCCATTGCTTGATCGGTTGAAACCATGCGGTGCGCAGGGTAAAAATGACCGGCAGGAAAAGGATGAGGGTTTGGGGATAGCCGAAGAACTTCACCAGCGTTATCACGCGCTCAAGCCAGCTTTGACTCACCACCTCTATTCCCCAGCGCTGGTGAACGGTTACATTGTGGAGCCAGAAAAGCTTGGGGTCTTTGAAGAACAACAGCACGCTGCCCAGAGATGCACACACCACACCCAATATCAGGAATCCGGTGTAGAGCCATTTACGCTTAACCGTGGGGAGTGGCCAGAATATCCACACGATCAAAACCTGACTCACGAGCAGCAGCGCATGGGTCAGTCGGATATTCATGGCCACACCCGCCAGCGCACCGGAGATAAACAGCCAAATTTTCAGATTAGCGAAGCGTTTTTGTTCATCCTGCATCAGCAGCATGAGGAGCATGAAAGCCAGTATTCCGAAGAAATCACTGAACACCTGGGTCTTCACAGTGGTTTGCCAGGTGGGCATCAAACCGGAGAAGACTGCCAGAAAATAGACCATGAG
>JAIPJR010000114.1 GCA_021734045.1 Fidelibacterota bacterium
TTTCTCGCCACCCGGTTAGCGTCGCCCTGGTTGCCCCAGGCTTTGATCTGGCAGGGGGAATTGATGCAATTTCGTAAAAATGACCCGGTCATGGCAGTGCCTTATTATGAAGAATTGCTGGTGAATCACCCCACCAATCTGTACATCGGTGCCGTCCGGCAACGCCTGCGGAGCATTGTGGACACGATTAAAACCCAATAATTCCAAGATATGAGAAGTTATAAAATATGCTGTTGAAGAACGCAAAATCACTGATTCGTACCATTCTGCTTGTGGTGACATTCACCGGCATGATCCACGCCCAGAAAATCCTGGTGCCCATGGACGAAATCCAGACTGATCATCTGAAAGCGTATGGCGTGGCGTTCTGGATGCTGGAACATGGTGAAAATGTGGAATGGCTGCTGAATTATCGTGGCGGCAGTTTTCTCATGGATGCGGTGACGGAATTAACGCGTGAATTGCGCCTGCGGGGGGTGCGATTTGAGAATATCCCACCGGGGGGTGAGGTTGACATCTACAGCACTATTGAAGGCAATAACATGGATGTGGTGCTATTGGAGAAAGCGCCGAAGATAGCTGTGTACACACCACCGGATAAGGCGCCCTGGGACGATGCCGTGACGCTGGCGCTGACCTACGCGGAGATTGATTACGATAAGCTGTGGGACGCGGAGGTGCTGGACGGGAAATTATCCGATTATGACTGGCTGCATTTGCATCACGAGGATTTTACGGGTCAGTATGGGAAATTTTATCGCAATTACAGCCGGACAGCCTGGTACCAGGAGCAGCAACGTCAGTATGAGGCATTCGCGGCGTCACGTGGATTTAAAAGCGTCTCCGAGGAGAAAAAAGCTGTCGCTCGTGCCATTAAGCGCTATGTGGTGGAGGGTGGATTCTTGTTTGCCATGTGCAGCGCCACGGACGCTATGGATATTGCGCTGGCGGCAGAGGGTGTGGATATTGCGGCACCGGTGTACGACCATACCCCCGTGGATCCTCAGGCCCAGAGAAAGTTGAATTATTCGAAGACACTGGCGTTCGAAAATTTCACGCTCATCACCGATCCCTATGTGTACGAGTATAGTGATATTGATTATCCACCCAGCACGCAACCCCGGGCTACCAGCGCTGAGGCAGACTATTTTACCCTATTTGAATTCTCTGCCAAATGGGACCCGGTGCCCACCATGCTGACACAGGATCATGTGGCGGCGGTGAAGGGTTTTATGGGACAGACCACTGGTTACCGTCGGGATTTGATTAAGAAGCATGTGACGATTCTAGGGGATGTTCCGGACGGTGAGCAAGTCAAGTATTTGCACGGGAATGCGGGGAATGGAACCTTCACCTTTTTGGGCGGGCATGATCCGGAGGATTATCAGCATTTTGTGGGCGATCCGCCCACGCAGCTTTCGCTGCATAAAAATTCGCCCGGTTACCGGTTAATTCTGAATAATGTGCTTTTCCCGGCGGCCAAGAAGAAAGAGCGGAAGACGTAAGTTTTTTTCACCACAAAGCCTCAAAGAGTGCGAGGTTTATTCATACCTAACCGTCTGCCCGGGCTTGCCCTGAGTCAGACGAAGGGTTCATCGAAGGGCGGTTAGGGGATTTTTAACAATAAAACATCCCTGGAATTCCACGGTTTCAAAGAGCAGACATCGAATAAATCGAATGGAATCAAATGAAGCCTCTGCCAAATCACAAGTATCAGACCCCAAATCTCTGACTTCAACTTTGATCTCGATTTCGATTCCGCTTAACCGTTCTTTCTCACCACATGCCAACATGCGCTGTGTTTAATTAACCACGATTCCGGACCGCTCGGAGAGCGGTCCCTGCCAAACAATTCGCTGCTTGGCCGGCCCGAAATAATTAAAGTACGCGACCCCCTGCTTCCTTACGCACCGATGGGGATGACAGACTGGATTCGTCCTCGTGCGCGGGGTTGTTGCATTGATACCCAACCCCTCTTTTGTTCTCCCCTTGGGAAGGGGAGAAAACCCCGCTTTATCACTCAGCGACCTTGGCGTTTTGCTTTTCGCCTTCGCGGTTAGGCGTTTTCTCTGAAATCCAATCTGACTACCCTCCGATAGTCCCTTCGACTAACTCAGAGCTGGCTCAGGCAGGTGGCCGGGGGAGGTGTTCTGCTGTGTTCTCGTGGTTGTTGCATTGATACCCAACCCCTCTTTTATTCTCCCCTTGAAAAGGGGAGAAAACCCCATTTTATCACTCAGCGACCTTGGCGTTTTGCTTTGCGCCATTGCGGTTAGGCGTTTTCCCTGCCGGTGCCTTTGTGTTGAGTCCAAAAAATCCGCCCGATCCGCGGCTGAAATTTCTTCATCCGTGTTCGTCTGCGTGTTGTTGGTTGTTGCATTGATACCCAACCCCTCTTTTGTTCTCCCCTTGGGAAGGGGAGAAAACCCCATTTTATCACTCAGCGACCTTGGCGTTTTGCTTTGCGCCATTGCGGTTAGGCGTTTTCCCTGTTGGTGCCTTTGTGGTGAGTCCCAAAAATCCGCCCGATCCGCCCCATCCGCGGCCGAAATTTCTTCATCCGTGTTCGTCTGCGTGTGTCTGTGGCAGGAATCTTCTGCCATGGGAACGCATTGCACAATCAATTTCCAGTACTTATTTTCCCTACCCCGAATCAACAATAGAGCCACTCCAGGATCGCCCTTTGGCTATCCCGGCAGCATGCACAAGGGGTATAATCATGCGTCGTTTATCAACCATCCTCACGCTTCTCGGTCTTTCCACAGCCTCATTTACATTCGCTGCATCCGATACCACCACCGTTTCCATCACGGTGCTGAATAACGATGTGGACTGGTGTAATTTTCAGTACCCATCAGCCCAGTCCTTCGAAAGCGGCAGCCAGTTTCTGGTTTATGCCCAGGCGTATGAACCCGGCATTACCGACGATACGGGACAGGGTTCCGGGATAACGGCTGAAATCGGTTATTCTGCCAGCGACACGGATCCTTCCGGCACCGGTTGGACCTGGGTTACCGCCAGCTACAATCAGGATGATGGGAATAACGATGAATATCTGATTGATTTTGGTGCAGAGGTCAGCGCAGCCGGGACCTATTATGTGGCCAGCCGGTTTTCACTGGATGGAACGAATTTCAAATACGGTGGGTACAGTGAAGGTGGCGGTGGCTTTTGGGATGGGGAAACCTATACCAGCGTGGCCTATACCGTAACAGTGAATACTCCGCCGGTTTTGGCTGAAATTGCAGATCAAGTTCTAACCGAAGACACACCCGATACACTCACCGTGAACGCCACAGACGTGGATAGCGATCCGGTGACATTTTCCATCTCCGGTGGCAATGCTGAAACCGTGAGCGCCAGCGTCCGAAACGATTCAATCTTTTTCACGCCAGCTGCTGATTTCAATACCGGCACACCCATCACATTTACAGTCATTGCCAGTGATGGAAATGGCGGCAGTGATACCACCACATTTGATGTGACGGTTTTGGCGGTGAATGACGAACCGGTTATCGCGTCCCTTGACGATCAAGAGGGCGAAGAGGGCAGCCTGCTGGAATTTGTGGTTTCCGCCACCGATGTGGATGGTGATGATCTGACCTGGACGGCGCAAAACCTTCCTTCTGGAAGTAATTTGAGCGACAATGGCGATGGAACCGCCACCTTTACATGGACGCCCTCTTATGGTCAGGCGGGAACCTACAGTGATGTGACCTTTATCGTAGATGATGGTGCCGGTGGTCAGGCTATGATGCGTATCCGGCCACCTCAAACCAGTCAACCGGTGAATCGTCGTCGTTAGTGTCAGCGTGGAATTAATCATGAGATTGAAGCGACATTTTCTCGCCTTATTACTGGTGACAGTTTGGTTTCCCAATGCCCGGGCGGCCACCGATTCACTGGCCATTACCATTTCCATCGCACCGGCGGTTAGCATTTCCCAGGAGCAGTTGCCGGCAACCTTTGAGGTGAGTAAGCCCTACCCCAATCCGTTCAATCCCACGACCCGGTTTACCATTGCCCTGCCGGAAGCAGCTACTGTGGATGTACAGGTTTTTGACATTCGGGGAAAACGGATTGCCCAATTGGCCGCAGATGATTTTAACGCCGGCTACCATGCCATGACCTGGCGGGCTGACCACGCCGCTTCCGGTGTGTACCTGATTCGGGTGAGCACGCCATTGGGACATACGATTCAGAAAGTGCTGTTGCTGAAATGAGTTGCCTGAAATCATTCATTCCGGTATTTTTCCTGTCGCTTGCAACAAGCATTATTGGGCAGATATATGTACCGGGAACACATAATGGATGGGGACTGGATGAAACCAGTGAAGCGGCAATCATGACCAATTTCGGTGGCAGTCAGGATTATTACGGAATTACCCTGCCGGTCCAGGTGGACGGGGAATTCAAAGTCGTATTAAATGCCTGGGGCACGGATTGGGGCGGTGGTTACTGGATTACCGGTTATGACCAGCGCTGGACTGTTGGGTACAATGGTGATAACGCGGTCTGGAAGGATTCCCCCAATACCTATGTGCATCTCACCATCGCGGATCCCCAGGATTTCACCAATACCAATCTGCCGCTGGGTGTGATGACTTTGTCTGCTGAACCGGTGGTCATTACAGGGGAATCTCAGGTTGGTACTGATTCAGTCGGAACCTATTATGCGGGTGTGGATACCCAGAATGTTACCATTACACTGGACCAGGTTATATCTCCGGAGGAGAACATTTACCTGCGGTACACGACGGACGACTGGAGTAGTGATCATTTTGTTCTGGCCGCTGGCAGTGGCACCACATATACCGCAGCAATCCCGGGTCCCCTGGCGCGGGGCACGGTGGTTGAATATTATGTTCTCTCCACCACGCTCACCTGGTCGGAGGGGAATGATCTGGATACCTATCCGGATTTAATGACCCTGGCGTATGGGAACAACGGTGGTTTGAATTACAGCTACACCGTCGCCGGCAATAACCCGCCGGTGATCACGCAGGGGGCGGGTCCCTTCACGGTGGAAGAGGGGGATACAGTGAGTTTTACGGTGGTTGCCACCGACCTGGATGGCGATGCCCTCACCTGGAGCGCGGAAAATTTACCTACTGGTGCCCAGTTCACCGATAACGGTGATGGTACAGCCGCTTTTTTCTGGGTGCCGGGGTATGCACAGGCAGGGGAGTACAATAATTTGAGATTAATTGTCAGGAATTAGGAGGAAGAGATGAAGAGATTAATAATTTTGGCATTGGTTTTACTACCAGCACTAATCGTTGCGCAATCAAATCATACCGTTAGTTTCACCGGTGATCCGGCCAACGATTTTAATCTTGCCGAAAAGTATACGAGTGGTGTAGTTGATTATTATTTAACATTCGATGCATCAACGATATACTTTGGGGCAAAGAACACAAGTGGTAACTTTAATCCTGCAGATGTTCTAACAATATTTATAGATACTGATCCGAATA
>JAIPJR010000033.1 GCA_021734045.1 Fidelibacterota bacterium
CGCATAATAAACAACAGGATGACATATGTCAACAGATGGGTGACAAATAAATGGTCTGTTTGTTCAAATTAGTTGCTCAGAGTGTTTTACCGCTTGATGATTAGATTAAGCTTAAACGCATTTCATCGAATGAACACGTGCAACCCGACCATTCCTCACAGGCTCACCACCAGATTCGCCTGAAAACTCCCCAATCTCAAGTAGCCTTGGTTGGTTAAATCGTCTTCAATATCCCGGAAACCGTAGTAATAACTAAGTCTGACGGCGGCAGCATCGGTGAGTTTTACCTGAGCCGCCCCGGTTAATCCGGCATTCAATTCATGCGTGGGTTCAAATCCCATCTCCTCATCGAAAATGGAAATCTCGCGCCCCACGCAAGCCGAAATCTGAGGGCCGATCAGGAAAGAGAGCCACCGGGTGGGTGCAAAAGGCTTCAGGCCATACAGGTTCACATAATTATAGCGGTCGTGAATCCGGTATCGCATGGTGAACCAACCCAGGGAATCCACATTAATAAAGCTGGAGCCCATTTGTGAGAATGAGAACCCAACGATGGTGGATGAAATTTTAGTCTCCAGCCCGATGGTATATCCACGCTCATACTGTGGATCCAGACGATCATCCGAGTCGAAATTCGTGGGATACATGCCGGAATAGCTAAGTCCGGTCACCAGCTCCACCGGTATCTCGGGAAGTAAGGCGTCATATTTCCCGGACCCCTCGCGTGAACCCGGCCCCAGGTTATGCAGCGTGACCGTGAAGGCTTCGAATTCTGTGTTCGCTATCGGATCACTATCCGATCCGCTCGTCCACCGCGAGACATCATACCGCAGGGTGAGGTGACGGTTAATCATATCAAGCGCCGGCCAGGTGGCAAAACGCTGTAACAGCCTAATCATGCCCCGTGAATTCAGACCATAGCCGGATTCATAAACGGGATTGTTAAAACCGGGAGCGCTTCGCTCGCCCTCACGATAGGTATAAGCGTCAAACAGCGTGAAGGATTTCCCGGCTGTAACCTCAACCGGGTTTTCATCATATTCACCCCGAAGGACATGATCGTAGATGTTAATATCTCCCAATCCGGACTGGTAGGTTATGGGATCCCCCGGGTAACGGGGATTGGCGAGAATATCTGATGCCGCGTGTCCCCATTTGAAGGCAATCATTTGACCGTAGGAGGCGGTAATCAGTTCACCAGCCAGGGATATTCCTGCCCGGGCCAGGCGAGGAGAGGGATCTTCCGCTCCAAACTTGATGTTGTCACCCATATTCATGATACTGATACCCAATCCGGGACGCAGTTTCAACAACGCACCCGGGTTCAGACGTTGTCTCCACTGTGCGGAGAGGAGAAATCCGCCATCATAAAAGGTATTATAGGCAGTTCCATTTATGCCGGGAGGCATGAATTCATCGTCAGCCAAATGTTGAACCACGCGCTTGCCGGAAAATCCGGCTGAAACATCCCACTGCACCGGTCCGATCTGCCGCGTATAGCGCCCGGCCAGAGTGTAGGCTTTTACCGAAAACCAGGTACTTGACGTTCCAATGACATTTCCCTTCGAATCTGTGCGGGTTTGTGTTCCGGCATCGAGAAAGGTTCTTTGGTGGTGCAACACCAGTTGAAATGGATATTTTTCAGGAATCAGACTGACCCCCAGGAATTTATAATCCAGTGACATATCACCAGCCAGACCAGGCGGCCAGCGGGTCTGATGCATGGTGCCATAGATACCTACACCCCGGGTCCCGTAAATTCCGTTCGCCGGATTAAAGTAAGCCGCATCCGGCTGATCATAGGGTAAACCCACCCCCAGCTCGCCCATTCCATTCAACGACGATGAAGTAGGAATTAATAAAAAGACTCCACCCGTCGAGCTTTGTGAGAACGCGGAAGTGGTCAATATGGATGCCAAGGCCAAATAAATAAGCGTGCGTTTCATCATGGTTTTATTCCCGTAAAGCGACGTTTCAGGAGATGTCCTCCAAACATAACACAAAAACAGTGGTCAGTTATTCGTTAATCGATAAAGGTTAGGGAATGTATCGTGTATGTAAAAGTAAAAAGATGAGCGTGGCAACAATTGGATAAATCTAAAATCGCATGCATGTGTGCGCAGTGAAAGAATGGCAATGCGCGTGAAATTAAAAGCGGGACACCCGAAAGTGTCCCGCTTGTCATCTAGCACCCAAACTGAGGATTGGGGAGCTCGCTAGAAAAGGGCAACGCCTCAGATCTAACCCAACTTAAGATATCACCAGACGTTCCGGATTAAAAGTAAAGGCTCTGGGTCAGGCGAACGCCCATTCCGGAGGCGTTGGCGCCCATGCCATTAATCGCGGTTCCGTCAATTCCAAACTCATAGCGCTTGAAGTGCAGCCCAAAACCGCCACTCCAGGTGGTCTGTCCCATGAAGGAACTAATGCCGCCCCGAAATTCCACTGCCGGAACGGGGAAGAGTCCCACATACAATCCCAGACGCGGGTCTGTAGTCCAAGCCACACCGCCGGAAAACGACTGGCGGTAGGCGACCTGAAGCAAGACCTGTGGAATGGGTTGATACTGCGCCACCAGTGAAAGCTGTGCCGGAATGCTCACACTGTGACTGCCTACGCCAATTACGGTTTCCTGTGGATTCAGCAGGGAATCGATGTAGGTGGAGTCGGAGCTGTTGTCCATCACTTCCACCACATCATAGACCACGGCACTGGCGGTGAAGGTTTTTTCCGTCACATTGTCCCAGGTGAGTTTGGCGCCCAGGTTAGAAAGTGCCACCTGAACATCCACATGTTGCTTCAGCAGCGGATAGAGATTGAGACCGGCACCCAGATTGAGACCCATGCCGATGGAGCTGGGGAAATTACCCAAGTCCATTCCGTCGGTGTTGGGATCGGTAATCAGCCCAATATTAGGATCGGTAAAGAATCCCCGGGCAGCCAGGCTCACTTCCACTGAATCCAGGCTCGTGGCAAGTGTGAATTCCTCCGATTCCACTCTGGCATACCCAAAACCGAAGAATATTCCCAGGCCGGCACCGGCACGCACATCCCCAATGGGGGTTGGGATGGTGCGACCGTAACCAATATTGGTCTGGGAGTAATTCAGTGTCTCAAAACTCAGCTCCAGATCGGTGAGCGAATTTTCACTTGTGAAATTGGACCAGGGCAGCATGAGCAGGTCGCCGGGCAGAACGCCACGAACGGCCACATGCATCCCGGAGTTAATGCCCACCGGACCGATGCGCATACCCAAAATGGTGGGAAAGTCCACCAATGTCTGGATATCCAGGCTTTTCCCGGCCAGAATGCTGGTCATTTCTTCTTTGTCGGCTTCGGTGAGATACTGTCCCTGGAACCATTCCTTCACCCAGCCCGGCGTAAAGGCTGAGTTGTTCAGGCGAACCTGCAGCGGAACGAAGGGCATCGGTAAGACCATCGACCAGGCTGTGGCTGTTTCCTGTTCCAATGCCAGATGGGAGGGATTCTCCACGAAAGCTTCAAAATTCCGCAAATGACGATAGAGCACTTTGTCAAAGTTATTCCACACATATGGTTCCGAAACCGGTAGCGCTTCCGCTTCTTCGGAATCAGCCGCCAGAGCGGCCGCCTGGGCAGCAGCCATTGCTTCCGTCGCCAAACTATCCATGGCAGCGCTGACACTGTCCAGAGATGTGATTTCAGCGGTTGAATCATCCTGTTCCGGGACAAATTCACCACCCAGTACTGCACTAAACACGGCAAAAGGATTGCTCATTGACGCTTCACCCAACAGGTCACCGGTGGCCGGATCATACAGCGCCACCTGGTCTCCGTAGGTGTTGATGAGCAAAAACAGCTCTGCACCGGCGTCCCGGGCAGCAGTCAGATAGCACTCCAGTTCGTCACAATCTGCGGAATCACCGGCGATAAAATCCAAGGCCTCCTCTGCGGTGATATCATCGTCTGCAAAATAGGCAGCATTCCACCGCATTCCGGAGGAGTCCTGTATAACAACGGCCACTTTTCGCGGTGCTTCCGCAGTTTCTGCGGAAATAACCTCCGCAGTTTCCATCTCCTGTGCCAGGAGTGACCGTCCCGGCAGTAAAATGAAGGCCACCAGCAGGGCTGTTGATGTCAGAAGATTCAAAATATCGCGCCTCATGATGCACCTCCTTCTTCGCCGTTAATTCGGACTTTCGCCCGGCCGGAAAGCTTGATTTCCATAGAGTCGGTTGAGAAGAAGCGCGATGGAATGGCGACGCCCGCCGAATCACGCTCGCCCATGAGAAAAACATTGTTCTTCAAGAAGGTGCGTTCCTGCAGCAGAGAAAGTTTGTCTGCCTGCAGGTCAATTTCCTGGTGGGATTCCTGACTCGGAGGTATCTCCAGCGTCAAGAGTGTATCCGGGACCCCGGTTGGTGGGTCATCGAACACGGTGGAGTCCGGTGAGGCCAGTACCGTAAGTTGCGCGCCGAATGCAAAACGGTTATTAATATCTACATACAGCGTAATACCCTGCAAATCTTCCGGCAGGCCGGCATCTACAGCCTCAGCATCCATCTTTAATTCCGTAGAATCACCCAGTACAAATGACATGGGAATGGAGATGACGAAATTGGCTTTGATGGAGTCATTGCTGGCGGCACTGCCCTGAGAGACACCATCGCCCACTGTGGCCAGGCCAAAGACGGTAATTTCATCCGGATGCAGGTTGATGAGATTGGTAGCCTGGTCCGCGGGAATCACCACATCAGAGCTGTCCGTGATATTCCAATTGCTCACACCGGCTGTAACGGTTTGACCGTCAGAGGCCGTTCCGATAATACTCAGGTCTAAAAAAACCGGAATGGAGATCTGCGAATCAAAAGCCAGCGTCATATCCACACGGGAGAAGTTGAAATCATCCAATTCGTCCGGCATGCCGGAAAGTTCCTGGCGGATGGTATCAATTTCCACTTCAATCGGTGCTACAATACCGTCAATCTGATCAAAGGAGAGGTTGGCAATGTTCATGTTAATGGCGATGGAGTCTTCCAGACTCAGCGTCATAGCCACATCGCTGGGGATGGAGATTCGTGATTTGTAATGAATCACCTGTTCATCCAGCGGAAGTTGAATTTCGTAACCCGCCAGATCAAAGGTGCTGTCCTGCGGAGCCGAATCCTGCCCGATCTCCAGAACACCCTGGAAAGGCTGGCCATTCTTCACGATTTCATTGATGGTAAACCGCGAACGCGCCTGCACACCGATGTAATTGCGAATCGTCAGTTTCAGGTCGCCCCGGTTAATCAGCGCATTTTCCACCTTGGTGTCATTGTTCAGCGCTACAACATTGGAATCGACAATGGCATCCTGGGTGAAATAGCCTTCAATCTCGCTGAAAGTGAGCGTGGAGACATTGATCTCTACGATAATGGAATCCAGCAGATTATAGGTACCCAGTTCGCCCTCCGGCGTCACCACGTGGGCGCTGTAATACAGGGTCTGATCGTTTTGAGGCATCTGAAGGGCATGGTTGGCCAGGTCGATATTCAGGAGATTATCACCCGGATCCAGATTCACGCCTTCAACCCGCAATGTGTCACCATTTGAATCGAAGATTTCGTTGATCTGGAGGGTCAATTGCGGCGTTCCGCCCAAGGTTTCATTAATGCCATTGTAGATATTGATATTCAGTCCACCCGAGGCGATATCTGCCCGCAGGATTTCCGAGTCTGAGGTGACGGGAATGTCACCGTCAATTGTCTTGTCCTGCGATTCGATGATTCCGCGAATGGTAGAGAATACAATATCTTCACCCGGATTGGCTCCGTAAAGTGACAAGCTCACTTCGATACTGTCCGTGTCGGTTATTTCCACAAAATTGGGATCCGTGGAGATGGTTTCCACATGATAACTGTAATCCACCTGCTGCGAAGCCAGCGTCATCACCATAACATGATTTGTCAGGCTGTAAATTTCATTGGCAGTAGAATTCGCATCCAGCGGAATGGTCTGCTCAAAGACGCTGCCACCCGGATCTTCCAGCGAAGAGACAGTAATGACAAGGTTGGCGGACACGCTCATGTTGTTGATAATGTCCACCGCCATATTGCCGCGCTTGATTCTGGCCCGCTCAACTTTATTGGTTGAGTCGCTCAATTCAATACTGCTGACTTCATCAATTTCCTGAGTGGGCACGACCGCTTCGGCCGTGGAAACCTGTAGATTGCTGGCGGCGATATTCACCACAAAGCTGGAGTTCCGAACCTCATCGGACATGGTAATATCCTGTTGCTGGGAGCCATAAGAATAACCTGAAATTTTCACGAAAATATTCCCAGGCAGGGTCATCCCGGTGAGGTCCAGCACCTGCGTGTCCTCTGTACCGGTGGGAATCAAGGCATTCCAGGTAACGCTGGCGCCGGGAATGTCCACGGTATCATTTGCCACCACTTCCTGAAGCTGCAGATCCACCGGCCGACCCAGGTCAATGGCCATGTCATTGGCAATCGAAATGTCCAGCTGTCCACCCACAAAGGTAGCGCTCTGGAAATCACTGAAGGTGAAGGGCTTTACAATAGCCGGGATGGGCGCGGAGGGAATGGAATCTGTTGTATTGTCAGGAATGTCATTCACCGCTGGTGCGATTTCCCGCAGTGTAAACGGGTCCGTGGAAGTTGGCGCAATGTCGTCCAACTCGATGGTGCCTACCCGGGAGACAATGCTCTTTTCGATGGGATTTACACCCACTTCATCAAAAGCCACCGATTTGGTGGTTTGGGTGCCATCCACAGTGACATTATCCACTGTTTGGGAGAAGTTTTTGTTGATATCGCCAATGGTAAGCTGATCACCAACTTCAACCGGCTCCACATCAATGGTGTCTTTGTAAACAAATAATTCGGTGCCGGCCGGCAGCGGATTGCCAAACTCATCCACGGCCTGACGCTTGATTTCCGGCTGATCCAGGAGTTCATCAGTGTTCACCACCTGTTTGGTCAGCGGAAATTCCATGGTAAAGTCCCAGGATGGCATTTCCGGCTTGAACATGAGGTCTGTACATGCGGCCAGAAAAAGTGCACCTGATAGGACTAAAAATATCCGATTGCGTTTCATAAATGTCCTTCGTTCAAATATGCTTATTCAATGTCGTTTGCCATTTTATGCGGGCGAAAATCCATCCCCGCCGACGGTTACCCGTCTGAATTGGGCATAGTATAATCTAAATAGTAAAAGATGCCACTTGTCCTGCATCAATATATCTAAGGTTAATTCCATCCGGATTCATTCGGAAAAAATCACACATTTGCCTTATTCTGTCTTATTTTTCCACAACTTTGAACCAGGCGTGACCTGAGAGAAAGCATCAGCAGGTGCGACAGGTCACAGGAGAAAGGTAACCTGTTGAAATTTAAGTAAAGTATAAGCGGAGAGGCGCGATGAAAAAATCAACAACGATTTGGATTATTGTGGCGGTGGTGGTGGTGCTCTTTCTTTTCAGTATTGTGGGAAAGTATAATGCATTTGTCACCCAGGAGGAGAACGTGAAAACCGCTTGGTCACAGGTGGAAAATGTCTACCAGCGAAGGGCGGATCTCATTCCCAATCTGGTCAATACGGTGAAGGGCTATGCGGAGCACGAGCAGGAAACCTTTCTGGCGGTGACTGAAGCCCGTGCCAAGGTCAACAATATCAACCTGGAAGGGATTACGGATAATCCCCAGGCGCTGCAGAATTTCCAGCAGGCGCAGGGACAGCTATCCGGAGCCTTAAGCCGGTTGATGGTTGTAATGGAGCGCTACCCTGACCTGAAAGCAAACCAGAACTTCCTGGATCTGCAATCACAGTTGGAGGGTACTGAAAACCGCATCGCCATAGAGCGTCGGCGCTATAATGAAGCCGCCCGGGCGTTCAATACATTGATCCGGAAATTCCCCAACACCATGTACGCCGGCATGTTCGGCTTTGAATCCAAAGCCTATTTCGAAGCACAAGCCGGAGCGGAAACGGCACCGAAGGTGGAATTCTGATCATTACATCTCACATGATATCTCGACTGAATAACAAACGAAGCCGGCTGGCCACCATTTTCCTGGTGATCCTGCTGGTATCATCGGGACTGATAGCGGCGGAGGATGAGCTATTTCCCGCCACGATTAACCGGTACGTGAATGACTGGGCCGGCCTCATGACCACACGCCAGGCTCAGCAGCTGGAGATGCAACTCCGCCAGTTCGAAAATGCCACATCCAACCAGTTCGTGGTGGCCACCTTTCCCTCTTTGAAGGGGCAAAACCTGGAAGATGTATCCATCCGTATGTATGAAGCGTGGCGGTTGGGACAAAAGGGCCGGGACAATGGTGTGTTACTCACGGTGTGGAAGGCGGAGCGGAAAATCAGAATTGAAGTGGGGTACGGCTTGGAGCCTGTTCTCACAGACGCCCTCTCCGGGCGAATTATCCGTGATGAAATGGCTCCTTCCTTTCGCCGGGGAGATTTTTACGGCGGCATCATCCACGGTGTGAAAGCTATTATGGCCGCCACCCGGGGTGAATACACGGGACAAGGATCACGAGCTCGTGGAAAAGATGATGGCGGCGGGATTGCCGGCCTGCTCTTTCCTCTGCTGTTCTTTTTCCTGCTGTTTGGCCGGCGTCGCGGTGCGCTGGGTGGTTTTCTGTTAGGAAGCATGCTGGGCTCTGCAATGGGTGGTCGCCGAGGCGGATTTGGTGGTGGCGGCGGTTTCGGCGGGTTTTCCGGCGGCGGTGGTTTCGGTGGTGGCGGTGGCGCTTCTGGTGGCTGGTAGCCGCACCGGGCTATGTTGAATAAGCGTCAGTAATTCATGACCAACGCGTTTCCATTCGGGAAAGAATACCGGGCAGAACATTGGGGCACACGGGGAAATCCGGGACTCCATTTCCTCCATGCCAACAGCTACTGCGCCGGGATGTACGCGCCCTTTTTACAGCCGCTTTTTCCTGACTACGACATTCATGCTTTGGAAATTCCAGGTCATGGCCGCTCGGCGTGGTCCGGCAAAATGGAACGCTGGTCTGATCTGGCGGATTATTTAATAGCGTTTCTGGATAATGCTGATGTAGCCAAACCGCTCATCGGTATGGGGCATTCCATCGGGGGCGTAGCCACGCTGATAGCGGCGGTGCAGCGGCCTGATCTATTCAAAAAGCTGGTGCTGCTGGATCCGGTCTTACTGCCACCCAAAATGCTTTTTATGATTCGACTGGCAAACCTGGTTCATTATCAGTACAGCACGCCACTCATTAAAAGCGCGCACCGACGTCGGCGTCACTTTCCCTCCCGTAAAGCGGCCCGGGCACAGTATGAGAAGAAACGCGCCTTCAAGCGGGGAGAACCGGAATTTTTGGATGCCTATGTGGAATGCGGATTCCAGCCGGCAAAAGATGGTGGTGTAGAGCTCAGCTGTTCGCCGGAATTGGAAATCAGTATTTACCGCTCTATTCCCACAGACGCTTGGCGGTATGTTCAAAGGTTGAAAACGCCCACGCTCATATTGGGGGGCGAGTACACGGACACGCTACTGCCACCATCCCGAAAAAAACTGGCCCGTTACACGCCGCTCATCCTCACCAAAACCGTTCCGGGCGGGCACCTCTTCCCCTTTGAACACCCGGCAGAAGCAATGCAACCGATTAAGGAGTTTTTACAATGATTCTGGAAATATATGGCGATCATCTGAACCAGCGAGTGGTTGATGAGGCTGTGGATATTTTAAAAAATGGCGGCATTATCATATACCCCACCGACACGGTGTACGGGATGGGGTGTGATATTACCCAAAAATCCGCGATTGAAAAAATTTACCGTATCAAGGAAATGCCCCACACCAAACCGCTGAGTTTCATTTGCGCTGACTTAAAGGATATTGCCCGCTACGCCAAAGTCAGTACCGTGGTCTATCGGGAAATGAAGCGACACCTGCCAGGTCCCTACACGTTCATCCTGCCGGCCATGAATGCCGTTCCGAAAATGGTGGTTTCCCGGCAAAAAACGGTGGGTCTGCGCGTTCCGGAGCACGAGTTAAGCCTGGCAATTGTTCGCCAACTGGGCAATCCCATCGTCACCACCAGTTTGGACATCAGCGAGCGAACCTTTGCGTCAGATCCTATGGATTTTATGGGGTTTTTTGAGGACAAGGTGGATTTAATTATTCATGCCGGCCCGTCTTACAATGATCCGTCAACGATCGTGGATTTCACACAGGATGAACCGCAACTAATCCGGGCGGGTCAGGGAGATGCCAGCTGGATTGTGGGAGGGACGACATAACAGCCCGGGAATTTTTCTACAGAAGGATGATGATCTCACGGCCTATATTTTGCCGCATCCCGGAATAGCCGCAGCGTGAAACAGGAGTTTTAAATGGCCAATGTGATTCTAAAAGATATTGAGATGAAATTTGGCGAGACCCACGTCTTGCACAAAATGAGTTTTGAAATCAAGGATGGTGAATTTGTAGTGCTGGTAGGTCCCTCTGGATGCGGGAAGTCAACGACCCTGCGCATTATAGCCGGTCTGGAAGAGCCCACCTCGGGGGATGTTTATATTGGTGAAAAACGCATCAACAATGTGGCACCGAAAGATCGTGACATTGCCATGGTTTTCCAGAATTACGCCCTTTACCCCCACATGGATGTCTTTGAGAACATGGCATTTGGGCTCAAGTTGCGCAAATTCCCCCAAGAGGAAATCCAGTCACGCGTGGCAGAGGCAGCGGAAATTCTGGGCATCTCACAATTGCTCAAGCGTCGGCCGAAGGAATTATCCGGCGGTCAACGTCAACGGGTAGCCGTTGGGCGCGCCATTGTCCGCAAGCCGGCTGTGTTCCTGTTTGACGAACCCTTGTCCAATCTGGACGCCAAATTGCGCGTGCAAATGCGCACCGAGATCAAAAAACTCCACGCCACCCTGGGTACCACCATGATCTATGTGACCCACGACCAGACTGAAGCCATGACCATGGGAGATCGGATTGTGGTATTAAAGGATGGTTATCTCATGCAGGAGGACAAACCGCTGGAAATTTACAACAATCCCTCCAGTCAGTTTGTGGCCGGATTTATCGGTTCACCACCCATGAATTTTTTCACCACCAAAGCGCAGGTAAATGGCGGGGTGGCCCTGGATGAGGGGAATTTCACACTGAACGCACCTCCGGAATTAAAAGTAAAGGATGGCCAAACCATCATCGCCGGGATTCGGCCGGAACACCTGAATCTGGATGACAACGGTCCGGTAAAAGCCACGGTGGAGGTGGCAGAACTTATGGGCAGCGAATCCTACCTTCACGCCACCACGGGCAAACACCCTTTCGTGGCGCGCGTAGCCTCCACCCACGCATTCAAAACCGGGGATTCGGTGAAGCTCAGCATGGACAGGAACCACCTGCGGTTCTTTGATGGCGATACCGGCGAGCGCATTTGAAGAATCACCAATTATTTCAAGGGAGTTCATGATGGGCAAGGGGGACCTTCTATACCGGCACCTTGAGCCCGGTGACATGTTAGCGCTGCGAAAACTGTTTGAACTGACGTACATCTACGAGCCCGTTTCAAGCGAGATTATTCACGAGAAAACCTTCCAGGATCCATTTTTTGATGCTTCGCTCACAGTTATTGCCGTGTCGGGTAAGCAAGTCGTGGGGTTTGCCATGGGGGTTACTCGTCCCGATTACAAACCGGAGAAGGGCTGGCTGAAACTGATGGCTGTCCATCCCGAATTTCAGGGGCAGGGGATTGGGAAGACACTTCTCGGGCGGATTGAAACGGCGTTTCAGCAGCGGAACCTCACGGTGATGAGTCTTTTTGACACGCCGTACAATTACTACACACCGGGGTTGGATCCCCGCTACACCCGGGCGTTGGTTTTTTTCCAGGATCGTGGGTTTAAGCGGACCGGCGAGACGGAAAATCTGATTTGTTCGCTGGATCAGGATTTTGAAACTGCTCCCGATGAGGCCCGATTGCAGGAGCAAGGTATCGAAATCTTACCGGCAACGGAGAGGCACCTGGCAGAATTGAATAAATGGCTGGAGACCATCTGGCCGGCCTGGATTTATGAGGCAACCGCTGCCTGGCAGCAAAATTTACTCTATTTAGCGATTAAGGATGGTTCTGGCGTCATCGGATTTGGTGCCGGCGAGGGCAATAATGTGGGCACCGGTTGGTTCGGACCGGTGGGGGTTGATCCACAATTTCGCCAGTACAAGATCGGAAAAGTTTTATCCCTCAAGGTGCTGCACGACCTGAAAAAGCGGGGTTTTGCCATGGCAATCATCCCCTGGGTGGGTCCGATTCCATTTTATCAGCGACTGTGTAAAGCTATGGTAGAGCGGGTTTTCTGGCGATTTGAGAAGCAATTGTAAACCAACTAGTTGTTGATTGGCAATTTTTAATGCGGGCTAGCATTTTTTGATTTGATGGCAGTATTTGCCGGTGGTAAGTAAACTTGACTAAAATCAATTGAACCGATATATTGGTCCCACTTTCGTTAGAAAATGGTGGGTCACACGGATGCCGAGTTGAGATGCAGCCGTTCCCTTTTTCCAACGAACCGAATCTGAGCAAGAAGAATTAACAAGAGGAGAAAGTGTATGAAAAAGCTAACAGTAAGCCTTTTGGCGCTCACCGTGCTGACAGGCGGCGCATTTGCCCAGCTCTCCGTTGGGTTTAATGCCGGCTTTACAGGCGACATGTTTGGCCTGAGCAGTGATTTTTATGATCAGAACAAAGGGGGACTGACGGATGAGTTGACCGGTGTTTTTTACCCGGTTGACTTGAATGGTGACGGCACCGTTGATCCCAATGAAGGTGTCACCAACACCGTGAAATATGAGCCCAATGGTTCCACCGTTGGTTTTGATTTTGGACTGAATGCCACCTATGAGATGGGCTTTTTCTTTCTCCGGGCGGATTTTCGTCGTGAGACCCTGGTTGCAGGCGGCGAAAACACTTACGAAGAATCAGGCGCAGCCTTTAGTGGTGGCAATGTCTTGCGTGAGCAGACCACCACGGGCGCCATTACCTCGATTCCCGTCTACCTGGGTGTGAACATCCCGGTGATGAAGGGCAAGGTTTTCGCCGGTATTGGTTATGGCTATTACATGGCAGACGCCAGCCTGACCCTGGATGTGAGTGGCTCGTACATTGATGCACAGGATGCTCAGTTGGCCGCTTTGGGTGGCAGCTTTGATCGTCAGGGCGTATTGGAATACAGCACTTCCGGAACCGGTGTGGAATACATCATGGGTTACCAGAGTAAAATCACGGATAACCTGAGTCTCTCCTTCAACTACAGCGCCGGTGGCGGTGTGGTTTATGGCGAATCAGAGTTTGATACCTGGCAGATCGCGCCCATCGCTGGTGCTTTCCCCGGCTTGAAAACAACCGATTATACGCTGGCTCAGGGTTTTGATGAACTCTCCAGTCAATTCCTCTATACTGAAATTGGCGATGGCACTAAAACCAAGACCATGTTCCCGCTGAAGACAGCCGGCGCCAAAATCATGATGGGTATTCAGTATCATTTCTAAAAATCAGATCTGATACAGATTCAAACCGTAAAAGGCCGCTGAAACCAGCGGCCTTTTCTTATTCACCGGATTTGTCACGGTTCTTGAAATCGCGGTTAAAACGACCATCTTTGACTGATATGACATGTTCCAGTAAAATTGAACCCAAAGGATAATTCCATGGCACAAAAAAGCATTTTCATCACCGGTGTGAGTTCAGGAATCGGTCACGGTCTGGCCGCGGAATACCTGCAACGGGGTGACACAGTGTACGGCGTGAGCCGGCGCGAACCGCACAACCTGACAGCGCATGAAAAGTTCCATTTTGCGGAACTGGATTTGACCGATTACGAAAAAATGGCACCTGTTTGTAAAACGCTCTTGCATAACACCACAGAATTGGACCTGGTGGTACTGAACGCGGGTATTTTAAGTCCCATCCGGGATATGGTAGAGACACCGTTAGAGGATTTGCGGCAAGCCATGGAGATCAATGTGTGGGCGAATAAAATGCTGTTGGACTGGCTGCTCCAATCGGGCAGAACCGTCCGGCAGGTGGTGGGAATCTCCTCCGGCGCAGCCGTGAATGGTCACCGGGGCTGGAATGGTTATAGTCTCAGCAAGGCCGCTCTGAATATGCTGATTCAGCTCTATGCAGCGGAGCGACCGGACATTCACTTCACCGCACTGGCGCCGGGACTTATTGACACCGACATGCAGGCTTATATGTCCGGCTTGTCGAAAGACGAACGCTTTCCGTCCATTGAGGCATTGAAAAACGCACGAGGTACCGCTGCAATGCCTACGCCGGACGCTGCAGCGCCCCTGTTGATTAAGGCCTTTGACAAGGTAAAAGCATTCGAAAATGGCGGATTCACCGATGTGCGGGAGCTGCGGGATTAGTGGAAATTGTAATCAAGCTCCACCATCACCCATAAATCGTTTTGCTATGTTAAAGAGGTGATCGTTTTGTTCCAAAACAGGGCAGATCCTTTGGCAAGTTTCGATTACCTGGTTGCCTTGGTTTTGTCCAGATACATTGAGTGCCAAAGCCACAGAAACTGTTTTGCATTCAAACCTGAGTTATTCCATGCATGCCTATAGATATAGGTCGGTCTTAAAATGTTGAAAGAAGAAAAATTTGAGTTAAAGCATATCATTCCCCGTATCTGGACACCATGCCAGTCTGGGGCGTTAATCCTTGGAGATTGGTTTTCCACCACTTAGTTTATTCTATAGCATTAAGTGAGAAGGGAATAATTATGAAAACATTTATAGGTTTATTCCTGTTTTGTAGTATACCATATTTAAATGGATATCAGGATTTCGAATCAGCAGGGGAAACTTATAAACAGCCTAACGGTGTTACTTTTGAAGCAAGATATTCTGGTGGAAGAACATCTTTCGAGATAGATGTGGGTAACAGCACTATCTATATTGACCCGACCTTCATAATCCAACACGGAGGACTTACAGAAGCGATTTATACAGTCAAAGCTCTGGACACGGACTCACTTGTTTCTCCGGTGTCAAACTCGCTTTCAACAGAAGGAATAGGTTCACTCGTGAAACAAAGTCTGCTGGATGCGAAATCCTGGTATCCTTTACTGGATGGAAATAGATGGCAATACAGAGTATATCAACAATTTGCAGATTCTACCTCAATCTGGTATTACTCTTCAGAAATCGTTGGCGATTCAACAATGGATAATCAATTAAGTTATCGTGTTTTGAGAAGGCAAAAATTAACAGGCGAATTTCTGGCGGATATCTATTTAAGGTGTGACACAACCTTGAATACAATTTATGAGTATAAGGACACTTTATCTTGTCCGAATAGTGAAATTGTAATTGCAGATTTTTCTTCCGATCCAAATGAAGGTTTTTGGCAGGATTGTCTCGGGTTCGACTGGCAGTCATCGTACTACTATAACGAGCTAGATACACCGGTTGTCATAATGGGTGTTACAAATGATCTATATGGAAGAATCTATACTTATCAACATGAACTGGGTATGATTTTATACCAGGAAGATGAAGTTGGTATTAATTATGAAAAAAAACTTATAGCCGCAGAAATAGATGGATCTCAATGGGGCGAATTTTATACGGAACTGGATGAAATCCGGCAGGTCCCAGACGATTTTGGATTAACTGCAGTTTATCCCAACCCGTCAAACGCCGCAGTTTCAATCCAATATCGAACACCTTCAGACAAAACCAGAGTGAGGGTTTTGATCTTTGATTTGTCTGGACGCCAGGTATACAAGTCCGCAACAATCTCAAGCTCGGGTAATCATGAAGGGGTATTTATTTGGGATGGACTTAATTCAGCGGGTAAACCGCTTCCCTCGGGTGTCTACGTGGCAATATTAGAAACTATCACCAGCCGTAATAGCAAAATTGGTAGTCCGCTCAAATTTACATTGATCAAATAAAAATTAGGCAGATGTTGGTGCCAAAGATTACAGTGTATCCTCCCTGTAAAATTTCATGGAAATCAGGCTAAATCGCTGGGATATGATAGTCATTTATCAAATCCTGGTGTTTAACTTTATAGCAACTTCTCAATGATCGCTTTGAAATCCTGTACAAGCTGACTCGCTGTGGCTTCGTCCTTCGCTTCGGCAAAAACGCGAATAATAGGTTCCGTATTACTGGCGCGGAAATGCACCCAGCGGTCGGACCAGGTGATTTTAGCCCCGTCTTCCAGATTGGGATTTTCCGATTTGTATTGCTCTGCCAGGTCTGCCAGAATCTTTTTTGCGTCGGCATTTCCAACCGAAATCTTGTCCTTCACCATTTGATAGCGGGGTAATTCATCAGCAATTTCACGAATCGACTTACCGGTTTCGGCCAGCAGCGTCAAAATCAATCCCGCCCCCACCAGCGAATCCCGTCCCAGATGACATTCCGGCAGAATCACACCGCCATTGCCTTCACCGCCAATAAGGGTTGATTGCTTTTGCATCTGGCGCGCCACATGGATTTCGCCCACCGGTGTGCGTAATACTTTTCGGCCATAGCGAGCGGCCAAGTCATCCAGCGCCATGGTGGTGGAGAGGTTGGTTACCAGCACCTTGTCATCATCCTTTTCCGCGTGACGTAATGCGTGGTACGCCGCCAGCACCAACGTGTATTCTTCCACCAGCGGGTCACCGTTTTCATCAATCACCGCCAACCGGTCCGCATCCGGATCGGTGGCCAGTCCCAGGTCAGCCTTTTCTTCCCGAACGCGCGCCATCAGATCCGTGAGATTGGCTGGTGTGGGTTCCGGTGTGTGGACAAAATTCCCGTCGTGATCGCAATTCAGCCGGATCACTTCACAACCCAGCGCGGTGAGGAATCCGGGCAGCGCCTTGGAGCCGGCGCCGTTAATGGCATCCACCACCACTTTGGGGCGCCGCTTTTTCACCGCTTCCGCATCAACCAGTTCCAAGGCTAAGACATCCTCAATATGCTGACGAATGGCGTCATGCTGGCGCGTCACATCACCCACCACATCCCATTTTTCCAGCTTTTCAACCGGGGTTTCCAAAAAACGCATCAACTCAGCATGCTGCTCTGCGTCCAGAAACAGACCGCCTTTTCCAACAAGTTTAAGCGCGTTCCATTCAATGGGATTATGGCTGGCCGTAACGATGATGCCGCCGTTGGCGCCGAGTTTTTCCACCATGAGTTGGGCCGTGGGCGTGGGACACACGTCGCAATCAATCACATCACAACCGATGGACTGGAGTACGGACTCCACAATGTCTTTAAACATTTTTCCTGAAGGCCGGGTATCTTGGGCGATGACGATTTTTCCACCACCCACCATGCGTCCAAAAGCAATGGTGTAGCGCGTCACCACGTCCGGATCGAATCCGTCATTGATAATGCCGCGAACACCGGATATTCCTGAGATCAAAGTTGGCATAAAGAGTCCTTTTTAAAATTTAGAGTAAGAAGAAAGAGTAAGAGAAAAGCCGGCTTGGCTTCCTGAGCGGCGCCTGCCCCTGTGAAATGCTCATCTTTTATATGAATTTCACGGGGCCTGCCCGTGCGGAGCAACGCGGAGCAGGGTCGAAGGACAAGCCGGGCGGCGTTCGTATGTCCAGGCTCAAACAATAAACCTCAAATCTCCTTAAATCCAATCAGGTGACTGATTTCGGAAAACCCCATGACAAAAGGTAGTTGCTCCACAAATACAAATTCGTTTTTAAGATACCACTTCAGAGAACTTTTATTGGCCAGCATCACCCCCAACCAGACGCGGGTATGGCCGATGGATTTGGCGCGGGCAATGCCTTGTTCCAGTAGCATTTTCCCCAGTCGTTGCCCTTGAAATTCAGGCAAAACATACAGCGAGGTGATATAAAATCGCCCTTCCTGACGATTGTCATGGCACTTGCTGTATCCTACCGGCTTTCCCTCTGCCTCGGCAATGAAACCATACATGTCCGGATTTCGGAAGAGCGTCGTGAGCTTTTCCAGTGAGTAATAATTTTCATGAAATATTGTCATGTCTTCCTGGGGAACGAAGTCCCCATAGGTCGCCTGCCAGGTTCTCCAGCCAATCTTCCGGATGGCAGATAAATCCCCCTGCTGCCACTCCCGAATTGTGTTGCTGCTCAAATCAACGGACATGGGCAAAAGTTAGCCTGAGAGAGGACAGGGGAAAGCAGAAAGCCGGACGGGTTTCAGACATTGCGAAAAAGCTCCCAGATCAGCACGCCCCAGCCGGCCAGAAATGCCACACCACCCAGGGGCGTAATGGCGCCCAGCCAGGATTTTTGGGTGAATGCCAGTAGATAGAGGCTGCCGGAAAAGAGCACGATCCCGGCGATGAATAACCAGCCGGTGAGCACCAGCTGTCCCGGACGGACCAGCTCTTTCAGCGCCATAAGTATGAAAAGTGCCAGGGTGTGAAACATCTGATACAACACAGCCTTCTCCCAGATGGACTGGCCGTAGTCGGACAGCACACTTTTTAATGCGTGAGCCCCAAAAGCACCCAGCGCTACAGCGAGGAAGCCCAAAAGTGCAGCGATGGTGAGAATGACAGGCATGGTTTGTCCCTCCGATTTTTGCATGTGGCAGAAAAAGCTCCCCGACGCTGGTCGCGGGAATTTCTGCAAAGGTGAATAATAATGAAATTTCAGAGCAATGAAAGATTCACCAGCCCTAATCGGTGGGCTGTCTGGTTCCGCAAAAGCAGGAAAATGTTCAGCCTGGTAATATCACAACAAGTGGAAATGGCCTTTGTGTTAGCTTGTTTTGTCTGAATGGCCAGTCTAATTTCAACAAGCGCGCCGGAGATATTGATGAAAGGTGAACGGATTGCGTCCGGCATGGATTAATTGCTCATCACCACCGGAAATCAGGCAAAAGACTTTCCCCGAATCGAGACAGTAATGAAATTGAATTTATCCCACCTTGGCTATAATCACCGACTTGCGCAAACACGGATTGAAAATAATCTCACCGAATTCGAGATAGGACGGGTAATTGCCCAACACAAAGAGCGTTATGTGGTGAAAACAGAAGCGGGCGATTTCGAGGCGGAAGTAACCGGGAGTCTGCGATTCTCCGCCGAAACCCGGGCCGACTTTCCTGCCGTGGGGGACTGGGTGGCTTTGACTGGTTGTGATGGGGATTTTGCGGTAATTCATCAAATCTACCCGCGTTTTTCCACCATCTCACGGCAGGCTGTTGGACAGTTCGGAAAAAGTCAAATCATCGCGACGAATATTGACTATGCCCTCATTCTGCAGGCGGTGGATCGGGATTTCAGTGTCAATCGGCTGGAGCGCTACCTGACCATTTGCCATACGTCTAAAGTCAGTCCTGTTATTGTCTTAACCAAAACCGATTTGATTTCGGAAAGCTTGAGAGCTGAAATTCTGGAAAAGGTGCAGCAGCGGGTAAAGGATGCTCCCGTTTTCGCCATCAGCAATGAAACCCGACACGGTTATGACGCCCTGTGCCAGGTCATTAAGCCGGGAAAAACCTTTTGCCTGTTGGGGTCGTCCGGCGTGGGTAAATCAACCCTGGTGAATAATCTCTCCGGCAGAAATGTCATGCGGACCGGTGTTATTAGTGGCAGCAGTAATCGGGGGCGCCATATCACCAGCCACCGGGAGTTGATTCTGCTGGAAAACGGCGGCATCCTCATTGATAATCCGGGTATGCGGGAGGTGGGTATCGCTGATACGGACAATGGTCTGGAAACCACATTTGACAGCATCTTCACCTTGGCGGAGAATTGCAAATTCAAAGATTGTACCCACACCAGGGAGATGGGTTGCGCGGTGTTGACGGCGGTTGAATCGGGCTCGTTAGATTCGGGTGTATTGGATAATTACCACAAGATGCTGAAGGAGAAATCTGTTTTCGAAACATCGGTCCGGGAGAAGCGCAAGCAGGCAAAGATTTTTGGCAAAATCCAGAAAGATTATCAGAAAAAGGATTTTAAGGGGCGGCGGCACTGAGCAAATACCTCGACAGAGTTTACTGCTCCTGCCCGGCATTTCAGGCAACGGGTTGAAGATGTTTTCCGGCGACTGATAGCTTTCCCAGGGGCCGACCAGTTTGATTTCCGGCATGCTGCCAAACCAACCCGAGCACAAGCATACTTGGACCCCGTTGATGTTCGGCTGAAAGCTGGGTTTAGGTCCGGAGCCTCCTCACTTGGACTTCGACGAGCTCTGCCAGACAAGCGAGAGGTGTTTATGTAATAACCGAAGCTATTTTTTCCTGCTGCCATACCACCCCAGCAACGCGGACAAGCTCACAACTGTCATGAGAAAACACGCACCCACACCGATAAACAGGGCGATTCCCATGGAGCCCAGGCCACGATAAGTGGCGAACCACAAACTGCCAAATCCCAACATGGTGGTGAGCGATGTGACAAAAACCGCCCGTCCTGTGGAGGCAAAAATCACCTTCAACTTTCCCGGCCCCTCAATGAGATACCGGTGAATAACATGCACGCCATCATCAATACCAATTCCAATGATAAGCGGAATGGCCATGACATTCAGCAGCGTGATCTGCAATCCGGAGAGTGCCATAATGCCCAACATTGCGGCCACGCCTGTTACCAATGGTGTAATCGCCATCAAAGCCAGTCGCAGGTTGCGAAAATCCAATAACAGCAATAGAAAAATCACCACCAGCGCCGCACCTGTGGCCCGGCGACCGTCCTGACCGATTAAGTCCATTAATGCATTAAAAACAATAGGCAATCCGGTAGCCCGGGAACTCACTCCCGCCGCTTCTGCGTTGAGACGATCCAGATATTCAAAATTCCACACATTGCTGCGGGGAAAAACCGTTACCAGAAAGTGCTCGCCGGAATCTGAAACAAACTGGCTGCGGATCTCCCGCGGCAGGTCGGCCAAATCAAGAACTTCCGGATTCGCAAGTCGCTGCGCGGCCCGCGCAAACGCCCGGCCAAAGGCATTATGAAATGCTTCAAGCGGCTGAATGTCAAAATCGGGGCGGTCGAAATTATCCAGCAACTGATTCAGTGATCCGGTATAGATGTCCGGACCCATGGTTCGTCTGAGTTGGTCCGTGAGACGCTTTTCCTCCGGGGTCAGAAGACTATCGGGAATCTCCGCCACACCGACCAAAAAGGCACTCTTCAGGAAAATTTTGTCCTGCCCACCGCTAAATGCCAGATCCTGCAATTCCATGATATTGTACATGAGCCGCTCCAACTCATCCCGGACCCTTTGTTGTTCAGACAATGAAAGTCGGGTTGCCAGCTGTGTCTGATTCAGGCGGGATTGAATTTTTTCAATGAGCTGCCGGCGTTTGTGCTGCTCCGCATCATGGGGTAGATAATCGGAAATGCTCTGGACCATTCCGGCGGTTTTCATCTCCCGGGCAATGCGGGTCAGGGAATCAGCCTCAGTGAGACTGGATGCGGTGAATAAAACCACATCCGGACTCATGTCGAATGCGTCGATCATCTTATCCTGCAGCTTGACCGACTCCAACCCCTTGGGCTCCATGTTGAGGTAATTATAATCCCAGGTAATTTGTGCGCCCCGGTAGCCCAGAAAAAGAACGACGATGACCAGCGCAGCGAGGGTAAAACCATAACGCTTTCCCATCCCGTTGGCCAGTCTGCCCAGAAATTGGTAACGAACATCCCGCGGTGGGCGAGTGGATTTCCGTCCCAATCGATCGTATGTGCGGGCCGCTACCACCAGAAGCAGTGGCAGAATCAGCAGCGCGGCTGCCATGGTCATGAGAATACCCACACCCAGCACGAGACCAAATTCCCGCATGCCATCCAATTCAGAAATCGTCATGGTGAGAAACGCCACCGCCGTGGTAACCCCACCGGTGATAATACCGGTGCCGGAACGGGTCAGCGCGAAGCGGATGGCGTCAGCAATGGTGGCGTTTTCCGCCCGCTTTTCGGAGAATGCGGCAATAATGTGGATGGAAAAATCGATGCCCAGTCCCGCCAGAATCACCGCCGTCATGGAGGTCATGAGATTGAGCTCGCCCACCAAAATCCATGAAATGCCCATGGCCCAGATAATGCCCACCAAAAGCGTGAGAATCGCCAGTACCGGGCTGGTGAGCATTCGAAAAGTGAGGACAAACAGGATGAGAATGCCAATCAGTGCGATCATGGTTACCACCATGCTGTCATTGGACATGGCCACCATTTCGTCCCGCGCCAATGCGATGGAGCCCGTCAGTCCGGCGGTGATTCCGTGTTTCTCCGCCACACGATGGGTCATTTTTTCAATGGTATTGGTGGCTTCAACGCATTGCTCAATATCGAACATGGTGAAGGTGGGCATCACCTGAATAATGAGCATGCGCCGGTCCCAACTCAGGTAATAAGGATCGCCTACCGTAAGCGCGTCTGAGGCAGCCTGCGCTTCCCGGGTCACATCCGCCCCGGGTGCAAGCGCTAGGGAAAAATGCTGCACCCAGCGGTCAATGCCGTCCAGCATGCGGGCGGCTGAATTTTCCTTCTCCCGGGTGGAAATTTTTTCTTCGCTTTGTGTGTATTCTTTTTCAAAACTGTCGTTCAAATGGCTCAACATTGCTGGCAGGTTGGGATCGGTGAACAGATCACCCAGGTTTTTCAGTTCCGACGATTTTGTGAGCATCAGACCATGGTTGGCCAGGAAATCCAGCGGCGCTTTATCGGTGACATTGCGCACCAAATGACTCAGTGAATCCGCTGCGATCATTGGGGTGAGGTCAGTGGCAAATGCCTTGAGTTGGGCTTCATCTCCTTCGGCCACCACCAGCAATTGGGAAGCACCCTGGAAGTTTTCGATAATGCGGTCATACTCCTTGACCCGGGGGTCCTCAGCCGGCATAAGATTGGTGAAGGAGGTGGTGAGTTTTAACTGTCCCGCCATCCACCCGAAGAGAAGGGTGATAAGCAGAAGAATCAGGCTCAGGCGTCCGGTACGATCTACGGTCCAGTGAGCCAGCTTGTTCAGAAATGATTCGCGTGTCATATGGATTTCCTGCCCTATGAAATGATATTAATTCATGCTTGATGGAATTTTTAGCAACGCGTTTTCTCTCAAGAAAGCTTTGTGATGGGAGCTCCATAGACGCGTTACTTCCGTGAATTGCGGCGGAATTTCACACCCCTTAATCCCCTCTTCCCAAAGGGATCCCTTCGGGGCAAGAGGGGAATCCTTTGCTAAAAGTTCAGCCGTGAGCAAATTCCCCGCCTTGGAGGGGCAGCTCGGCTCTGGCCGAGCAGGGGTGGGTTCTTTTCCCAAATGCATCGTCCATGCTCCCTGCGATCGTTCGTTGCGTTCGGCCCCCGGGGAGATACCACTTAACCCAAAATTCATTAAAAATAAGCCTTCATCCGCACGCGGCTTTGCCACTGCTGGACGCCGAATTCCGTGTCATTCCCACCACCCATCCAGGAAAACATGCCCTCCAATACGACATTATCACTCACCGAATACGACAGTGTGGGACTCACAATCCAGCTTTTATCATCCAGATTCACATAGCCAAAGGCGCTACCAGACAACAAATTCGTGAGGGGATAAGCCGCCTGCAAAAAGAGATAATGCTGATACAGGGAATGAATCTCCCCGTTGAAATATTGGAGAAAACGACTCAAATCCAGCGAATCAATGGTGGTCACGCCATCGGAATTCACCAAGCCTTCACCCATGAGATACAGGCCGCTGGCAAAAGTGTAATCAACCCCGGCGGAAAGTTCATAAAAATTCAGGCTATCTACAGAAAAGCGGTTTTGAGCACCTTCAATCCAAATTCCCATGCCGGCGATTTCACCATTAAACGACCCGCCGACCAGGGTCCGTTGGTTTGTGTTTTCATAAATGGCGAATGGTGGCGCTCCCGGTTCAACGGGCAAATTCTGTGTGGGTCTGATTTCTGTCCGTGACCAGGGATAATCTCCTGCATTCAGGGTAATGTCACCAAAGGGCGCGTTGGTTTTGAGCTGCAGGTATTTGGTGGAATGCTGCCAGCTGTTTTCGGGCCGGGTGACGACATCAAAACGCAGCCAGTTTTTAGCCTGCCAGGCCAGCCGAATGGCGTTGACACCGGTCTGCTCATAGGTGGGATCCAGCAGTTGTTTGAAATTAAAAATGTCCGTGGGATTCCACACATATCCGGGGCCGAAGGAGAGTTGTTGCTTGCCCAGGGTGATGTCCACCATTCCCAGCGCAATCCGGACGTAGAGGTTATCCAGATAGGTGGAATCAGAGAAGGTAACGGGAAAATCCAGCACACCACCCAGCGAATTGATAAAGACATTGGCCGGAACAAAATCCGCCAGATTGAAGGCGGTTTCTCCGAAATAGCGCTGGGCATTCACATTGGCGCCAATGGTTACGCGAGGAGAAGGCGTAGCTTCCACATCCAGGCGTAGTTTATGATAACCGGTGGTGAACGATTCATTTGACATTCCAAATCCATCCAAATTGGATTCAAAATAGCCGAACCAGACCGGCTGGGCGGCCAACAGGAGGGGAATGAATATTGGTACCATCCTGATGAAGTGTTTAAGTGCTCTCATTTTCGCAACTCCCGCTCAGTGAAAAATCCTTCCGGGTAGGTTACATCGTAGGTGATGGATTCAATGCCCATTTCAGTGGAGCTGTTTTCCAGTCTGTTTTTCATCACCATTTTAAAGGCGGTTGGAATACCTTCCACATCCCGGATATCCTGAAAAAAGAGGGTTTTAGTGTGGCGGTCGTCTGAATCGTAATAATGAATCTCCAGCGGACTGTAATCCGTTTTCCTGACGAAAATTACCAACTTGCTGTAATTGGTGTCGGTTTCGGGTTTTGGTGTCAGCTGCAGTGTATAGGAGGGTTCATCCTGAATCGTCTGGTCGTCCAGCTGCGTCGCAAAGAAATCTTCCCGCCAGGTATTCCCGGAACCCATGTCCTCATAGGTGAAATCGCTGCCCTCAAAATTCTGATGCTTGGCGGAGCTGGCCAGCTTGCGGACCCGTTTCGTCCGGGGGAAATAGGTCCAGATGTCTTGGGCATTATTCAGCATCAGGGTTGCCATTCCCCGGCTGCGGGCCGGCCAGGTGTAGCGAATGAGTACTTTTTCACCTTTGCCGGCGGTGTAATACTCGTAGTGGAATTCCCGCTTGGCGCCGGAGGTGGTATTGATAATCTGGATCATTTGCGCCTGGGAATTTTCCGGTTCCAGCACACTCATCATGCGCTCCAGCAGTGCCGGGCCGTCCTGGGCATTTAATAATGTTGTAATGATAAAAAGCAGAACAGCGGATCGCACGGTCATCGTCATTCTCCCGTAGATTGTGATTCTTGGCGCACCAGAATGCCTTCCAGAAATGCGCGGCGGGTAACGGATTTTAACTTCTCAATATCCATGGTCTGGTTGATGAGAAAATGGAGTCCCAATCCGTCCAGTGTTGCCATGAGCAGGAGCGCCAGGGTTTCGCTGTCCACCGGCCGGAAAATCCCTTCTGCCACACCCTGTTCCAGAATAGACATCATCATTTCCTGAATGGCGCGATAGCGGTGAATCATGGCGTCATCGGGCTCGGCCGTGTGAAAACTTCTGAGTCCCTGAGCCCAGATTTCAGTGATGATTAAGGCCTCTTCGGGCGTTGTGGTTTTAAACCAATCCAGGTTCATTTCCAGCAGTCGGGCAACCTTTTTGTCGGCGGGCAGGTCTTGTTGGTTCACCGTCTCCAGTCCCCATTGAATTTGATCGAAGAACTGATTCAGAATGGCGGTGAAAATGTCCTCTTTACTGCGGAAGTACTCATAGACGGTGCCCTTGCCCACGCCGGCTTCTTTGGCCACATCGGCGATTTTACCGCGATGTAGTCCTTCCCGGGCGAAGACTTTAAACGCGGCGGTCAATATGGCGATGTACTTTTCGTTTTGTCCGGGTGGACGGTTGGTGTTGTTGAAAAAGGTCATTAATCGGCTCTCCACTTTACCCTGACTGACCAGTCGGTCGGAAGATAATTCGTAACACCATCCAGTACAAATGGTTTTTGCTATCCACCTGCAAAGCCCTAAGTGCAGGAAATCTCCTCTTTTTAAGGGGAGAAAAAGAGGGGCGTCGATTTCAGAGAAAGAAGGCAGTTGAAAGAGAAAAGGCAGTTAACCACCGAGACCACAGAGCGCGAAATAAATCTCCCCTTGAGGGGAGAAAAAGAGGGGTGTTGTTTCAGAGAAAGAAGGCAGTTGACAGAGGAAGAGAAAGAGCGGACCACGGATTTCACAGATTCAACAGATTCACACGGATTGAGGATTCTATTGCCACAGAAAAACGCAGACAAAATCCCCTCCAACGGAGGGGTGGCTGCAGGCCGGGGTGGGTTTATTCGCGTATGATTTAGTTAGCCGCAGATGACGCAAATTACGCGGATAAAGCCCAAATACTGATTATTCTCCCCTTTTTAAGGGGAGAAAAAGAGGGGTGTTGTTTCAGAGAAAGAAGGCAGTTGACAGAGGAAGAGAAAGAGCGGACCACGGATTCCACAGATTCAACAGATTCACACGGATTGAGGATTTTATTGCCACAAAAAAACGCAGACAAAATCCCCTCCAACGGAGGGGTGGCCGCAGGCCGGGGTGGGTTTATTCGCATTTGATTTAGTTAGCCGCAGATGACGCAAATTACGCGGATAAAGCCCAAATACTGATTATTCTCCCCTTTTTTAAGGGGAGAATAATAGGGATGTTGATTTAAGAGAAAGAGAAAGAAATCCCGGCGGGACGTCAGTTGCGTAGCCCCGGGATTTATCCCGGGGGATAGAGAATCCATTATCCGAGTACGAGCACGCGCACAGAGACCTACCTGTCATCCCGCCTGCCCCGCCGAAGGCCTTGGGGACCGTAGCGAAGCGAAGCGGAGGGATCTCGGGCTGCAAACCGAAAGCGTTGTTTTGATAAAATTAGCACCACAATTCATTGTGGTGGTTGAAATGCCCAAAAACGATCGGGGAAACCGTTTCAACGGTTTCTTGGAGCACATATTAAACAGCAACCAGCGACACCGCACCTTTTTACTTTTATTAAAAGACGATCTGTTTAACTTCCAGCGGTTTAACACCAGTAAGAACAACTTGGCAATGGGAACGGAAACACCACATCAGACCCGCTTCATATCCCGGAGCAATACGCCCAAATTGATGGACCAGGTCAAATCGGCCCTACGAAGTCGGCATTACAGCCGAAGGACGGAACAAGCTTACCGGAACTGGATTAAGCGCTTTATCTATTTTCATCATATTCGCCATCCGAAAGATATGGGTGAGCTTGAAATTAACGCCTTTCTTTCTCACCTCGCATTGAAAGAAAAAGTCAGCTCATCCACTCAAAACCAGGCTTTGGCTGCCCTCCTCTTTCTTTACCGGTATGTCATCAATCGTGATGTTGGTGATTTAGGGAATGTTGCCAGGGCTCGTAAACCCAGGCATTTACCCGTTGTAATGACCCGTGAAGAAGCAAAATCCGTCTTGAATAACCTCACGGGTGATAAATGGCTGATGGCAACGATCATGTATGGTGGTGGATTACGCTTGATGGAATGTCTGCGGCTGCGGGTACAGGATATTGATTTTTCGAAAAATGAAATTCTTATTCGAGATGGCAAAGGCGGAAAAGACCGGCGAACTATGTTACCCGTCGTCGTAAAACAGCCACTGCAGGAGCACCTCACCCACGTTAAGGCGATTCATGCAAAAGATCTGGCGGCTGGATGGGGTCATGTAGAATTACCAGATGCCCTGGATCGTAAATATCCCAACGCACCCAAAGAATGGCGTTGGCAGTGGGTTTTTCCACAGGATAATCGCTGGCGAGATGATAAAACCGGAAAGGAGGGGCGGCATCATGTGCATGAGACCATTATTCAAAGAGCTGTAGCCCGCGCCGTACAAAAAGCCCAACTAACGAAAAGGGCGACCTGTCATACTTTCCGTCATTCGTTTGCGACACATTTGCTGGAAGACGGCTACGATATCCGGACAATACAGGAATTATTGGGTCACAAAGATGTGAAAACCACCATGATATACACCCATGTGTTGAATCGGGGTGGTGCGGGTGTAAAAAGTCCTTTGGATACATTATGATGGATTTTTATACAGAAAGTGTATAAGATACCGGCACCAAAGAAAATATTGATGTATCTATATATAATTACAGGTGTTGTGACGATTTTTTAGAAGGGGTGTTATACAGCGGTTTTTAAGGTTTAGGATGTTATGAAGAAACTATATAAACAATGTTCATCCCGACCTGCGGTCGGGATGAACGGTCTGGCCTTTGAGCCGAAGTCTGATTCGCCCGCAGGCGGACGAACCAGCCTTTGGAACAGATGCCCCTACGGGGCACGGCTCAAAGGCCAGACCGTTATGTTACAACAAAAATTATAAAGGTTATCATATGATTGATAAAATACAATTACTATCAACTACTTCATCAATAGAGGGCTGGTCAATCGAAAAATATTATGGTATTGTAACATACCAATTAGTCATTGGTGCTAATTTGTTTAGAGATGTCTTTTCTTCTTTTAGAGATATTTTTGGTGGTTCTGTAAAAGGATATCAAAAAGATTTACAAAATATGGAGAATATTGCAATTTCAAATCTTAAGAAAAATGCCACAAAATTAGGCGCGAATTTAATTTTGGGATTACGATTAGATTTTGATGAAGTTTCTGGCGGTAATAAATCTATGTTTATGTTATCCGTTTCTGGCACAGCAGCTTTAGGATTTCCCAACACTAAACAAAAAGTCAAAACTGAATCTGAGTTCATAAGTTTAGATGAGCTAGATTATGAAATCGAAAAAGATAATTTGAATAAATTAATTCATACAGATAATTATTTGATAGAATCACCGGAGCAGATTGAAGAATTATTAAAATATAAAATTAGTGCGGTCGAGCAAGTCGTAGAATACATTGAAAACTACTACCCATATTTTGATGATAATAAAGAATTGATATTCGATTATTTCCAAAATATTTCTATTGAGTCAATAAATAATTATTTAATTAGTGATTCTATATTGACCATAAGTAAAAAAACATTTTATAAGCTAATTGATATCTTAGAAGCGATTAATTGGTTTGATTATGAGGTAATATTTAAGTTATTGAAAAATGATGATGTTAAGGCTCATATTCGGGCATTATATTTAATGGATCTTGAAAAAGAATATTATTCTCAAGAAGATATTCTAAAATTGGAACAACTTAAAAATCTTGTTGAAAGTGTATATTCAAAATATCCTCAAATACAAACATCGAAAAAAGCATTTGGTAAAGAAAAACAAGAATGGACTTGCTTAAATTGTGGTACAAAAAATCCCGTAGAATCAACTTCTTGTTCTAAATATGAATGCCAAGCAAATGTATATGGTATAAAAAATGACCAAATAAATCCTGAGATGCTTAAATCAATATTTTCAGATAGAATAAATAAGTTAAAACAATTACTAAATGTAACATAACAAGCGCATCAACCCGACCGCTTCATTCTGCTTGGGCTTTGAAAATGTTCTTGGGTTGATCGTTCTAAAAAATATTGTAGTGCAAGGTTGTCATTCTAACATAAATCGTAGCAAAAAATGCTTGCGAGGGAAATTAAGCATTTTTTGCCTTTAATTAATCGGGTTGTCATTCTAGCAAACATTGTCTCTATGGGCGGCGGGTTATGCGCAACGCCGTTCATCCCGACCTGCGGTCGGGATGAACGGTCTGGCCTTTGAGCCGAAGTCTGATTCGCCCGCAGGCGGACGAACCAGCCTTTGGAACAGATGCCCCTACGGGGCACGGCTCAAAGGCCAGACCGTTATGCTTAATAAAATATGAAGCTAAATTTACATAGAGATAGTGAATTCGATATTTTAACTTCTATAGGTGAGTTGCATATTGATTGGTTATTCCGGAAGTATCGGACACCTGTTCCGGTTTTTGTCGGACACCCTGATTGCCCCTGTTCAGGTCGAGCAATTTTAAGGCGAGGTGTCCGAGAGACCTACCCTGTTTTTGAGCTTTCTCATACTATCTCCTTC
>JAIPJR010000034.1 GCA_021734045.1 Fidelibacterota bacterium
TTCGTCAGATTAACAGGTTTCGCATATCACGGATGGCGGTTTCCAGTCCCACGAATACAGCCCGTGTTATAATACCTTCACCCAGAATGAAATTTTCGATTTCCTCAATGGTCATAAGGGGCTGGACATTCTGATAGTGGAGCTGACCACGCACGGCAACACCGAGACGATTTTTTACAGCGGTTTTGGCTAAAATAGCCAGTTGCTCCCGGGCTTCTGCCTGGGCAGGCGGATGGATGGCATTGGCATAGGTGTTAATGTCCAATTCCACATAATCACCACCCAGTTTATAGGCGTGCCTTAGTTCGTTCACATCCGGTTTAATGCCAAAGGAGACGAGGCGCTGGCCGTCTTTTAACTGACCCACGAAGGTGTGCAGGTCTTTTTTATAGCTTTCGAAAATGCCTTCACCGTAGAACGTGACCTGTTGAACCGGCAGGTCCAGGGCTGCCTGAACCAGATTGGCTTTTGGCAGCATCCGCAGGTTAAAGCGGCAGGTGGGCGCGATTTGGGTCAGCATTTCCACCGTTTTTTCCGTTAACCCGTGTTGAGCGCCATTGTATGTACAGCAAAAGCCATTCACGCCGGAGAGTTGCGCGATATTCACCACGCCTGCGACGGAAAATCCGGCGCTTTTGGTGAGCTCATTCAGTTTTAAAAATGGATCCAGATTGAGTTCAAATTGTGCCATGCTGTCCTCGTTACCCTTATGGTTCTTTCAAAAAATTATTCGTATAACATTAGCGCAATAATTGCGTTACCGGAACGATTTCGTAACCCGCCTGCCGGAAAAGTGGCAAATAGCTCTCCAGCGCTGCCAGCGTGTTGGGCCGGCAATGGCCAATCGCTACAGCGGCGCCCCGCTCGGCGGCGATGTTGGCCAGGTGAATAAGTTCTTTTTTTATGGCACTCACATCGTCCACATCATCCAGAAAAACATCCCGGCTGACGGTTTTTATTCCGGATTTCCTGGCCACCTCTTCCGCCACTGTTGCTGCAATGGTCCGGCTATCCACAAACCAGAGATTTTTTTCCCGCAACCAGCGCATGACACTGGCCATTAAGTCCGCATCCTGGGTTGCACCGCTGCCCTGATGGTTGTTCAACCCCATGGCATGGGGGACGCTTTGGTAGGCTTCCTGCAAGCGCTCTTCCACTTCCACATCGCTTAATCCCGGCTTGATGACCAGCGCTGGTTCGCTGCTGGAATTGGTAATGGTCTCCATGGGCATGTGAATCATGATGGTTTTATTTGCCTGGTGGAGTTGTTGGGCGATTTGTGTGGAATAGGGGCGTTTGGGGATAATGGAATAATTCAGCGGCTCGGACATTTTCATGAATCCCTGGATCGTCCGGTTATAGGCATAGCCAAAATCATCAATAACGATGGCAATTCTGGCGCGACCGGATACCCGCTTCAGGCCGGTCGGCAGTGCGGTGGTGGCGGGTGCTTCTGTGTCACCTGCGGTGAGTTTGATCACCAGATCAGCCCAGATGGTCGAATCTGCTCCGATGGAAAAATGCCATTGTTCGCGTTGAATATTGCTGCTGATAATGGTAAATCCATATCCGCCCACTGTGTTCATCACAGCATCCTGAATATCATTTTGCAGAATGGAAGTGTTCTGTGGCAGGCGATAGTTGTGGACAGAAATGCCACCGGGCTGTAATTCCACTGATTCAACTTCCAGAACAGGAAAGCGTTGCTGGAGGGATTTGTCCAGAATAGCATTCAGGGTGTAATACCCTTCGAAAAAGGCGTCCTGAGTTTGCGGTGGTGTTGCTGCCTGCGGGATGAGTCGTCCAATCCAGACGCCGGCAATGATGATGATGGCTAATAGCAGCACGGCTAATACCCATTGACGCCAATGCTTTTTGGGTGGGATTGAACCGGGTGGTGATTCGAAATATTGATAGCGCATGAGCGGACGGGTCTTTCGGATCTTGATTTCCTATGGCTAAATCACAACGGGCGAAATGTAATCTGTGAACGGCCGGGTCTCCAGTAAGGAATCAGATGTTACCGAAGAATTTACATCCCGTGGGAAACTTAGGAAGCAGACCGAATGAAGTTTTCTGCGACGGGATATCCACGGCGGTGAAGCGACACCGGGACCGGAAATCACAAATACCAAATTCCAAAAAACAAATAAATCTCAAGCCCCAAATAGCAATGACCGAAACAGCCGCGGTCCTGGTTAAGGTGGTTTGGAATTTCGGTCATTTGGATTTTGAATTGGTTTGAGATTTGATGCCTGGGATTTGGGCTTTCCTGTCTCCTTACGGTGTCGGGATTCAGCCAGGTGGTGAAATTGAGTGTGGTGAAGTGATACCGGGACCGGAAATCACAAATAGCAAATTCCAAAAGACAAACAAACCTCAAGCACCAAATAGCAATGACCGAAACAGCCGCGGTCCTGGTTAAGCCGGTTTGGAATTTCGGTCATTTGGATTTTGAGTTTGTTTGTGATTTGATGCTTGGGATTTGGGCTTTCCTGTCTCCTTACGGTGTCGGGATTCAGCCAGGTGGTGAAATTGAGTGTGGTGAAATGATACCGGGACCGGAAATCACAAATAGCAAATTCCAAAAAACAAATAAATCTCAAGCACCAATAATCAATGACCAAAACAGCCGCGGTCCTGGTTAAGGTGGTTTGGAATTTCGGTTATTCGGATTTGGAATTTGTTTGAGGTTTGATGCTTGGGATTTGGGTTTTCTAATAATCCGACTCATCCTGCCACCGGACGATGCGCCAGAGGGCATCCGCGCCTTTGCGGAAGCTGAAAACGGCATTCCCGGTCACATGAATTTCCGTCCCGATATCCAAGTCAAAGGTTTTGGTAAAGCGTGCTTCATCAGCGGCAGCGATCTGTGCCGCTTCATCGGGCAGACTATCCAGCACCACACCCTGGGCGCGATATTCGGAGAACAGCGTGGCATTCCAAATCAGGTTAAAATGGTTGTAGGCATGAAAAAGACGGCTGGTGGTGCGTAATTCCACATCCCGGCCCCAAAAGTTGTAATCCCCCGAGCCACCCAAATCAGGGTCGTAGTAGATGAAGACGAACCCAGTATCAATTATCTGTGAATAGATGAGCGAATCACGATAAATATAGGCATAACGCATGTTCTCCAGCACCTCTTCCGGTGATTGCTGGTTTGTCAAAGTCACGCTGTTGCCTCCCAAAATGTCGCCTTCCGTGGGCGCGAAAGGATTCCAGCAACCGCCCAGCAGTACGAACAGCAGTCCCGTCAGGGTGAATTGGAGAATGAGGCTTTTCCGCACACCGCTCATTGTAGTGTTTTCAGGTAGGTCCAGGATGGCATTGAGTCATTACCGGCATCTTCCCAGCGTGTAATCTGCCAGTAATTATTATTCTGGCGCTTGATCAGCAGCAACGCCCGGCCGGACAGGTGTTCCGGATAGGTTTCCCGGGAGGCGGTTTTGAATTTCAGGTGCAACTGATAATCGGCTTGGATTTGCATTTCGTCCAGGCTCAAAGTCGTTTCAATTTTATTAAACCAGGTTAGGGTATTGGTGGTATCGGTACTGAGGCGCGAAAATATGGCCTCCAGAAATTGACTTTCTTCTGTATAACCCCAGTTGGTGAAATCCTGACCGCTGGTGTGGGCTACATTGGGATCGGGAATAAAGGTAAAGCCCTCATCGCTGGTGGCGGTGTCGGCCAGGACATCCAGGAAATACTTTTGATTCAATGCTTTAAACGCCAACTCCAAATCGGTGAGGACAATTTCCCAAGTGGTGGGTTGGAGCCATTGGTAGGGCGAATTGCCATCCGAGGGCGGTTGAGGGTCTCGCGGTTGAAATAATTCGCAAGCCGCCAGGAATAGAAATCCCACTAAAACCAGCAACAATATTTTTTTACACCGCATACGAAGAAATTAGACACAAGTCCTCTGAAAACAATACAGAGTTGCGTTCGCCTGACTTACATCGGGCGACTGCAATTCCGGTTGTGCAGAATCACCATCCTGTTGCCGGGGACTAAAGCAGCCTGAGCTGCTCACCCGGCCGCCGGAAGGCGGTGATGGAAAGTACCGGACCCTGCTTGTCCAGCCCGGCGCGCTCCCGGGAAATGCGAAACAGGGATTGAATCTGTTCAGCAAAAATGCCCTGTCCCTGCATACGTTTCCGGAAGCGCGTGTCGTTCAATGCCCCCTGCCGAATGTCCCTCACCCGGTTGAGAATTTTCTCCTTTCGTTCCGGAAAATGCTGTTCCAGCCATTGGGAAAATATCTCTTTCACACCGTGGGGTAACCGCAGGAGGGTGTAATTGGCAAACTGGGCGCCGGCTGATTTGGCGGCAACCAGAATTGCGGGGATTTCGTGATCTGTAAGGCCCGGTACGATGGGTGAGACCAGTACACCCACCGGAATGCCAGCATCATGCAGTGCCTGGATGGTACTCAGCCGTTTCCCGGGTCGGGCGGTGCGGGGCTCCATGACATTACACAAGTGATTATCCAGCGTCGTCAGAGAGAGAATCACGCTCACCGCCTGATCACGCGCCAATTCCTGCAAAAGGTCAATGTCACGGGTAACCAGCCCATTTTTTGTCACGATGGTGACCGGGTTATGGAATTCAGCCAGGACTGTTAGACAGCTTCTGGTGAGCTCAAACTGTCGCTCTAATGGCTGGTAAGGGTCGGTGACACCGCTCAGGTTCAATACCTTTGGTTTCCATTTGGGTCGGGAGAGCTCCCTGCGGAGTACATCAGCCGCGTCCTCCTTCACCATGATTTTGGTTTCAAAATCCAAGCCGGCAGAAAACCCCAGATACTCATGGTATGGCCGGGCGTAGCAGTAACTGCAGCCGTGCTCGCATCCACGGTAGGGATTAAGACTCGCATCGTACGGAATATCCGGGCTGGTGTTGTAGGAGATGATGGTTTTGGAATTGTCCCGGAAAAGCCGGGTTTCCGTAGCCAGTTCAATACCCTCATCCGGGATATAGGTGATGGGCTCAAAGCGCCCCGTGGGGTTGGTCTGGGTGCCGCGACCTTTTATGGGTTTACGATTATCATCGGGCATGGGATGTTAGTATAGAATAAATCATGTGGGAATTGGATAAAAAACGCCCCCATGAAAAAAATCACAGGGGCGTTGGTTTTTCAGATTCGTGTTGCGAGCAGGTTAGAAGGAAAAGCCCGTCTCGATGGAGGTCGTTTTCACGGTTTCATTGTCCTCGTCAATCACGCCATTTCCATTCAAATCCCGGTACGTCTGGCGAAAATCCCAGGTGATGGTAACACCACCGGCCAGATTCGCGCCCACACGATAACCCATGAGGGTCCCTTCGCTCTTGAAGTCCCATGGATCGGATACATTCATGCGATTGATGTAAGCCCGGGCTTCCTTGATTTTTGGAATAACATCGGGTGAAAGGGCGATATCACCATAAATGCCCTTCACCGGATCAGCGCCATCCTGACGCATATCCTGATAAGCGCCGCTCACGGTGACAATATTCAGCACGTTCACACCCAGGCTGCCGAAAATGCCTTTCAGCGGATCATTATTAAACAACTTCTCGTAGCGTGTGACCGGGATGAGTTTGACACCGGCGGAATCAACAAGTGTTACCCGTTCAATGTCGTAATTTTGACCAAACAGGTTATAAATGAAGTCGCCGCCTGTCATGCGCCATTCCAGACCCAGATTTACGAAATTAAACAGATTTGCCCGGAAGCCTGGCGCGGCCATACCCCAGCCATATTCAACGTCGGAAAAACTGCTGGTGGCGCGGTCGTAGAATTGAATATCCTTCCCAAAGTACTTCCCGAACTCACCAAACAGGGTCAGGTTCAGCCAGGGCATGTTGAGAATCGGATAACCGGCATCCACACTGGTGGCTACGATTCCCCGTGCATTTTTATGAATGTCAAAGGGGTCACCTTTTAGCCGTTGGTCAATGGTGGCGATGTCCGGGTCGTTGTCCACGACACTGGTATTCTGGGAGTTATCGGTATAGCCATTGCCATCCCGGTCCGGATCAACGGCATCCGGAATACCGTCCCCATCTGAATCCACATTCATACGCGGATCATTCGGGTGGGCTTCATCCGGGGTTCCATCCACGTAGTCCGGGTAACCGTCGCCATCCACATCCTTCAATCCCAGATACTGGTTATAATCCGTAATGGCCGTTGCACCGAAGGTGAATTTTCCCAGTTTGTAGGTACCACGTAATCCCGCCAACCCGAAGCCGAATTCAGGGGTATTGGTAATTTCTTTGAAATTGGCCACCATGGTTTCCACCCCGATACTGCCCATGGTTACACCCAGATGCATGCCGGATTTGCGAATGCTGGGATACTCCATCATATTGGAATAACCGCTCATGAACAGACCGTACCCCATCGTCACATTATCCAGAGCGCCGACCCGGAAGAAAAAGGGATCGCCCGGCTGAGCCCAGCGGACATACAGAACCTTGTCAATCAGGTTCTTGGGTTCGGTCCACTGTTCTGAGAGGATATTTCCGTCCTGATCAATGTAGAGAATCAGGTCCAGCCCCACACCCAGTTTGCCAACGGAGATGTCAGGCCGCAAGGCCAGCTGATTGTATAGCTGACCATCAATGGTCACCGCACCAAATGCCGCGTCCATGGCCAGATTATCACCAAATAGGCCGCCACCTTCTTCTTCTCCTTCGCCTTCAGTAGTAGGCGTTTCTCCGGGAGCGCCGGGCATTCCGGCACTGGGTGGTCCGCTCACCGCGGCTTCGCCGGCATCTGTGGTGTCACCGGGTGCGCCGACACCTGGCTCCTGTTCTGGCATTGCCTGACCAAATTCATCTTCCGGATCTTCCGGTGTCTCATCTTCCATAGTAGGGGAATTCAGAACACCACCGGTACTGGTGGAAGTTACGGTTTCACCGGCCTGAGCGGATGTAATGGCTCCTGAGACACTGTTTTCCACATCCACAAATCCTTCCGTCACAATCACCCTGTCCACACCATTGGGGTCCGACATTGTCCAGAACTCGGTGCCTTTTACAGACGCCACCGAGGTGGGTGTTTGAACCTGAAAGGCCATATCCGCCCCGCCTTTGTAGCGGCTTAACGCTTTCCCATAATCCAGATGGACCGTGAATTTTTGGCCCAGGATATCCTCTTCCAGGGAGAGGGATAATTCGGTGTTGGGACGCAGTTTGACCTGACTTTTATCATCCAGAAGTAACAGAACGGCCCAGCCGTCAGCACCAACCTTGATTTTGTCACTGCCTTCCAGACTTGTACCCATGGTTACATTGGCAGACCAGTCAACTGAGTCTGACTTCATTACCATGACTTCGCCGCCGGCTTTTGTGACGACGGCCAGCTTTTCAGCCCGAACCATGCCCAATAACAATGGCAGTGTAAGGGTAACTTGAAGTAACTTTTTCAGCATAATACGCTCCCATTTCTCCCTTAGAATATCACAGGGATAAAACTGATTTTCATATTAAAAAAAGCAACCTGAGTGCTCAGATTTGAGGTCATCACAGATTGGGTTGTCGTCATCAATTGGGTGTTTACCACCACCCGCTCCACGGTAAAAGATCTGTCATTTGGCAAAGCACACAAAACTACGCTGTCGATGCAATGAATTCAAATACAAACCATCAATCCGCTTAGCGTACCATTTTAATTGTGCGGTTGAAATTCGACTAAATAAAGCGCCGGGCGGGATTATTCCTTGTCCAGGTTTTTCAGCTCTTTTTCGACTTTTTCCAGGATTTTATCATTAACCTGACCGGTTGCCGTTGGGGCCGTGGCATCACCGGCTGATCGGCGGCGTCCCAGAAGTTTTTGCAGTGCAAACCAAAGGATGAAAATACCCAGAATAGCGAAAACCGCTACCATCCAGTAACTCACCTGACCCACCAGTTCATCTGATTTTGGGGCAGCCAGAATGCGATTGCCGTAAGGCCGCCCGGTGCGCGGGTCAATTTTTTTACGGAAATAATCCAGAATTTCGCTGTCGGATTTGCCCTCCAAAATCAATTTGCGAATTTCAACCCGCTGTTCCTCGGTGTAGTCATTCCGGCCGTGGGAGTGCACCGGTCCGCCAAAACAGCAGGCAGCCATGATCTCTTTTTCCATCTGAACCACGCGACTCTTTTGCGCGTCGGTGAGTTTATCATCCAATTCGGTAACCTGATCACCAATCAGAACGCCGGTGAGCAGCAGACTTAGGGTAAGTATGATTGATTTCATGCTTCTAATTTAGGCGTGGTTTCAGGTGAACCAACGGGGAAATGCGTTGCGGATTTTGGCGGAACAGGCTAAACTCCCATCACGTACCCGGTGAAGATTTTTCCCGGTGAAGCGCGTTTATTTACGGGATATTTGGATTGGAGGAAATAAAACGAATGAGCAGAGATATGATTATCGTCGGATCGCTGGCGCTGGATACCATTGAAGCACCCTCTGGCCGCGTTGAAAATGCCGTTGGGGGATCGGCCACCTACGCCAGTCTGGCGGCCAGCTATTTCACGACACCGGGATTGGTGGGTGTGGTCGGAACCGATTTTCCGACGGAGCAAAAAGCGGCATTTGAAAAAAATGGCATTGATCTGACCGGTCTGCAAATTGTGGACGGAAAGACCTTCCGCTGGGGCGGCCGCTATTCTCCCCAATTGGATCAACGGGAAACGTTGTTTACCGAATTGAATGTGTTCGAATCATTTTCGCCGGATTTGCCGGAGGCGTACAAGCAAGCCAATTATGTCCTGCTGGCCAATATTCAGCCGGATTTGCAGCACCAGGTTTTGGATCAGATTGGCGGTGACCCGTTTGTGGTAGTGGATACCATGAATTTGTGGATTAACACGGCGCTGGAGAGCTTAAAGCGCCTTTTGCGCCGAACCCATCTGTTGATTGTGAATGATGAGGAGGCGCAAATGCTTACGGGAGAGATGAGTCATGGTGCCGCCGCTCGGAAATTGCAGCAAATGGGACCCAAACTGGTGGTGATAAAGAAGGGTCAACACGGCGCGCTGCTATTTGGTGCGGCGGGAAATGTCTTTTCTGCTCCGGCGCTGGTTTTTTCTAGGGTTACGGATCCCACGGGCGCCGGTGATGCATTTGCCGGAGGGATGCTGGGTTATTTGGCCAACGAGAAAAACACCGATTTTGATACATTGCGACGCGCTGTTGTGTGGGGCAGTGTCATGTCATCATTTGCCATTCAGGATTTTTCGGCCACGGGTCTTTTAATGCTCAAACAATCAGCGCTGGATAACCGCTACCAGGCGTTCAAAGCTATTTCAACATTCTAACGCTCACTGCTTTCCGCACCGAAGTACGGGAAATATTTATGCGAACAGCTGATTTGAAGAATTCATCCGGTCAACCCAAATCCAGACACCTATGGTGGGAGGATGGTACGTTGGTTCTACTGGATCAGACCCGGCTTCCGGCTGAAGAAATCTGGTTGCGTCTGAACACGCTGGATGCAGTGGTGGAGGCGATTTACGCGCTGCGAGTGCGGGGGGCTCCGGCGATTGGCATTGCGGCAGCATATGGCGTGCTGGTGGGGATGAAAGAGCATACCAATCTGCCATTGGATGAATTTAAATCGCATTTCCAAGCGGTAAGAGAGCGCCTGTTTAAGGCGCGACCCACGGCTGTAAATCTGGGCTGGGCGTTGGGTAAAATGGCCGGCATTTTGGCGCACTTTTCCTCCGGAAATGCCCAGGTGTTGTACGACCGACTGGAGCTGGAAGCCTTCACCATCCATTCGGAAGATATTGAATTGTGTGACCGGATTGCCGCAAATGGTGCGTCATTATTTCCACCGGACACACGAATCATTACACACTGCAATACCGGATTTTTAGCCACTGGTGGTGTGGGAACGGCACTGGGTGTTATCGCCGCCGCCAATGAGCTTAACGGGGTAGCCATGGTATACGCGGACGAAACCCGGCCCCTGTTACAGGGTTCGCGACTGACAGCCTGGGAATGTGGAAAACTGGGCATTCCCTGTCGAGTCATTACCGACAGCTCCGCTGCTTACCGGATGGCTACGGAAACTATTGATGGCGTAATAGTTGGTGCCGACCGTATCGCTGCCAATGGTGATACGGCCAACAAAATCGGGACCTACGGACTTGCTGTGGCAGCGCGAGCACATCAGGTCCCCTTTTATGTCGCCGCACCCTATTCGACGATTGATGTGGATTTAGGCAAAGGCGCGGAAATTCCCATTGAGCAGCGGCCGGAATCGGAAGTAACCACATTTCACGGACAACCGGTCGCACCACAACTTACTGGTGCGTGGGCGCCGGCATTTGATGTGACACCGGCGCATCTGATTACAGCGATTATCACTGAATCGGGCATTTTTCGCTACCCGTACGATTTTTCTTAGGGAGGCATGGTATGATTAAACTGGGCGTTAAGACCAGTGAACACACCGAGTTTGTTGATATAACACGGCAGGTTCAACAAATCATCAATCGAGAAAATTGGCAGTCCGGCGTACTCACACTCTCTGTTCCCCATACGACGGCCGGCCTCACGATCAATGAAAATGCTGATCCCGATGTCATCCGGGATATGACCAACGCGCTGGAGCGGATGGTTCCCTGGCAGCACGAGGATTACCGCCATTTTGAGGGCAACACTGCTGCCCATGTGAAGACCAGTTTACTAGGCTCCTCCCAGCAGATTATTGTGGAAAATGGGGAAATGCAATTGGGTCGCTGGCAGGGGATTTATTTTACTGAGTTTGATGGTCCCCGGTCCCGCGAGGTATGGGTGGCGTTTAACCGGGTTTAGATCAAGTCTGGCATAGGCGATAAAAATTTCACCAGAAAGTAAATGCATCATCGTGAATTCGTCGTGGGGTCTGAGAATTGACGAGCATGAGCACGAGCACGAGTATGAGAACGGATACAACCGGTGAACTCAGATTTTGTGGGTGAAAAATTTAGTACCACAATTCATTATGTGGATTGGTTGGCACCGGGATCGCCCGAATGAATTCGATGTTCGTGTTAAGTTAAACCAGGGAGAAACACCGGAGTGATTTGATTTTCTGCCAGTGAAAGCAAAGCAGAGTAAGAGGAGCAAAGCGACTCAATCCGACTAATCCAGATAAACCACCGTAACCCCGGCGCCGCCCTCATCCATTCCGCCTACCCTGAATTCCTGCACTGATTTGTGCCCTTTTAACAACTCATGCACCCGCTGTTTCAGTGCACCGGTGCCCTTTCCATGGATAATATCCACCCGGGACAGGTTGGCTAATACCGCCTGGTCCAAGAATCGCAACAATGCCGTTTCCCCTTCATCCACCCGCATCCCCCGCATATCCAGCGTTGAGGAATACTGCCGATCTGAGGATATGGTTACCGAAACCGCACCCGAGTTCTCCGCCTCATGAGGAGCCGGTTCCGCCAATGCCAGCCAATCCAGGGGTACCTGCATCCGTTTATCTCCCAAATCCACCATTACACGGCCGCTGCCGCCAACCTTTCCCAGTATAGTACCGTGTTGATCCAACGGTAACACCTGCACCCGGGTCCCATCCTGAACCTGTGATTTTTCCAATGGCTTTTCCGCTACCGGGACTGCCTCTTCACTCAATGTTTCCAGTTCTCGCGATTTCTGCTGTAATTTGGTGCGTACGCTCTGGATGTTGGATTTTTCCGCCTGACTTTCCCGTATCTCCCGGATCAGGCTTTCTGCCGTTTTCCGGGCGTCTGCAATCAATCGCTGCGCTTCCCGGGCGGCATCGCGCGTGGCCGTTTTATGCGCTTTGCGAATAGCCTTCAGGCTGGCTTCCATCTCGTTTTCACGACTTTTCAACAGACTTTCCAATCGCTTTACTTCCAATCGCGATTGATCCGCTTCCTGCAGTCTATGCTCCAAATCGGTGATGAGTGCTTCCAGACTCCCCCGCTTGTCACCAATGTAGGATCTGGCTTCATCCAAAATCTCCTTCGCCAGCCCCAATCGCCTGGAAATTTCTAAACCATAACTGCTGCCCGGCGTACCCTGTCTTAACCGGTAGGTGGGTTCCAGACGCTCTCCGTCAAATTCCATAGAGGCATTTTCCACCCCCGGAGTGTCGTGGGCATAAGCCTTTAATTCACCCAAATGAGTCGTGGCGATGGTGGTGGTTCCGCGGTGGGTTAAGGTATTTAATAATGCCCGTGCCAGCGCGCCGCCTTCTGCGGGATCAGTCCCCGTTCCCAATTCATCCAGCAGTACCAGACTTTCCGCGGTGGCATTCTCCACAATCTCCACCAGGGCGGACATGTGCGCGGAAAAGGTGGACAGGTCATTGAGAATGGATTGTTGATCACCAATATCGGAATAAACCGCATCTACCCAGGGAATCTCACTTCCTTCCTCCGCCGGGATGGGTACACCACAGCGCGCCAGCAGGACCATAAGTCCGATGGTTTTCAGTGCCACGGTTTTGCCGCCGGCATTGGGACCTGTGATGACCAATGTGTGGGTGTTCTCATCCAGATGGAGATTCAGTGGAATCACATCGCGGGTTTCTGACAACAGCGGAAGGCGGGCATTAACCAGCTTCAAGCCGATGTTTTTATCCACCTGAGGCAGACTCCCGCTCCGTCGCTTTCCAAAGGCGGCCAGGCTGGCAATAAAATCCAAATCAATCAAGGCGTCGTAACTTTGGGCAATCGGCGCTGCTTCGGCATGGCATTTGGCCGTGAGGGCTCGCAGTATCCGTTCAATCTCCCGAGCTTCATCCAGCTGCAGCGAGCGGATTTTGTTATTCAGCTCGATAATTTCCAGCGGTTCCACATAGGTGGTATTGCCGGTGTGGGATTGGTCCTGAATGACACCCTTCACCTGGCGCTTGGCGTTGCTGCTCACCGGCAACACCAGCCGGCCACCTTTTATGGTTGGACGGTCATCGGTTAGCAGACCCTGAGCGGTGTACTGAGCCACCAGACGATCCATCTCCCGCCGCACGGCCGCTTCCGCCCGTTGAATGGCGTTGCGGATTTTGCCCAATTCCGCAGAGGCGTTATCCAGTACAAATCCCTCCGGTGAAATGACCCGGTCGATGGCTTCCTCCAGTTTGGGTTGGGGGCTGAGTTTACCAAACCACCCAAACCAGGGATTTTCCGGCTCCATGCGGGATTGAAAAAAATAGCGATGCAGCAACCGAAATTGCTCCAAAACCGGCCGCAGAACCAGAAAACTCTCCACACCAATTAAACCGCCCGCTACCCGGAGGGCATTTAAAATGTCTGTCAGATCATCGTAGTGGCGGAGCGGGAAGGGTGCGGAACTTCTCCAGAATTCCCAGAGCGCACGGGTTTTCGCAAACCGTTCCCGTGCAAGGTCAATTTCATCTAACGGTTCCAGTGCCAACAGGCGGGCGCTTACCCGGTCACCATGGGCCTCCTGCGCCAGAAGTTCCCGCACATCACGGAAACCCAATTGGGTAAATGCTTTTTGTGAGGGCGTTTGGTCCGATGTATTGGGAGTGAGGGGTGAGCGCATAAGAACTGGTTGATCTCTATTCTACGAACTTTGAAAGGGTGGAATCGGGGATTTTAAACGGCAGTGAATCTGACGTGGGTAGGGACAGATTCGGAGGCTTATTGATAATGCCGGCGATTTTAGCCTGAATGGCAGCCACCTCTTCATCCAGATTCAATAGTGTCACCATTCCCTGCTGGAACCCGGAGACCATGGGGAAGGTTTTGGATTCCACATGCCAATTTCCGGTCCATTTGGGTGGCATGAGTTGAATCACCCAGAGAATGACCGCCAGCAATACCAGGGCTTTCAAGCCACCAAACAGCATTCCCCCAAAACGGTCCACCCCACCCAGTGAAAGCGACTTTATCAAGTATTTCAGGAAGACGGTGAGTAATTGCATGAGGATAATCATGGCCAGAAAAACTACCGCGAATCCCAGCAGGGCATGGTATTGAGGTGGTATATCCCAGAATTTTAGCAGCAGAGTTGTTCCCAGGGAGTGAAAGTTAAGGGTCACGTAAATGGCTACCACCACACCCACCAGTTTCATCAGTTCCTCGGTAATGCCTTTCCGGATACCGTTGAGACAGAGCAGCGTCAGAAGCACCAGTGCGACGATGTCAAAAATTTTAGCCATTTTGTAATTTAGCCCGCACCAATTCCTGAACCTGCTTTCCATCTGCACGACCGGCTGCTTTTTTCATCACCATGGGCATCACTTTCCCAATATCGCTCATGTCTTTAGCGCCAGTCTCGGTAATTACGTCGTCCACCAGTTGCACCAGCTCTGTTTCCGACAGCATCTTTGGTAAATAAGTTTCCAACAGCTGCAATTCCGCCTGCTCGCTCTCCACCAGATCCTGCCGGTCGCCTTTCTGGTACAGCGCAATCGATTCCCGACGTTGTTTCACAGCCGTTTGTACGAGTTTGAGAAAATCGGTTTCGGTGGCAGATTTCCCCTGCTGAATCTCCCAGTTCTTCACCCGGTTTTTTAACTCCCGAATGACCTTGAGTTTTACCTGATTTTTGGTGCGCATGGCGTCTTTTAACGCGTCATTTAATTCATTAATAAAATCCATTGTTTCCTCCCGCTTCAATTGCGGGCAAAAATAAGCCCTGACGGGGCTGTGAATAAGTCATTTTCCCACAAATGGTTAAAATTGAAAGGGTTAAAACTGGAGAGCAGACTTAGCGCCAACCGGCGTAGAGTTTACGCCGTTCACTCACCTTCTGCAGATAATTTTTGGTTTCGTCATAGGGGAGTTTTTTCATCAGCGTGTCGTAAGTTTTGGTAGCTGACATGCGGTTGGCGGCATCGGCGGAGGCTGAAAGCCGTGTGGTACCGGTTAATGCCCGGGCCACATTCCCGACCCCGGTGTTGTAAGCGGCAATGGTCATGAACAGAGCGGTTTCATCATCTTTCACTTTGCTGAAATAGACCTGACGGATTTTCTTCAGGTAACCGCAACCCAGTTCCACATTTTTATCGGGGCGGTAGAGGTAATCATCGTCCAGGAGCTTGTCTTTTTTATAAATATACTGATAAGCGTCCCGGGCGCCGCTACGGGGCACCAATTGCATTAACCCGTAGGCGGGGATGTGCGACTTGGCTTTGGGATTGAAAAAACTTTCAGTATGGATGACGGCGTAAGCAAGTGCCGGATCGATGTTAAATCGCCTGGCTTCTTTTTCCACCGCGGACCGGAACTGCTCCGTCCGCTTTTGTACGTGATTGGGAACCATGGGGATAACGGTGGTAACCTTCGTGCGGGTTTTTCCGTCTTTTCCTTTAACCGGCTCGGTATAGGTAACGGGTTGGCGCGTTTTTTCCAGTTTGGGCTTTGCCTGCTGCATTTTCGCATTAGCCTGACGGACCCGTTCACGAGCCTGCTGTTCCCGTCGTTCATAATTTGCCAAGTCTGTTTTGCTGGGCGGTTTGGCTGCAACCGCTTTAGGATTGGCTACGGCCTGTTCCTGGCGAATGCGGGTTTGCCTTACTTTTGCAGTGGCGTATTCGCGATCAAAATTCGTACGGAGATAATGGTCGTAATCTTTGGCCGCTTGCACCATATCCGGTTTAGCCCGGGCGGTTTCGCGTCCCGTTACAATAGTGTTTTTGGCATATTGCTTTGCTGCGCTGCTGTTCACGGTAGTTGGGGTTCCCGGCAGCGTTAGTTGTTCAGCCAAAGCGCCTTTGGCCTTGGCTTCCTGGGCGATGAGCGCTTCCAGAGCGGCCTGATTTTGCTGAAGGGCATTTTGTTCAGATTGCGTGCCGGTGCCTTCCACGATGGTTTCCACCACCACTTCCCCGTTTTCATAATCCACGGTGGTACGGGCTCCCAGCGTGGCACTGTATTCCACCCACAGGGTGTTGGTGGAGCCTATAAATTCACCCCATTGCTGTTCAACTTGACGTTTGTAGGCGAGAAAAGCCTCTTCCTGCTGCTGTTCCCAGGCGTCGTACTGCGCAGTAACGGCAGCCGAGAAATTCTGGAAGTCTTCCAGATATGCCTGGACGGCCTGATTCGGGTCATTGGACCGCAGGAAGTCTTGAAAATTATCCTGGGCGCGCAAACCCCCAACCAGTACCAGAAGGAGCAGGAAGAGGCGCATTATAATTTCACCGCAACGAGCTGACTCGATACGGCGCATTTGTTAACCCGGCAGAGCCCGGATTATTGATTAATTATCACCCGTAGCGGCTTCCAGTTCCTGGAATGCCTGTGATGCTTTGAACTCGGCGTACAGGGCTTTTTCATCCTTGATCTGGTTGACCAGTGCCTTGTTCACGGCATCCTTCCGGAGACCTACCAACACATAAGCGTGGTATGAGCCGCCTGGCATCATGTAGGGATATTTTTTCAGTACCTGCAGACCGCTCATGGTATTGTTGGTCACGGTCTTGCTGGCTTCCTGATAAAACTCCACGATCTGAGTGTTTTCATCCATACCCGCTTCCTGGGTGAAGTTTTTCACCTGGGATTGGACAGTAGCCTGAATACGGGTTGAAATCATGGTTTGGGCAGATTGGGTCGCCTTGGAGATAGCAATATTCATCTTCCGGGAGGTGGCATCACCGGTTCCGTAGATGTAGGTGTCATCTTCTTCAGGCGTATTAATGTACCAATCTGGCAGGTCAGCCGGTCCCTGTGGCATGGCCGCCTGTTTCTGGGACGGCATGTCCGGTGCCGGAGTAGGTTTACTCCCGCAACTTACAATCAAACCAATCATGCTGGTCAGTAACAAAACTTTGAACAGCGTCTTCATTTCGCCTCCTTGTTAAGCGTGCTAGACATTTTCGTCTATTGGGTTTGCTCTTTATTTCCCTCAATTTCACCGTTTAGGTCCGCAAATATATAGCGGTACTGAAATCAATGCCATTTAAAATCTTGAAATTACCGGTGTTGCTACCCTAAGTTTATCTAAATCACTTTTTGATTGAATTATCATACGGGGAAGTCGAGCGATGAAAAGGCGCATCCTATTCATTCTATACTTTTTCTCAAGTATTTTCGGGCAGATTACCCTGAGCGAGGCCATGGTGAATCCTGGTGGTCTGGAATCCACGGATGAGTTCTTGGAAGTTTATCACTTGGGAGAGGCAAACCTCTCATTGACCGATTGGGTTATTTCAGACGGAACCGGTACGGACACGCTGATTCACTGGGTGGGACCGGATTCGGTGTCACCGGGACAGTTCGCGCTGATTCTTGATCCGGATTATGACCTTGCAAGTGGTCTTTATTGGGAAGAGCCTCCCCAGAACATTCCCATTTTCACATCAGGGACTGACGCCAGCCTCGGAAGTGGCGGGTTCACCAATAGTGGTGAAGCCGCTTTTCTGATCTCGCCAGCAGGCGATACCGTGAGCCAGTTTGCCTGGTCGTCCAGTCCACCGAACGGGTATTCCTTTGAAAAAATTCTGCCCTGGGGCAGTGATTCGGAGGAGAACTGGGTGATTGCAATGACTGAAAACGGTACACCAGGCCGTACCAATTCTGTTACGCCACCACCGATCAATTGCAGCCTGGACAGTATCACCATTGGTGTCATCCCAGACAGCGCCCCGGCTGGCATTCAGATATACCTACACCTGCACAACGCTGGATTGCAGCTACTTGATTCGGTCGCTGTTTCCATCGTTCTGGATGAAAATCAGGACAGTACCCTGACTACGGGTGAACTTGAAACAACCACCTTTGTTGTCACCTCCCTGGCATGGCTGGATACGCTCACTGTTGCGCTGGAATCACCGTCAATTCAGTACGGCATCAATCAATTAATTGCCCGCGTTTCCGCTTCCGGTGACACGATTGGTCATGATGATGTCCGTCTGTTTCGCCTCAATCTCTCGCCTCCGCAAGATGCGCTTGTCCTCAATGAAATCCATTACCGGCCGGATGATGAGCAAACAGAATTCATCGAATTACTGAATACCAGCGCAGACGCCATTAACCTGCAGCTTTTTCACATTCAGGATGCCACCAGCTCGATGGGATTTTTTCCCGATGAGCCGCTTTGGCTGGATTCCGGTGAATTTACCGTAATTGCACCTGATGAGACCATGTCCTCAAGCCTTCCCTCCGGTGAGACGCTCTACATCATCCCGGATCGCTGGCCCAGTCTGAATAATAGCAGTGATTCGGTGCGCATTTCCGACGCATCGGGAGAACGCTTGATCACCAGCTGGTACGCCTCTGGATGGGGTGGCGGTGAAGGGATGAGTTTGGAACGGCGAGCGGTTTGGCTGCCGGCAGATGATCCAGAGAATTGGGGCACCAGTCAGGCTGGGGATGGTATGACGCCGGGGGATACGAATAGCATCGTCTGGCCTGAATATGGACTGGACCTGAATATCACCATCCAACCGGAACATCCCCGCCGTATGGACTCGATTTTGGTTACCGTCGAAATCACCGGTCAGGGGCGATTCATCACCACTTCCGGATTATTACAACTCACGCTTGATGAACTGGAAATTGCCTCCGAGATAGCTGGAATTCCAGCTTTTGGAGAGACCACACGAATTCAATTTTCCATCCCTCCGCTATCCATGGGCCGACATTTCCTCGGAGTTCATTATGCCGGTAATGCTTCACAGTCCATGACGGATACGCTGATCGTTTTGCCCCGGGCGGGCGATGTCATTATCAATGAATTGATGCCCTGGCCGGCATCCGGACAGCCGGAGTGGGTAGAGCTTGCAAACCGAACCTCACTGTCCGTTCCGCTTGATGTTTTGGGGTTGAGCAATGGCAGCTCCGCAGGTTTTTTTGTCAGCAATGATTCCATTGCGCCCCAGGCGTATAAGGTGTTGACTGAGTTCGAAACCGAATTGGACTGTGGCCTTGTTCTGTCAGACTGGCCACGGTTGGTGAATAGCGATGATGAGGTGGTTCTCCTGGATTTGGAGCAACACAAGCTGGATTCTGTTCCGTACCAGGCTGCCTGGGGAATTCAGCAAGGCCATTCCCTGGAGAGAATTTGGCCAGATTCGACATCGTGGGAGATGGCAAACTGGATGACCGGACCGCCCAGTGGCTCACCCTGTGAAATCAACATCAGCACCCCGCGGCCGGTGGATCTGGCTATCACAGCGGTGCAGCCGATGCGTCCAAAACCATTGCGTGGAGAAGAAGACACACTCCTCGTGACATTATCCAACCATGGATTTTTAGCCAATCCTCCAGGTGAGTTGACGCTCTTATGGGAGAATGAAGAGCACCAATATCCTATTCAACAGATTCCGGCATTCGATTCCATCCTGGTTCCCATACCCATCGATCTGTTGCTGGGTGGATTACGGCCGTATCGTTTTTCGCTCCAAATACCCGGCGATGCTATTGCTGAAAACAATATGTTTTCGGATACATTGCGCGTGGGTTATCCGGAAGGTAGTCTGACCTTGAATGAAATTGCCGCAGTACCACCGGGGAATCAGCCGGAATATCTGGAGTTTGTCAATGTGGATACGGGCAGGATCGATCTCTCCGGCTGGTCGATTCGTGATGCCGGACAGCAGCACCACATCCTGGTTACCAACAAGATTCTCGAGACGGGTACTTTCGTTGTCCTTACGGCTAATGCTGATTTGGATAGTTATTTTGATTTGGAAAACAAGCCCTATCTGGTTCCGGACAGTTGGCCAACCCTGAATAACACGACCGACTCGATAGTAATTATGGACGCGACCGGTCATACCGTGGGAAGGTGGTTCTACGATATGACCTGGGGTTCAATCGACAATACCAGTTTGGAACGACGCGCATTGTGGTTGCCAGGAGATACGCCTGAAAATTGGGGCAGCTCCATTGCGCAGGATGGGGGCACACCGGGCTTTGAAAATAGTATTGCCTACCCTGCATATCAGGTCTGGATAGATTCGCTGGAATTACCCGCACAAAACACTTATCACGATTCGCTGACGATTCGGGTTCACTTCACCACAACAGGACATTTCGCCGAGAGCGGAACACTCCGTCTGTTCCTGGATGGTGTTGTTGCCCAAACCCGGATGGTGGACTCGGTGCGATTTGGAGAACGACGTGTCACCACATTCAATCTGGCGCCCCAGCCGTCCGGTAACCACAATCTGCGCGTCACATATACAGGTTCAAGCAGTACCGCTTTGGATAGTAGTCTTTGGATTGGGGTTGAACCCGGAGATGTGTTGATTAATGAAATGATGCCCTGGCCCGCGTCAGGTGAGTCGGAATGGGTGGAGATTCTCAATCAGTCATCATTAAATATTCCCTTAAATCTCCTGGGAATAGCTGATTATTCCACTATCGGATGGCTGGATACCACCGGCAGTCTCGCACCGGGTGACCTGCTGACGGTTAGCCAGGAACACATGCCCCTGTCATGCGCGCGACCGGTAAGCCCCTGGCCGGGATTCGGGAATTCGGCTGACGAGATACGCATCGTGGACCGTACCGGGGAAACGATCGACAGCCTTACATATTCGTCTGACTGGGCGTTGAATCAGGGAAAATCTATTGAAAGAATTTGGCCAGATTCGGCCTCTACAACGATTTCCAACTGGCGCCAGCATCCGGAAATTGGAACGCCATGCCAGTTGAATATCAGCACACCCCTGCCGGTGGATTTGGCGCTTACGGCAGTGCAGTTTGACACAACCACATTGGTGGTGGATGCGGTTTCTCCGATAACATTCCAGATCACAAATCTTGGGTATGAAACCAGCAGTGGCGGGAAACTATGGGTCCAGGTGAACGATGCTTCTTCTACTCCGCTGGAAGCTGATCTCCCGATAATTCAACCAGACAGCACCATTTCAGTTTCTACTGAATTCCGGTGGCCCCGTCCCGGAATGGCCACTTTCACCGCCTGGCTGGAAGTGACTGCCGATCCCAATTCCACCAATGACTCGCTGATGACGTCTGTTTTCATCGCTCACTCCGAACCCCCACTGCTCCTGACTGAATTCATGTATTTACCCGCCGGTACAGACCCGGAGTGGGTTGAGATTTACAATCGCTCCACTGATACGATTCAGATAAATGGCTGGGAAATCGCGGACGCCACTGCTTTTGTGACGTTGAGCGCTGATTCCGCCATCTTCATTCCACCGGAAGACTATTTCGTTATCCAGGCGCAGGGTAATCCGGTGACACCCGCCGCATTAATTCTGGCGTCATTCCCGAATCTGAACAACACGGGAGATTTTCTTGGTCTATCGGACCCGTTGGGAAATTGGGCAGATTCGCTGGCATTTTCGTCAAAATGGGGTGACCGGGAGGGCATTTCACTGGAGCGAATTCGACTGAACGCGCCGGCTGCCAGCGCTTCCAACTGGGGCAATGCGGTGTCACTGACTGGTGCGACGCCGGGTGCACAGAACAGCCTTTTCCTCGAGGACATCCCCTCCGCACTTGCCCTCACCGTTTCGCCTAACCCCTTTTCTCCGGACCAGGATGGGTTCGAAGATATCCAGACCATCGCCTATACCTTACCTTTTGAATCGGGGCGGGTGAGCGTAGAAATTTTCGATGTCTATGGCCGGAAAATGGTAACCCTGGCGAAAAATCAACCCGTCGCTGCCATTGGTGAGTTGGTTTGGGATGGATCGTGGGACTATACGCAGCAGATTCGCATGGGCATCTACATATTAAAATTTCAGGCTGATGATAATCGGGGACATGTGTACGAAAAACTGGTTAAAACCTACATTGCCCGGTGATCATTTTTTTAATTCGGGAATGCTCTCGCAGCGCATAAAAAAAGGCCGCTCATTCGAACGGCCTTTTATCATCAGATTAGTTTGTCCTAAAATGACCGGGACGCGGAATGATTACTCTTCCTTCAATGTCTTCACCAGGTCGGTCACCACCTTTTTGGCGTCACCGAAAATCATCATGGTCTTATCATCAAAGAATAATTCATTGGCTTCACCGGCGAATCCGGCTCCCAGCGAACGCTTGACAATCATCACGGTACGCGCCTGATCCACATTCAGGATAGGCATGCCGTATAGCGGACTGTCTTTTTTATAGCGTGCGGCCGGGTTAACCACATCATTGGCGCCAATTACCAGCGCCACATCCGTGTCCTGGAAATCGTCGTTTATGGCATCCATTTCCAGCAACAAATCGTATGAGACATTAGCTTCGGCCATGAGCACATTCATGTGTCCCGGCATGCGCCCGGCCACGGGATGAATGGCATAGCGGACCTTCACACCACGATCCATGAGAATTTGTGCCATTTCCTGTAAGACATGCTGAGCCTGCGCCACGGCCAGACCATATCCGGGAACGATAATAACCGACTGGGCCTGTTCCATCATAATGGCTGCATCAACGGGCGTATAATTGGTAACGGTGCGGGTTTCTTTTTCACCACTGGTTGTGGCTCCACCGTCAGTACCCACCGCGCCAAAAAGGACATTCGCCAGGGAGCGATTCATGGCCACGCACATGATATTGGTGAGAATCAAACCGGAAGCTCCCACCAACGCACCGGCGATAATCAGGACGCTGTTTCCCAGTACAAAACCGGTCATGGCTGCAGCCACACCGGAATAGCTATTTAACAGTGAAATCACCACCGGCATATCTGCACCACCGATAGGAATCACAAATGTGATTCCGAAAATGGCGGCCACGCCCACGATGATAATCGCCCACAGCAGATATTCGCCCGGGTACATAATCGCCAAAACGATGAGCACCACGGAGGCGATTAGCAGCAATGTGTTCAGGATTTGATGCAGGGGTAGCACAATGGGTGCACCGCGCATAATGCCCTGTAATTTGGCATAGGCGATAAGACTGCCGGTGAATGTTACCGTACCAATCAGCAAACTGAGGGAAACGGTGAGGTTGGCATGTACTGCCACATCACCGTGCGCCTGATACAATTCCGCGAATGCCACCAGCGTGGAAGCAATACCGCCAAACCCGTTGAACAGAGCGACCATTTGCGGCATGGAGGTCATCTGAACCTTTTTAGCGGCCACGGCGCCGATAGCGCCACCGACAATCAGTCCAACAATGATGTATTCGAAACTAATGATATTGCGATCAAATAGCGTCATTACCACGGCGATTAACATGCCGAGCATGGCAAACAGATTCCCTCGGCGAGCAGTTTTTGGAGAGCTTAAATTTTTCAACCCCAGGATAAAAAAGACCGCTGCTACGAGGTAGACGATCCGGGTAATAATTTCCATAGTCATGGCTTACTCCTTCCCGCCTTTTTGGTCTTTTTTGGGTTTGAACATCTCCAGCATACGGTCGGTGACCATGAACCCGCCCACCACATTAATGGTAGCCGAAATGATCGCCAGAAGACCCAAAACCGTGGCCAGTGTGGAATGTCCCGCACCGGTAGCCACCAGGGAACCCACAATGGTAATACCTGAGATGCCGTTGGAGCCGGACATAAGCGGTGTATGCAGCAGCGGTGGTACCTTGGTAATCAATTCGAATCCGACGAAAATCGCCAGTACGAAAATGGTAAACAGTGAAAGCAGATCCATTAGTTACCTCCGTTACTTAAGCGATCTTTGACCATCTCATTGGTAATCTCACCGTCTCTGGTAATGCAAGCACCCACGGTAATTTCGTCTTCCCAATCCAGGGCGTTGTCTTCCGCCTGATAAAGATGATTGAACAGGTTCACGATGTTCTTGGCGTACATCTGGCTGGCATGTACGGGAACCGTAGCCGGCAGGTTCACGGCACCGATAATGGTGACATTTTCTTTCACCACCGTCTTGCCGGCTTCGGTGAGTTGGCAATTACCGCCATTCTCAGCGGCCAGGTCGACAATGACACTGCCGGGGTTCATTTTTTTCACCATTTCCTCTGTGATGAGCACAGGAGCGGCTTTCCCGAAAATCTGCGCCGTGGTAATCACGGCATCAATCTTGGGTAGCCGGGCTGCAATTGCTTCCTGTTCTTTCTGGAGAAAGAGGTCGGACTGGGCTTTCGCGTAGCCACCCTTGGTTTCCACATCCTCTTCTGGCAATTCCATTTCAACAAAGGTAGCGCCGAGACTTTCCACCTGCTCACGCACAGCCGGACGCGGGTCAAAAGCAGACACCCGGGCACCCAGCCGCTTGGCGGTGGCGATGGCCTGCAAACCAGCCACGCCGGCTCCCAGGATTAAAACATTGGCTGGTGTAATGGTACCCGCAGCGGTCATGAGCAACGGGAAAATTTTACCCAGCTCGTTAGCCGCCATTAAAACGGCTTTATATCCGGCAATTGTCGCCATAGATGACAGGGTATCCATGCTTTGAGCCCGGGTGATCCGGGGAATGAATTCCATGGAAAATGCCGTGATTTTGCGCTGCTGAAATGTCTTCACCATCTCAGCATTGTAGAATGGCGCCATGTAACCGATGAAGGTTTTGCCCTCACCAATCAGCGCTGGCTCACCCTTGTCAGCCTGCGGGGGCTGCACTTTAAAAATAATATCCGCAGCATCGTACAACGATTGGGTGGTACCGATAATGGTAGCGCCTGCAGCGGTGTACGCTTCATCCGGAAAAGATGCCGCCATCCCTGCACCGGATTCCACCAAGACCTCATGACCCTTCTTGGTCAAGGGTGCTATCATTGATGGAATCAGTGCCACACGGGTCTCGCCGGCTACTGTTTCCTTTGGGATTCCTATTTTCACTTGCCTCTCCTTGTTTATTCTCTATACCAATCTGATTGTTGCCTGTGGTCTGTCTGGTAAGCCCCCGGAGGCTGGTTTTTGTCTTAAAAAAGTCAGTTCACGCACTCATCAAGCGCCTGAGCCGGCGGCCACTTCGCCGGCCTGAGTTGTCTGAAATTTCATCTTCTGCTTCGCGTAATACTCATCTTCCGGCTGCAGGGTAATACATTGGTCGATAATTTGGACGGCTTCATCACGCCGCCCCAGTTTCCATAGCACTTCCGCACGGGTATCCATCACCTGCGCCCGGGAGGCAGAATCGGTCGTTTCCGGTAAGAGCTCAATCGCTTTGGCACTCTTGACCAGCGCGTCCTCCAGGTTTTTCTCCAGCTCAGCCATGCGCCAGGCATAGCCATTATACAATTGCGTGGAAACCGTGCCGCGTTGCTCCATGAAAGTCACATATTCCTGCAGAACCCGCGCTTCACCTTCGCCATCACCGGCCCGACGATAGTAGCGGGACAGATTATTGTAGGCTTCCGGGATGTAGGGACTATCAGCATTTTGGCTGATATACGCTTTCAGAGCGTCCGGACTGGCAGATTGTTCAACCTGGTGCTGGGCAATCTTGAACCGTGAGAGTGCCTTCTGGTTATCATCGGCTTCCGCCAGATCCGGAACCTTCTCCCAGTATGAAACCGCACCTTCCAGTCCGCTCATGTTTTCAACCTTCTGGGCGAACTGAATGAGTAGCCCAGGATCGTTGGGATTCTCTTCCAGGCGGGCTTTCAGTGTGGGGTAGGTATCAATGCCATTCACAATCCGGGTCAGTTCTCCTACCATATCTTCAGCCGGTAAATATCCTGGAATACGGTCAACTTCTTCACCCTCCGCATTGAGAAAAACCATGGTGGGATATCCACCGATGCGGAACTTTTTAGCAAGTTCAATGCCATCACCCTTTTCCGCGTCAACCTCAATGGGAATCAGGTGTTGCTGCGCCACCTCAATAACCTTGGGATCCGGCCAGGTTTGGGCATCCAGGCGCTTGCACCACGAACACCAGTCAGTGGAAAATTCTATCATCACCAATTTGCTGTCGTCCGTTTTGGCTTTGGCCAGGGCTTCATCAAATCCACCCTGCACCCAGGGGAAGGTGGGATTTTCCGTTGAACAATTCCCTAAAACGAGAACAGCGGCAATTAATGGTACTATCAGGTGTTTCATATGTGAGGCTCCTTACATGACAGGAAGTCGTGTATTTTGTAAAGACGTGTCAGGGGTTGTATTTGAAAGTGAGAAATGGGGTAGTTTGGCAAATTTATTTTTCAATGCGCGCCAATATAATCGGCAACTTCGCCGGGACAAGCCGGCATTCGTTGCGCCGGTGCTTCAAACTGCACCAGAAACCCCTCCAGATGTGAGGGTCTGGGACAAATGAAATTCAAAATCAATAGATATCCGCCTGCTGCTTGTCTTTAATCTCCTGGATTGCCCGCAGAACATCCCGGCGGCTTACCTGTCCGATAACTCTTCCCTCTTCCACAACCGGCATCCGGCGATAGATGTTTTTCAAGAACAAATCAGCCACGGTGAAAATATCCGTGTCGGCGTGAATGGAGACCACCGCTTCTGTCATATAATCTTCCACCGTACCACCTGGCTCGTGATGGTACACACCATTGGCCAAAATCCGCAGACAATCCTTTTCGGACACAATCCCCACCAGACGACCTTTGTTGTCCACCACCGATGCGCCAGAAATCTCATTTTTCACCAGCGTATCAATAGCGACTTCAATGGGCGTATCCGGCTTGAAGGTGATGACTTTTTTGGTCATAAAATCACGAACAGAAATCTTGCGCATTTGAAATTCCTCCCGATTGTTGCCTTTGGAAAGCTCCCCCGGCGGCAACGCGTTTTTAAAAGATGCCTGAGTTAATATGCTACCGACGAATGAACCTATAAGTCAAGGTAAATTGTTAATTAAGAGATTGTCACAGCCGGGAAATATCTGGAACAATCCGGGCTGCCAGTCTATTATTACCCAACAATGAAGTTTACCAAGGAGAGACAGATGATACACCGATTTTACCGCCCCCTGATTCTTGTTATGGTTGTGGGAGTGGTTACCAGTTGCAGTTGGTTTACTCCCGGAAAAGAGAACGGGAAAAACCGCGCCGAATTCAAACAAGCCCTGCCCGTTGATCCTGCTGTGCGCACCGGACAATTGCCCAACGGGCTTCATTACTATATCCGTTACAATCCCAAGCCGGAACATCGCGCCGAGCTGCGCCTGGCTGTGAATGCCGGAAGTATTCTGGAAAATGATGACCAGCAGGGGCTGGCCCATTTTGTGGAGCACATGGCTTTTAATGGCAGTGAAAATTTTGAAAAACAGGCGCTGGTGGATTATCTGGAATCCATCGGTATGCGCTTCGGCCCCGATCTGAATGCCTATACCAGCTTTGATGAGACCGTTTACATGCTTCAGGTACCCACAGATTCCTCCGAAGAGCTGAAAACAGCCTTCCAAATTCTGGAAGACTGGGGACACCTGCTCAGTTTCAACGACGAAGAAATTGACAAAGAACGGGGTGTGATTATTGAAGAATGGCGCCTGGGGCGCGGTGCGGATCAACGCATGCGGGATGAACAATTTCCCATTATCCTGAAAGACTCCCGCTACGCTGAACGCCTGCCAATCGGCAAAAAGGAAATTCTGGAGACATTTCATTACGAGACATTACGCCGGTTTTACAAAGACTGGTACCGACCCGATCTCATGGCCGTGGTGGCGGTGGGTGATTTTGACATGGATGCCATCGAAGGGCTGATCCAATCCCATTTCGGCAATCTCACCAATCCGGGAAATGAGCGGGAACGGGAATTTTACCCGGTTCCCGACCATGAAGAGACATTGTTTGCCATCGCTACCGATAAAGAGGCGACCCGCAATCAGGTGGCTGTGTATTACATGCATGATGTGCAGCCGGAGGAAACCGTTGGCCACTACCGGGAACGCCTCATGGGTTCTTTGTACAATGCCATGTTCAGTGACCGCCTGAACGAGCTGGCCAAACAGTCGGATGCGCCCTTTCTGTACGGCTATTCCGGACAGGGGCAATTTGTACGCACGAAAGAGGTTTATCTGTTGGCTGCCGGTGTGGCGGATAATGGCATTGAAACGGGGCTGGAAGCGCTCCTGCGGGAGGCCAAGCGCGTCCATGACTACGGCTTCACCCAGTCGGAGCTGGCGCGTCAGAAGAAGGCACTGTTACGCCAAGTGGAGCAGGCCTACAATGAGCGCGATAAAACCGAATCCCGGAATCTGGCCCGCGAATATGTGAGTCATTACCTCAATGGTGAACCCATTCCCGGTATTGAATATGAGTACGCCATTACCCAAAAATTATTGCCCACCATTACGCTGGAAGATGTAAACCGGCTGGCGGATGAGTGGATTACGCCCCATAATCGCGTGGTCACCGTGAATGCACCGGAAAAAGAGGGCGTGTCTGTTCCCTCAGACCAAGAACTGGCCGCCGTGCTGGAAGCCGTTTCCCGGGAGAAAGTGGAGCCCTACACGGAAGCGGTGAATGGCGAGCCATTACTGGCGCAGGAGCCGGCTCCGGGTCAGGTGGTGTCTGAATCGTCCCATTCTGATGTTGGGATTGTAGAATGGACGCTGAGCAACGGTGTGAGGGTCATTCTCAAACCCACCGATTTCAAAAACGATGAAGTGCGTTTCACCGCTTTCAGTCCTGGTGGGACCAGCCTGGTTCCCGACAGTAATTATATCGCCGCGGAAACGGCTGCGGACATTTTGTACGAAAGTGGCTTGGGGAATTTCGACCGGATTAGTCTGGACAAAAAGCTGACCGGGCAGGTGGTGAACGTGAAGCCCTGGTTGAAAGAACTTGAAGAAGGTCTGAACGGTTCAGCGTCACCGGCCGACCTGGAGACGCTGTTCCAACTGATTTATCTTCATTTCACCGCACCCCGGGCAGACGAAAACGCCTATGCCGCTTACAAAGGTCAGCTGGAAGCCTATGTTGCCAATCGCAGCGCCCGGCCCGAATCGGCTTTTCAGGACACGATTCAGGTAACATTAGCCCAGCACCATTTTCGCGCTCGCCCCTGGTCACCCGAGGTTTTGCGTGAAATGGATTTGGGGAAATCGTACCGCGTTTTCCGGGAGCGTTTCGCAGATGCCGGTGATTTCACCTTCATTTTTGTAGGCAATTTTGAGCCGGAAAAGCTGAAACCCCTGGTGGAAAAATACCTGGGTGCTTTGCCGGCATTGAACCGGAACGAAAAGTGGCGTGATCTGAATATCGACCCGCCGGCTGGTGTCATTACAAAGGAAATTTTCAAGGGCGAGGAAGCCAAGAGCAGCACGAGGATTGTGTTCAATGGGACCTTCGACTGGAATCGCCAGACGCGCTATGACATCATTTCCCTGGTGGATCTGATGCGCATTCGCCTGCGGGAAATTCTGCGGGAAGACATGGGCGGCACCTACAGTGTGGGAATTTGGGCAGAGACGGAGCAATTTCCGGAACCGGCCTATAAAATCAACATCACTTTCGGTTCCGCGCCGGATCGGGTGGAGGAATTGGTGCAGGCGGTGATGGATGAGATCGAACATCTGAAAAAATCACCCCCCGATGAAGAATATCTGGTGAAAATCAAGGAGACCCAGCGTCGCAGCCGGGAAACCAACCTGAAGCAGAATGGGTATTGGATCCAACTGTTGAAATTCTACTACGCCAACGGATTTGATGTGGCCAATATTAATAAATTCAATGAGTTGGTAGAAAACTTGGCTGGTAGTGATCTGCAGCAATCGGCCCGGCGCTACCTGGACACCGATCATTATGTGCAGGTGATTCTCTATCCGGCCTCGGATTAATGATCTAGCCGGCTCATATGGTTTAGCGGTTTGACCAAAACTGCTGATTGTACAAAAAAGCGCTCTGAGATGAATCAGGGCGCTTTTTAATTGCTGGGGACAACTGGATTCTGGTTTCATCATGCTCCCACTGCAGCCTGGAGGGAAAATATTCATCATTTAGAGTGTGATACTCAGTAAATCCACCTGGAATTTGGGTTGGAGAAAATATTTTTATTCCGGGGAAAAGTACTTGCTCTTACCTCACCACCCACTGAACTTAAAAAAAGTAAAAGAACACGATTTTGGTCATAATCATGGATTCTACTATTTCCGATCTGAAAGACTTAATCACGGCAGCGTCTATTAGTCTTTCACCTGCGATAGCTTGGTTAACCTTCTATTCGCTATGGAGGGAAAAGCGTCGCGAGCGTCTTTCATCGATTAGACAACGACTACTCGAGGTAAAGGAAGAAATGGAATATATCGGTAACTGGGCCAGAGCAGAATACAATGAAGAGAGCAGTCATGAT
>JAIPJR010000035.1 GCA_021734045.1 Fidelibacterota bacterium
CAATATCCACGTGGCACCATTTGGTTCCTTCTTTCACGAATTCCTGCAGGAATGCGGCTGCGGCGATGGTTCCGGCTTCCTTGGCTTTGCCCATATTTTTCACATCAGCAATCTTGGACTTGATATCGTTAGCATAGTCCTCGTCCAGCGGCAGTTGCCAAACCCGATCGGATGATTCTTCGCCGCAATTAATGAGTTCATCGGCGAAATCCTGATGATTGGTGAGTACGCCACTGTAATAATGACCAAGCGCGACGACGACTGCACCAGTCAGCGTGGCAAAATCAACCAGCCCGTCCACCTCATAATTTTCGGTTAAATAGGAGAGACCGTCAGCCAGGATCAGGCGCCCTTCCGCATCAGTATTTAGCACCTCAATGGTTTTACCATTATAGGCTTTCAAAATATCGCCGGGTCGCATGGCGCGATCACCATTCATGTTTTCCGTAGAAGGAACAATGGCAATAATATTCAATTTTGGCTGTAATTGCGCCACGATGTGCATGATACCCAAAACTGCTGCACCACCCAGCATGTCAAATTTCATCTCATCCATTCCGGCTGCCGGTTTGATGGAAATTCCACCCGAATCAAAGGTGAGACCTTTGCCCACGAGTCCCAGCGTCTTGCCCTCTTTTTCACCACCCTGGTACTCCAAAATGATGAACTTGGGTGGTTCGTCCGTACCGGCAGAGACACCAGCAATACCGCCCATTCCCAATCGTTTAAAATCATCCCGGTCAAAAATCGTCACTTTAAAATTTTTGGCTTTTCCGATTTTTTCCGCCGTTTCGGCCAGATAGGTGGGGGTGGCTACATTTCCGGGATGGTTTCCCAGGTCACGGGTCAGGTTTACACCTTCAGAAATGGTATATCCGTAGGCCAGTGCTTTTTTAATATCGGCACTGCTGATAATGGTCACTGATTCAACACCGGCAAAGTCGTCATCTTTCTTCGCCTGGTAGGGTGTAAAGCGATAGGATCCCATGGCATACCCCTCGGCTAAATACTGGGCATCATCCGAGCTCACCACATCCCGGGCTAAAAATTCCGACGCCACACGCTTCATCTTCATGCCATGGGCAGCCCGGATGGCGGTGGCGGCTGCCTGACGCAGCTTGTCCGTGTTGAATCCGTCCTTTTTACCCAGACCAATGATCATGAGCCGTTCGGCCAGTGCGTTTTTAGGCGTGTAAAATACCAAGCTACTGTTGAGTTTACCCGTAAACTCACCATTATTAATCGCCATCTCCAGCGCACCGTCCAATTCGGTGTTCGCGGCTTGTAATGCTTCGCTAAAATCCTCACCCTCGAAATGTCCGCGAATCATAAGCGGATAGCGCTCGGTCACCTGATCCGGTGCTGTAACCGTTAATGTCTTTAGAAATTCCATGAAAACACCTCGTCTCTATTTGTGCGTCTTGTTTACGACTAATTTTCGACCTGATTTGCGTTGAAAACCCATTGCGGGGAAATGTAAACAGGAACGGATTAAAAAAAACAGCTACCTCCGGGATGGTTGTGTCCGACACGCTTCGAAGGACTGAACCACACCCCACAGATAATGCCGACGTCGGGTAATGGTGAATCCGGCATTTTTGATTGCAGCGCCCGTTTCCCGGTTAAGATGACAGCCCTCCGCAAACAGTTTCCACGGTGGTGTAAGCCAGTCAAAGATTTTTCCCAGCCATGGCTGTGGGGGGCGGACATGCTCCAAAATGTGGATGGTACCGTTTGGTTTCAGAATTCGCCGGATTTCAACCAGCGTTTGTTCCATTGATTGGACGGAGCAGAGCACCAGCGTCGCTACCACCCGGTCAAAACTGGCATCCGCGAAGGGCATGTGTTCGCCCACACCCTGAATCCAGGTCATTTGAGGATAATTTTTCCGGCGAGGCTCTGCGCACACGGCTTTTTCCCGGGAGGGTTCTACCGCAATGATTTCCGCATCCGGATGGTGTGGATAAAATGAAGTATTAACTGCCGTACCGGCGCCCAACTCAAGAATCCGGCCACTGACCTCGCTCAGAATGCGCCGGCGCAACCGCCGTAGTCCGAAATATTCCAGCGGCAGCATAAAAATGTCATAGAAACAGGGACGAGTCATTCCGGCGTGGTGCTCTTTGAACCGGAGGATTTTTTCTGAATGAATTCACAGTTATCCACACCCGGACAGGTTTCATCGCAGGGATCCATGTGAATCAGTACATTGGAAGCGGGTACCAGTTCTTGAATTTTGCGTTCCAGTTGGTCGGTAATATCATGGGCTTCCACGAAGGGTGTTTCCCGGCAGATGTCCAGGTGAAAATCGATGAATTTGTATGGACCGGAGCGACGGGTACGGAAATTGTGGTACCCGATAATTTTATCGCTGTGTTCCATGATGGTAGTGAGAATTTCCTCATTCAGAGAATCGGGAAGTTTGTGGTCCATCAAACGGTCAAGGGCATTCCGAAAAAGGTCCCAGACGCTTTTGAGAATGAAGGCAGACATGGCCAGTGTGAGAATCACATCAATGAGCTGGAAACCGGTGAGGTGGATCAGCAGGAGTCCCAGCAAAATGCCGCCATTACTATAAATATCGGTGGTATAGTGGACACTGTCAGCTTCCAAAGCGATGGATTCGGTGGCACGGCTCCGCTGACGAAGAAAAATGCTCACCCCTACGCTGCCCAGTAGGGAAACCAGCATGACAACAATGGCCAACTGCGTCATACCGATTGCTTTGGGATTGAAAATCCGGTCCACAGCCGTGTAAATCAGGTACACCGTGGAACCGAAAATGATGATGGACTCCAGTAATGCCGCGATTTCCTGGCTTTTCCCATGGCCGTACGGGTGCTCCCGGTCAGCCGGTTCATGTGATATCCTGATGAAGATGAAATTCCCCAGGGAGACGAAAAAGTCCATGAATGAATCAATTGCACTGGCAATGACGCCCACCGAAAAGGTCATGAGGCCCGCCACCAATTTGATAATGGCCAGGGTACCAGCTACCGTCAGTGGAACCAGGGCGGCTTTATGTTGCCGGGCTTCTACGGGAGCCGGATCTGTGATTTCAGCCGTTTTACCAGATTCCATGGGTTTCTAATGCTTCCTGGTGTGTGGCCTGTTGGATTAAATAGTCTTGAAGGCCATTGAAAACCGCCTGAGCAAGCTTATCCAGTCCCTCCTCGCTGAGCAGAAACATTTCATCATCCGGATGGGTCATGAAGCCGCCTTCGATTAAAAACACCAGATAATCGGTTTGACGCAGCAGGTAATAGTAATACCGGGTGATTTTGCCGTAGGGTTCCAGCCCCATTTCTAACAGATGGGGGTAGGTGGCATCACAAATCTGCTTCGCACTGGGCCAGGTGAAATAGGTGGAGGTACCCTTCACCCCCAGCGGATTGGAACCGGAGCCGGGCGCATTGTTGTGTGCCATGACAAAAATGTGCACACTGTCTTTCCTCGCAATCTCAGCCCGTTCCGCCAAACTAAGCCGCGTATCTGTCGTTCGTGTGAGATAAACGGTAGCGCCGACTTCCTCCAGAAGCTTTGCCAATTTCAGACTATAGCGCAGATTGGCGTCGGCTTCCGGATAACCGGTCACACCGATAGCACCGCGTTCATACCCGCCGTGGCCAGGGTCAATTTCAATGGATATGTGCTTGAACAAGCTGTCGGATTTAATGACCGGTGGCTTGCGGATTTCCACTACAAAGTAATCGCCATCATAATAGCCTCGCCAACCCCAGAACTGCTCACTCCGGGCGTAAAAGTTCATCTGCCAGGTGTGCGAAGCAGGTTGTTTTCGTTCCAGGTACGCCAAATCGCCATCGGGTTCGGGAAATGTCGTCCATTCCCAGCCCTGTTCAGCACCATACAGCTTCAATTCCAATCGGCGAGGTTCGAAAACCTCTTCCAGTGTGTACGCGGGATGGACTGGACCAACGAAAAAACGGAATTGCTGCCAGTCGCCCTGATTTGTACCACGCAGAGACCCAACCTGCACGGGGAGCTGGGTTAAAGGCTGGGGCAGGAGTTTCACATTCCTGCGGTGGATATAGCCATGCAATTCATCACTAAGCCAGACGCGAAAATAATTATCCTCCAACCCGTTAATTGTCAGGGCAATACCCTCTCCAAGCGGCATGAAGAGTCCTTCACCTAACTGGTGATAGACGCGGCTGTCTCCGCTGGTAGTGATTGCTCCCAGCGGTGTGGCGAGCAGCCGGATATTGCCATTGGAATAGGCATAATGGCTGAAAATCCGGTGCGTTTTTACCAGATAACGAATTTTCAAGGCTTGCTGTGGTGTTTCCGGTGTGACACGCCAGAATCCACGATATTGGCCCGGTGCCTCTTCAATCAATCGTTCCCAATCCATGCTGCCAGGAATCTGGAAATAGGCTGCCTGACCCGGGCGTCCATCAAAACCGACTTGTAGAATATCACCTGCAGTCACCCACCGATGTGATGCCGGCAGGGCTGAATCCTCGATAAAGAGTGGCAATTCTTCCGGATCTTCAGGTCGGGGCGTGACAATGCGAAGGGTGTCTCGCAATATCTCACTATCCAGAGCGGCGATAAAGGCAAAGACATTCTCTCCAGGGTTTAATTCCAACAGACCGGTGAAACCGCCGGAGGGGAAGACCTGAAGCGTATCGCCATTTAGCAGTACGGTGGCGTCTGGATGGGTGCGACCTTTAAATGAAATGCGATCGCGCCGCATCTCGCCACTGCGCGGACTTAATACCTGCAACCAAAGTGAGTCGGCGACATTCTTATTCACGAATTGGCTGTCGGCATTAAAATGATCAAAGTTCATGCGCCAGAGCGTAAGGGATGTGTCCCAACGGGTTGTGCGATTTGATACCTGGATGGTGAGTGTGTTTTTGTGCGCCTGCAGGGTAATGTTATGGTCAATCCGGCCGGCACTGTCCACCGGAACCGGTGCACCATTAATCCAGACCTGGCTTTGAGGATTGGTCATACCCAGAACCTGAATGTCATCAACCCAGTGACGACCGTTATCAACAGGATAGATCAATCGGAAAGGATTAGTCTGACCAATACCCAGTTGTGCTGCAAAAAATAACATGAGTAGAAATAAGCGTACCGAATGGGTCCGTCTTTGCGGATGATTGGATAGAGAAATTGAAGTCATGAAAGCGTCCTCTGATGGTGATTCAATCGTCAGCGAATAACAATAGACAACTGGTCCAGATGTGGGGGGATAGGTCTGGGTCGTGAAAATTTCCCTGGCAATCCCAGGTCTTCGGAAAAAGGTGGGCGTTGATGGCAGCGCGAATCAGCAGAGGATAGCCAGCTGCCTGGACGGCTTCGCGTTGGTAACCACTCTGGCGCGCCAGTATGAGGGAATTCATGTAAGGCAAAATGGGTGCTTCGGCTGGAAATGTGGTTTCACTGAGAACGGGTAACTGCCATAGTGGACGGTTGTTCAATGCGAGTCGGGTATAAATGTGTGGCCTTTGCTGCGATAATCCGGGAGCCCATAATAAAGTCGAAAGCAGATCCGGATTAATCTCTGGATTTGACACAACGAATGTTTGTTCCAAGGCTGTTTGAATTTGTTGACTCAGGCGCTGGTAAACATAGGCACTGGCGGGCACGCCCACGTCTTTGGCGAGCGTTGCCATGGCATTCAGACCAGCCAACAGATAAATTTTATCAGTGACCGTATGGTCGGGAAATCCGCTGCGAAATTGCGCGATAACCGGTTCAGCAAAACCTTTCAGAATTTCATCCCAATTTGATTTTATCAGAGTGACATGACCCAGGCGGTCACTCACCTGCTGCGCCAGGGTCAGGAAGCGTGCCCATTCCACAACAGACATTGATTCCCGAATCTGATCCAGGATTAATCCCAGATCGTCGTTGGCTTCGTCAGCATGACCACCCAGACAGAGTCCCCAGGCGCGGGTCAGGGCGTGGTCGAAGGATTTCTCCAGATCCATTGGGGAAGGCGTGATTTCCAGGAATGTGAGCGCTTGTAACCATTGATCTGATTGCTGAGCAGTGAGTCCCGTGGGCATTTTATCCAACCGATGCCAATTCTGCCACCATTCCGTCTCACGCTGAAAAAATGCCGCCACATCCTGGCTGATAATTTCCGTATAACGCCGGGCAATTTTAATGCTCTCCGCCGAATGGGCGAAAACCGTGAAATGCTGCTGCAGTCCCTCCTGGGGGGGTAGGTCGCTATCCATGAAGGCAATGTCCGGTCGGTCCAATTCCCACTTTGCCTTAATGGAGACGGTTTGTCCCTCGCGGTAGGTCATTTCTGCCAGCACACAGAAAATGGGATCGGGATAAGCGGCAGAAACCACTGCCGAAAGGGTGAGCAAATTGTCGTCATTCAGCAAATATTCAATCTTCAGAATCCCGGTCCCGGGGATGTAATTCACATCCGTGAGAACCGCATCCAGTGGCAGGGCGAATTGCTCCCCGTCGGCCTGAACAGTGTAGTTAAGGGATTTAAAAAAGCTGGCTGCCGCAAGGGGATCGCTGGACTGCATTTGGGGCCAGCGGCGAAAGGTCTCAAAATGGTGCTGATCCAGATTGTACGTTACATGGGCAGTGCGGTTAAAAATTGGTACACGATTAAGGGTGCGATATCCAACCGGATGGCAACCCGCCAGTTGGTTCCATTCTGCCTCCGTGATGAGTCGCATGACCGGCAAACCGGTTGGCGTATAATCATCGGTTCGCGTTAGGATGAGTGTGTCTGATTCCAGAAAGGGCGTGTTAACATGCATGGCGAAAATCCCACCAGATGCGTAGAGTGAATCGGCACCCGGTGGTGGTCGCAGGGCAATCTTATCTGTCATGTCCTGTACCAGCAGGATGTAAAATTGGGTGGTGTCCAACGCCGAATTCAACCTGACCAGCGGAAAGCGAGCGGCGGAAAAATCGCCGTGAAAAGGTGGATAGTATTGGTTTTGATGTATGCCAGAGGCTGTGTTGAATTGCCACTGTCCGGTGAGAGGGATGGCCCCGGATACCGGATGATCAACCGCATAAATATTAAGGATAAGGAAAAATATCAAACTAAGTTGGATGTGATCACGAGTCGATTTCATGAATGCTGAAAAATAGGGTGGCGCGAAATTTTATCCAAGCGGCAGTTCAACGGAATTGCAGAACGAAATTTCGATTGAATTGGGTGGGGTGAACAATTATAATCCCGCGCCCATTGACATGGTGAATAAAGCGTCACCGGACTGCTGTGTGAAGCAAAAACTGGTCAGATATCTGGGGCCATAGCTCAGCTGGGAGAGCGTCGCGTTCGCAATGCGAAGGTCAGGGGTTCGATCCCCCTTGGCTCCACAAAACCTGAAAAAGCCACCTGATGAGGTGGCTTTTTTATTACGATATCAAACAACTATACCTCGTGTAAAAAGCCAAATGCCTAAGTGGATCGGGGAGAGCGTTGCGTTCGTCGAACGAAGTCAGCGGTACCCCCAGCGGAATCCCTTCGGGAGAGCCCCCCCTTCGGTTCCACGAAACACAAAAAAGGAGCTGTCTGAGAACCTTGAGGCGGCGGTTGTCAGGAAAGCTCTTCAAAAATTGGGGTACTGGCCCCTTACGACGTGACAAAATCACAAATCCCAAAAGTCAAATCTCAAACAAATCCAAAATTCCAATGATCAATGACCGAAGCGACACATCATCCATGGAAAGTATCAAGGGCTAAAGCCCTGCTTTCTATGGGTTGTCATTAACCACGAGCTACCCCGTAGGTCCACAGGTTCACAGGACTCCTTGCGAGACTCCTTTGGAGGATCCTCATGGAAAGCTTGTGGCGTTGAAATCCAGATATAATTTGAATGTTAAAGAAAACTGACCTCTGGCGACTACCGTTACATGATTCGAATGCTGATGCATTCAGTATTAGGGTAAATCGGCGAACTTTTCCGTGTATTCCACCAATTTGGATAAAATACCGGGTTCCGACATGGAATGACCCGCGTCGGGGATGATGTGAAAATCGGCTTCCGGCCAAGCCCGGTGTAAATCCCAGGCGGTAGTGGCGGGACAGACGACATCGTAGCGACCCTGAACGATAACGGCCGGAATGTGGCGCATTTTATCCACACCATCCAGCAGTTGATTCTCTGAATCGAAGAAGCCTTTGTTGATGAAATAGTGACATTCAATCCGGGCAAATTTTTCCGCCAGCTCTGCCTCACCAAACCGGTCAATGGCATCCGGGTCTGCAAAAAGTTTGCTGGTAGAGGCTTCCCACTGGCTCCAGGCACGGGCAGCTTCCAGCCGAATTTCATCATCCTCACTGGTGAGTCGTTTGTAATAGGCATTGAGTAAATCATGCCGCTCCGATTGTGGGATAGGAGCCAGATAGTGTTCCCAGCGATCGGGAAAAATCCGGGAGGCGCCTTCCTGGTAGAACCATTCGATTTCGCTTTTCCGAATGAGAAAAATACCCCGGAGAATAAGCCCTTTCACCTGCTGGGGGTGCTTCTGGGCATAGGCGAGAGACAGGGTGCTGCCCCAACTACCACCGAATACAACCCAGCGATCAATGCCTAGATGCGTGCGGATTTTTTCCATGTCAGCCACCAGATCCCAGGTGGTATTATTTTCCAGTGAGGCCTTGGGTGTGCTTTTCCCGGCACCACGCTGGTCGAACAGAATTAATCGATATTTCTCAGGATTAAAGTACTGGCGATAGGCAGGAGAAATACCACCACCAGGCCCACCGTGGACAAAAATTGCAGGCTGCCCGGCAGGGTTACCAACCTCTTCATAATATATCGTGTGGCCATCACCCACATCCAAAAAGCTGCTGTCGTAGGGTTCGATGGGAGGGAATAATTGAAATTCCGACTGATTCAACATGGGGCTTTGTCCTCATTTCGTTATTTGAACACTGTAATACCGGCATCCTATGTTACCAGTAACGATGAATATGCGCTCATTGTCAAAATTGTCCGGTAAGCTAATCTCAGATGGAGATGCTCCAAGGTGAATCCGGCATCGATAAAAATTACGGCAAATATTTTGCCCAAAGTCTTGCTGAGAGGGGATTTTCCCGTTAGTTCGTATGAAAAATGTTACAAACAAACCCCCGTTATGTATTCTTTATTGAAATTGTGATATGTGTAACAAGTTTTTGGTTGGCCACTCTTGGGGCACCCTTTAATTTCGGCCGCAAAAATGAAAGCTAAATGAGGAGATTCTGATGAAAAAACCGTTTAAAAATCGGCGATCCGGCTTCACCCTGATTGAGGTATTGGTGGTTGTGATTATCGTTGCCATTCTGGCGGCCGTAGCGTTTCCGATTTACCAGCAGTATGTGAAGAGTGCCTATGCCTCTGATGCTCAGGCCACCATTGGTGCGATTATGAATGCTGCCAAGATGTACTATCAGGACAACGGTCAGTACCCGAATGAAGTGGATGAGCTGGAGCCTAAGTATTTGCAGGTTGACCGATCAACCAAGCGCGCCTGGACGTTTACCATCATTGGTGGTGGTGATGCCATTACAGAAGTTACGGCCGTGAGTACGGAAGAGATGAAGCAAGGGGCCGGGCACGAAGTTCGGTACAACGCGGATACGGGGGAATTCACTGGTTATGGTTTTGATGAAGAAACCACGCAGTAATCCAATTCATTTGATTTAACCGCAGAGTTGGCAGCAGGCTATGTCTTTTCATATTGATGAACTTCTGGGATACGCAATTGATAGTGATGCATCTGATTTGCATATCAGTGTTGGTTCGATTCCCATGATCCGGATTAACGGAACCATGCACCCGTTGAATTTACCGCCCATCGCCCGCGAGCAGATGGATGTGGTGGTGAAAGAGGTGATGAACGAAGATCAACAAGCACGATTCCGGGCTCATAAGGAAATCGATTTTTCCCGACGTCTGGGGGAGCGGGGACGTTTCCGTGTGAACTTCTTCAAACAGATCAATGGTATCTCCGGTGTGTTTCGTGTGATTCCGTCACAAGCCAAGAACTTTGAGGAATTGGGTCTTCCGCCCGTATTGGCAAAATTGTCCATGCGTGACAGAGGCCTGATTCTACTCACGGGACCCACCGGAAGCGGGAAGTCCACAACGCTGGCTTCCATGGTGGATTACATGAATGAACACCGCCGGGCGCACATCATCACCATTGAAGACCCGGTGGAGTATTTTCACAGCTCAAAGAACTGTCTCATTAACCAGCGCGAGTTGGGGCAATCTACCGACAGTTTTGCCAATGCCTTGCGATCTGCGCTGCGTGAAGATCCGGATATTATTCTGGTGGGTGAGATGCGGGATCTGGAAACGGTACAATTGGCTTTGACGGCCGCCGAAACGGGACACCTGGTGCTTTCTACACTGCATACTTCCAGTGCATCTAAAACCATAGACCGGGTCATCGACATTTTCCCCACGGGACAGAAAGGACAGATCCGCACCATGCTCTCCGAGAGTCTGGAGGCGGTCATTGCCCAGAAACTGCTACCCAGTAAAGACGGTAAAGGTCGTATCCCGGCGTTGGAAATTATGATAGCCAGCTCGGCGATTCGGAACCTAATCCGGGAAGATAAAATCTACCAAATTCCTTCCGTGGTTCAGTCCGGCGGTACCGATGGTATGCAGACCCTGGATCAGGATCTGATGCGATTGGTGTCTCAGGGTGCCATTGACCGCAGTAAAGCTGCTCAGGTGGCGGATAATCCCAAACAATTTGAACAGGGCATTCTATAGACAGGATATTCATGTTCAACGCCACGCAAACCTCCTCATATCAACATCCGGTTATCCCCCGTCTGAATCGGCGGGCGGTAAACCTGGGACGGGGGCGCAGGGAAGCGGGTATGACACTCATTGAGGTGCTGGTGGGTATGCTCATTATCGCCATCGCTTCGGTCGGTTTGATGTTGGGGATTACCTATGGACGTGCCATGTTGCGCAATACCATGATTGCGGACCGGGCGCTGCAGGAGCTGAGTAATTACATGGAATTGTGGCGGGGACGTGTCCATGCAGGGATGATTGGTGTAACGGAGCTTGGGGGTGGACCGGTACATGGAGAAGAGGTTGTCCTCTACAATCCCGACGAGGACCCGGATCATGCCGTGAAGGGGCGTATTTTTCGGGAACCAATTCAGGAGAAGGGTAATACGGAATTTAATCAGGACAATTTTCCCTACCTGACGCTGGAAGCCTTTATCGTTTGGGAGCGACCTTCAGAGGATGGTGGGTTCTCAGATACCCTTCGACTACGGACAGCGGTGATTCCATGGAAGTAGGTTCGATGACAATGCATGAATCCAGATACGCTCGGGGGATGCGTGGCCAGGTAAAAAAGCCATTATCACGCGGATTTACCTTCATCGAGGTGCTCACAAGTTTGACCATTACGGGCATTATCCTGGTGGGGTTAATTGTGAGTGCTGTGGCCATTATGCAGCAATACCGTAATGACTGGGTAACGCTGGATTTGAATAATTATGGTCATGTGATGCTAAAAGAGATATCCGATCGCATCAGTGGCGCTAAAGATATTCAGGTGACCAGTTTCAACAACATGACCCGCATTGAAATAACCGACTGGGAAAATCGAAAATCCTATATCGATGCGAATGAGACCGAAGGTTTTTTCGTGGATAATCGTCCTTTGCTCTCAGGTGTCACTTTACCGTTGGAGGGTCTGTACCGAAAACAGGATCAGCGGGTAGTGGCTTTGGAAGATTTTACCTGCAAAGATTTAACCCAGACGGATATTCAGATTCCCTACCGTGGTGCCACCGCATTTGAAAAAGCAGTTTTTCTGGTCAGTTTCACGCTTTCGCTCACCACCTCTTATAGTGATTCCGAGCCGCAAAAGGAAACCTTTGTCTTTACCAAAACTGTTTTCTCCGGATCGAAATTCCTAAAAGCCAGGGGTGCTCCCGTCGGTCCGCCGCCGGGCTTGCCTGCAACACGTTAAGGAGGTCCAAATGATCTTACGGAAAAGCCAGGGGGGACACATTGCCATGATCGCGCTGATCATTACTTTGGCAAGCCTGGCCCTGAGTCTGGGGTACCTTCGTTGGGTGTTGGGGGAGCGGGTCATGCATTTAAGGCGCCTGGCTCAGGTGAGAGCTCAGTTGAATGCTCACGAAGGTTTGGCAAGTTACGGTTATCAGATTGCAGTGGACCCAAACTTCGTCAACGATTCCAGCATGGTAAACATTCCGGTGGCTTCGTTTATGCAGGGGTTGGTTGACTCCGTTGTCGTGGGTGTGGGAGAAAATATTACCTCCAATCGTGTGAATCGTATCGCCACAGCGGTAGGCAGCAGTCATTACCCCAGCTTCACCGGTGAAGATATTCATGTTTTTGCCAAAGTTTATACAGCTTTTCAGCCTCAGGGGTTTGAAGAATTTATGTATTTCACCAACGAAGAGCTGCCTGGTGGCGGTCCCTGGTTGGGTTCATATGTGTCATTCGGGACATCGGATGTCTTAGAAGGCCGGGTGCATTCCAATGGTTCGATCCGAATGAGTGAATACGGCTGTCCTGATTTCGCTGATGGAAGTGATGTAACTACCTCAGGTACCTTCATGATGGCCAATTGTTCGGAGAATCAGGTCTTTGGTGAAAATGTGACTTACTCGGACAGTGTTCCGAAAATCAAGTGGCCGCCCTTCACGGGTCTTGAGCGTGTACGGGAAAATGCGGATTACTTTTACAATTCTGCCCAGAAGATTCGGGATCCCAGTGACGGAACCAGCCGGGATACGCTTATCATGACTGAGCTCACCTTCATCGAAGGTGGATTCACGGTAAATCGCTGGATGTATGTTATGCCGCCATTTACGCAAAATGGTATGTTTGACGGAACCTACACCGATACCATGCAGATGTATCACCCCACGAAAACCTGGGGATACGCCGGCGGGATGAATTTCTGGAGCTTCGATTATTATCCTGGCATGCCAGGATATATCGGTTCGCTCTCCTCGGAAACCATCTATGACAACAGAGCGGTTATTTATGTCCACGGTGGACAGGTCATCGTTAAAGGCACAGTGAGCGGTGAATACACCGTGGCTACCAGTTCGGGTACTGACTACAGGCTGCATGCGAATAACACGACAATTGAGTATTTGCCCGGGAATATCTGGATTACCGGGGATTTGGTCTATACCGATTCCTATTCCAGTGGCGCTGTGAAACCCAATTCACCCTTTCGTATGGGGCTGTTGGCCGGCGGGAATGTGATTGTGGCCAATACGCTGGCCAACGGTGGTGGTAACCAGGCATTAGGGTCGGACATAAAAATTAATGCAGCGATCATCGCCATGGATGAGTCATTTCTGGTGCATTACTGGCAGAATACGGCCACCAATGAGGTGATTAACTACCAAAAAGGTGATGGCCGTGGACCGGTTCGAATATTTAATAATCCGAATGCCACAACTGGCTCAGATGTAAGAGGCACCATCAACCTCTGGGGTAGTGTCGTTCAAACCAAACGCGGTTACGTGATGCGAAATAACCCCGGTCCTTATCCTGTCTCACCTGGTATTGGGTATTACAAAAATTACAATTACGACTACAATTTACTGGAATATCCACCACCCTACTGGCCTGAAACCCAGACTGTGGAAGGTGGTGAATTCCTCAAAATGGCGAGTTACGGAGAAGTGGTTTACTAATTATGGTTGGACTTGACATTGGCCGCAAAGAGGTCAAACTGGTTGAAATTCAGAAAGCTCCCAAAGGACTCAAGCTGGTGCGCTTCGGCAGCGAACCGGTGGTTTCGGCCGGGAAAGACTTCGATCCTGAACGAATCGAGCGCGTGGACCAGGTGACAGCTGTGAAGACGCTGCTGAAAAATGTGAAACTGAATCCCAAGCGGGTGAAACATCTGGTGACCTCTCTTAACGGTCAGACCACCTCCATCCGGCAGGTGAAAATGATGAGTGCATCGGAAGATGAACTGGCCACCAGCCTGCAATTGGAAGCCAAGAAACATATTCCGCTCGATGGTACCGACGCCCTTATGGATTATCAGGTCATTGGCGAGGATCCCAAGGAGATTGATAAACTCAATATCCTCCTGGTGGCATCCACCCAGCGAAATCTGGATCGGCACCTAGATTTACTTAAGGAAGCCGGTTTGCGGTCAGGGATTGTGGATTGTGATGCCATCGGAATCGCCAATGCCTATGTGATGCAATCCGGTCTGCCAGAGGAGGGAGCGGATGTTTTTGTCTCCATTGGCGCAGTTTCCACAACTCTGGTGGTCTGGGGGCGGCAGGCGCCCTTCTTCACCCGTGAGATTCAAGTGGGTGGGCACGATTTCACAAAATTTCTCGCCAAGCAGAAAGATATTTCCTATCACGAAGCGGATGAGCTAAAAATAAAAGAGCCTTTTGAAGCCTTGAAGAAAGGTGTCAAACCGGAAGAGGAAAAATCCTTCTCCATCGCGGTGGCCGAGCGTACGATTTTTGATAATCTGGTGGATGAATTGCGGCGCTCATTGCGTTTTTACATGAAGGAAAACAACGAAAGTTATTTCAACAAAATTGTCCTCATGGGTGGGGCTGCCGCTACTATCGGTCTTTCCGATTTTATATCCCAACACCTGAACGTGCCGGTGGAAATTTTTAACCCCTTTGCCAATTTTCAACCCCATCCGGATTCTGATGTGGATTACCCGGCCAAGTATGCATTAGCGGTGGGGCTGGCATTACGTGGACTGGAGGAATAGTCTGGTCTCGGGATTTTTCGGTGGGGGAGTATCCGGCATTCGATTCTCTTTTCTTTCCTTGACTGTACCTGCTATCTACCTACTCAATCTGATACAAACAAACGGTGAGTTGCGATGATTAATGTGATAAAAATTAACCTGAACCATGCCATGAGCCGGGCTTCGCGGCGGGAAATGATCCGCGAACGGCTGCGCTGGAGCTATTTCTGGGGGATTTCCGTCCTATTGGTGGTGGCACTGGTGTTCCTCTATCTGGAAAATGGGAAGGTAAACGACATTATTACCCAAAAAGAGGACCAGATTTGGGATATCAAGGAGCAGATTAAAAAACTCCAGCAAAAGGGGAAAAATTTATCCAAGGCAGATATCATGAGCCTGGCCGAATTAGAGTCCGGACGGATTTTCTGGGCTGAAAAATTCATGGAACTGAGCAAAGTTTTGCCGGAAGACATGGCCATCACCCGAATCATTTTTAAAAATGACATTTTAACCATTCAGGGCGTTTCCCGGATTTTCCTTGGTGAACGGGAGTTCGATGTGATCAACCGTTTCATCGAAGCGTTGCGGAAAGATGCCATTTTCTCAGAGGATTTTGAGGATGTGAAATTCTCCAAGTTTTCCCGGATTACCGTTCTGAAGCAAGACATTGTGGAATTTGAAATTTTAGCCAGAGCAAAATCCAGATCTGAGCGCAGTACCGGAGGAGGCCGCTCATGAAACGGACCCAATATTTACTGATTATTATTCTGGTGGCGGCCGCGGTTTTTTACTACGGAATGAATTTTGTCTATGCCGACAAACCGGCTGACATTCGCTACCTGAATCGTGAAATCGACGAATTGAATGAGAAGCTGATTACTGCCCAGATTTTGGCCAATAAACTGGACCGGGTTTACACGCTGTTTGAAGAGAATCTGGCTTTGAGTGCTAAAGATTCACTGGCGGATGATGCCTCCATGCCCTTCCTCAACAGCCTGACGGAAAAACTGGATCAGCTCGGGATTAAACTGTTGAATATCCGACCGCGTCCCAGTATGCGGAAGGGCAAGTATATCAGTACACCGTATGAACTTGAAATCCAGTGCGATTATGATGAACTGGGGGCGTTAATGGCTGAGTTGGAGCGCTCCGAGCGGTTAATCACCGTGGAGGAATTCCTGGTGAAAAATGATGTGGCCCGGCTGAAAACCTTTCGGGATCCGGAGCAGCTGTTGAACCAGACAATCGAGATGAAAATTTCCACACTCACATTGATCAAGGGGCAGTCCAATGGATGATCGCCGGACTCGATTTTTCTGGAACCTGAGTATTCTGCTGGGAATCGTAATCCTGCTGTGGCAGGCCATATCCATCATGAGCGTCCGCAATGAACGGCAGGAATATGAATTGTCTATGAAACGCGAACTGGGCACGGATACAGAACTGGATTCGGTAATTAATTTTCTGGAAGCCCGCTTGGAAGACCGGGCTGTGTTCAACTTTACCGCCAATGAAAATCCTCTGGACCTTTCCCGCGCCATTTATCTCACGGATAATGCGGCGGATCTCTACCGGTTTCGGCAGCAAAATATTCCCCGGGTGAGCGCCGTAGTTTATGGGTCCAAGCCCATGGTTGTTGTACAACTGCAGGGGCAGAATATGCAGCTGGCCGTTGGCGATACAGTAGCGGGCGAACGGATTATTGATATTACGCCTGAGGGGATGGTGACGCTTAAAAATGGTATGCGAAATCGCTACAATATCGCACCGGCCACGCTCTCTCCTGAAGAGATTGAAAGAATTCGCAAAGAAAAAAGACGTGCAAACGAGGAAACTTACTAATGCAGATGACATCGATTTTATCACGCAGCCTGATTACAATACTCATTCTGGTGGGAGCGAACTCAGCTTTTAGCCAAAATCAATCGACTACAACCGCGGAATTGTCTGAGGAAAAACTGGTTACCATCCATGCCGAAGATGCGCACCTGCCCAGCGTTCTGGCGATTCTGGCCGATCGTTCCGGTTATAACATTGTCACGGGACCTTCGGTGAATGTGCAGGACAAAATTAGCCTGCACCTGGTGGATGTTCCCATCGAACAGGCCGTGAATTTGGTGGTTCGAGCCGCCGGATTAAGCTATGAATTGGTAGGCAGCTCATTCCTCATCGCATCGCCGACACGTCTCAAAGAAGAGGTGGGTATCAAATCATATGTCGTTCCCCTGCAGTATGCGGCGGCGGGAGATGTGAAGATTCTGCTCCAAAATCTTACCGACCAGATTGAGGTGGATGCCGGTGGAAATAAACTTCTGATTAATACCAGTCCGAAAAAGATTTCCGAGATCATGGACGTTGTCAAATCCGTGGATGTACCAGTTCTGCAAATTCGACTGGAAGCGCGTCTGATCGAGGTAGCCGTTAAGGATGAACAGCAGCTGGGGATTGACTGGACGAAATTGGCGAAAATCACCACGATTTTAGCAGAAACCGCTGCTCCGCCTCTGCCGGGTTGGGGGAGTCTGGTGCCCGGTATGACCCAGCAGCTGCAAAACAATGGGCAGATTATGCAGAACTACTCAGCTTTGCCCACGGGTCAGATACCCAATAATATGTATTTTCAGCGCATCACTGGTTTTGACGATGTGGGACATTACAGCCGTCAGCTCTCGGCATTTGATGTAACACTGGATTTTTTATTGAAGAATAATAAAGCTGATGTGTTGGCCAATTCTCAGGTGGTGACTTTGAACGGTCGCGAAGCCGAACTTTCCATGGTAGATGTGGTACCCTATATCCTCTCCAGCGGTGGTGTGGGTGGCCAGGTACAGGTCCAGCGGGAAGAAGTGGGCATCAAGCTCCACATCCTGCCCACGGTCAATACAGACGGATACATTACAACAGCCGTTACACCGGAGGTCTCTACCATTTTTGACTTTATTGGTCCGGACCGAAATATTCCCTGGGTGAAAAAGCGGATCTCCACCACCACTATTCGCGTCCGGGATCAGGAGTCCATTATTATTGCCGGATTATTGGGTGTGGATCGGAAGACCACTGAATCGAAGGTACCGTTATTGGGTGATATTCCCTGGTTAGGCAAATTTTTCCGTCATTGGGTAACCACGGAGCAAAAAACCGATTTAATTATCCAGATTACACCACATATCGTCCAGGATAATTACACCAATATTTTAAAGAGTGACGTACTCCAGGATTTGGAGCAAGAATATTTCCCGGAGGAGGAAGAGGAATCCACTTCCAGTGACTCCGGCAGTCTTGATTTTGGAGCCGGTACTGATGAAAATTCGGTTCCTGCCAAGGATAAAGCTGGTGATCAGCAAGGAGGATCAACCAAATGAATCGACAAATAATCATCCGATCCATACTTGGAATGGTTGCCCTCGCCATGCTCTGGCAGGGGTGTGATACGCGGGTACCGGAACAGGTCTCGCCGGACCCGGTGGATTATACCTTGAAACTATCCTCTAACCGCTATTTGCTCTATGCTGATCATGGCCGTACTATTGCCCGCATCACAGCTCAATTACTGAACGAAGATGGCGAGCCCATACAGGGTGCTACCATCAATTTTTCGACCCTGCAGGGTGTGATCTCCGGCATGGTGAACACCGATATAAGCGGCCGGGCAGTGGCGCTCTACAACGATAACGGCCTTTCCGGTGATTCGGTCATGGTCGTGGGTCGCTATACTGATAACAATAACACCACGGTGCGTGATACGGTTTATTTGACCGTGCTGCCCATGGAAGCGTTGGTGCATAATTTCTTTACCGGTCTGGATCCGGTAGATGGCATCGTCGAAGTTCAGGACAAAGTGGACAGCTATTTTGCTACGGTGAAAAGCTACATTCGCGACAGTAGCGGCGTCGCCGTGACCAATGTGGCAGTGAATTACAAAGTCCTGAATAACAGCAGCATCGGGTTTCTGGATAATTCAGTGGATTCCACCGATTCACAGGGAATCAGCCGGATTAAATTTTACAATAACCCGGGTGACACAGGTGTGGTGCGTATCGCCTGCTATATCACGGGACCGGAATTACAAGCGGCCATGGAGCGCAACAACACCACTTACCATTTTAATCCCATGCTCATGAAGGGAACTGGTGCCGAGGCGGTTGCTTTTACCGACACGGTTTCGCTCTATTTTCAGCCCATCGCCGCCTACAGTCTGACCCTGAGCACCAGTAGGGATTCAATTTTTGCCGACAATGGTGAGACCACAGCATCTATCAAGGCTGCGCTCAAGACCACCGACGGTAGACCAATTGTAGATGAACGGGTGAATTTCTCAACGACGCTGGGTGCAATCGAATCACCCGTAAACACCAACAGTTCCGGCGTAGCTATTTCAACCCTTACCGATGTGGGACCTTCCGATATTGGTATGGCACAAGTGGTTGCTCGTGCCGAGCATCCCTTCTTCGGGTCCCAGCGTGACACGGTGAGTGTACGCATCCGGACCATTGGTGAGTCGGGTCAGCCCTGGCCGTACAGTATTCGGGTGGTATCAACCCGGGACACCATTTTTGCCGATAATGGCAATACTATCGCCTTGGTACAGGCGGTGGTGAAGGATGCTGAGGATCAGCCGCTGGATTCGGTCCGGGTGCAGTTCACCGCATCGAAAGGCGTTTTGGCATCGCCCATTTTTACAAATACGGCTGGCGTAGCCGGTACGGAATTCTATAGTCTGGGTGTTCAGGATGATATCGGTGATGCACGCATCAAAGCCAGTTACACCCACCCGGTTCACGGTACGATTCGTGACACGGTTTATGTTTATGTAGCACCTAATCCGGTAATCCTGGATCACTCTCCGGCCTTTATCGACATGGTTCCGGAGCATGAGGTCTTACCGCCAATCGGGCAGGATTCCGTCCGGACCACGCGGATTTTTGTAAGCGTCACCGACACATCCGGATACCCGGTAGATCAGGGGACGCTGGTGGAATTCAGCTCAACCCTGGGATACATCACTCCCTTTGCTTCCACCAACACATTGGGTCAGGTGGTCGGCACCTTTTCCATGGGAACCTCTGCCGGTGTGGCCCGGATCTATGCCGAAACCAACGGTATCAAGGACTCCTGTCTGGTGCAGATTCGGTCAGGTATTCCAACCTCCATCACCATCCCACAGCCTAGACCAAATCACATCGTGGTTCAGGGTGGTTCCGGTAGCGAATCCACACAACTCACAGCCGAACTCCGCGACGCGAATGGCCAACTGGTTGATTTACCTTACTTGGTAAGCTTCCAGATTTATGGTGCTTCCCCATCTGGTGTACGGTTGAATGGCCAGGGACTCACCGCCAGTGACTCCTCCAATCACGGTGTTGCTGCAGTGACATTGAACAGTGGTACCCAGTCCGGTGGTGTTCGTATTCGGGCTTCGGTGGATGTGAACGGCACCATCATCAGTGCCTCCAGTAACTCGGTGGTGATTGAAGCGGGTCCGCCGTACTACATTTTCCCTGATTATGATCCTCAAAATATAGAGGACATTGGTGGCGGAATGTATGAGCTGGAACTTTCTGCTCGTGTACAGGACTACTACACCAATCCGGTGGAAGATTCCACCCATGTGTACTGGTACGCAGTACCTAATAATGCTATTGACATTATAGGAACTTCCTACACAAATAATGAAAACAAGGGTGGAGATGCCTACAAAGGTCTTGCCTGGACCAAGGCATATTACAACTCAGAGGTAATTTTCGAGCAGGTACAAATCATAGCCCGGACTTTTGACGGAGATGGTAATGCCCTTGAAACGCCCCTGAATTACAGTACAGACAGCGTCACCATTATGCCCTATGTTCCTGGGCAGTTGTCAGTGGGGGCCAATCCTTCATTCTGGGATTTCGGAACCATGGGAAATCCGGCATTCGTGGCTGTGACCGCGGTCCTGACCGATGTGTATAATAGTGCCATCCCCCGGGGACATATTATGTTCAGTGGAGTGGGTGTTACCGCCTGGTTTGATGCTGAGGGAAATGCATTGAATCCACCTATTGTGGAAACCGACCAAAATGGTATGGCAGTAGCCATTCCCCAGTTTGATCAGACATTGTGTACACCGAATTTCGATTCCCAGGGAAATGTGACCTCCTATACCCCCTTCACTGCTTATGTATGGGGCTCTTTGATGGAACCCCAGCAAATTACCAGTGAACAGGCGTCCATCGAATTAAGGCGTTCGATTCCTGAGTAGGAGGCATATTCCTTGCAAACCAAGAGACCAGTATGAAATGATTGGTGACAATCGACAGCGATTCATGAAAAAGCATAGAAAGTAAAGCATGTTCAATCCTCAATTTGAAAAAATCGGTAACATCCTGGTACATGAAGGGATTTTGACCCAGGAGCAACTGGAACAGGCCCTGGAACGGCAGAAAACGACCAATGAAAAATTGGGAAAACTTCTTCTGAGTATGGGATTCCTGTCTGAGGATGATCTGGTAAAAGCCTACGCCATGCAGATGGGTCACCGGGCGATCTATGATGAAGAGCTGATCAAGGCCAGTGCGGATGATGTCAAACAATTGCCTGAGGATTTTGCCACAACCAATATGGCGATTGCGATAGCCACCACCGATTCGACCATCGTTGTAGCCATGGAAGATCCGGAAGATTTGGCGTCTATTGACACCATTGAAAAAATCACCAAACTCAAAGTAGAAGTGGTCGTGGCCAGTGATTCGGCTATTAAACGCGCCATTGAATACCATTACAGTCGCATTCGCCAGTCCGGTGAAGTGGAAGACGCCCTCTCCAATATCCAGGTTTTTGCCGGCGATGATGATGAAGAAGGCGAAGGTGTCGATCTCTCCAGCCAGCGGGTCTCGGACGAGGAAGCGCCCTTTGTCAAGCTGGTGAACCTGATTTTGCAGGAAGCCATTAAAGAGCGTTCTACTGATATTCACATCGAACCACAGTCACACGAAGTCAGCGTGCGTGTGCGAATTGATGGCGTACTCCAAAAAATCATGTCTCCACCCATCTCTTCCGTGAGTGGATTGACGACCCGTATCAAGATTCTATCTAATCTCAATATTGCTGAGCGGCGATTGCCCCAGGACGGTCGTTTTACCATTAAGACCGGTGACCGGGAAATTGATGTGCGTGTTTCGGTACTGCCCACTGTCTTTGGTGAAAAAATCGTTATGCGTTTGCTGGATAAGGGCAGTTTTAACATGGACCTCACCGGTCTGGGCTTTGCCAAGAAGGAGATTAATATCTTCAGGCGGTGGATTACCCAGCCTTATGGGATGGTAATTATCTCCGGTCCCACCGGTTCCGGTAAATCCACGACATTGTACGCATCGTTGAAAGAAATCAAATCAGAAGGCACCAACATTACCACCGTGGAAGATCCGGTGGAGTATCAGTTGGGTGGTATCAATCAGGTTCAAGTAAAAGAAAAAATTGGCCTTACCTTCGGGTCCACACTGCGCTCCATTTTGCGTCAGGATCCGGACATTCTGCTGATTGGAGAGATTCGGGATGCCGAGACCGCCGATATTTCCATCAAATTTTCACTCACCGGTCACCTGGTCTTCAGCACGGTCCACGCCAACGATGCACCTTCCACCATCACCCGTCTCATTGACATCGGGATTCCACCCTTTCTGGTGGGCTCAAGTTTGAATTTGGTCATGGCCCAACGATTGGTGCGAACCATCTGTCCTCACTGCAAAACCGAGTACAAACCCACAGATGAAGAATTGGATCGGGTGCAGGTGCCGGATGAATTCAAGAAAAATACATTTTACGCGGGCAAAGGATGCGTGAATTGCCGCCAGACCGGTTATCGGGGACGGACCGGAATTTTTGAGATTCTGGAAATCCGCCAGCCGATTCGTAAGATGATTTTTGAAAACGCCAATCAGGAAGAGATTCGTGAAAAAGCGGTGGCATTAGGGATGCACAGTTTACGGGATGCCGGTATTACCAAATTGGTTGAGGGTGTCACCACTTTCGAAGAGGTTCTGCGTTCAACTGTCGAGGATTTTTAAGTGGCTGAGAATAAAGTTACCACACCTGCTGCAGACGAAATTACCCCAAAAAACGGGAAAAAAAGTGCCTTAAGCGGGATTGATAAACAGAAGAAGGATGAACGCCCAAAGCAGTGGGGAGACGACTTCATTGAGGAACTGAGCCTTTCGCTGACCAAGATGCGGAGCCGTGTTCCACTGAAAAATTTGGTGTTTTTCACCCGGCAGCTTTCCACCATGTTTGCGGCGGGATTGACACTTGAAAAATCTCTGAACAATCTGGCCAACGAGGAAAAGCATACCAAATTTAAAAAGGTCCTGCAAAAGGTTGCCAATGACATCCGCAAAGGATCAAACCTTTCGGATGCGCTGGAGCGACACCCCGGCGTGTTTAACAGCCTTTACATCGCTCTGGTGAAAGCGGGTGAGTTGTCCGGTAGTTTGCAGACCATTCTGGATCAGTTAGCCACCTATCTTGAAACGACCCACGAAACAAATCAGAAGGTGAAATCCGCCCTCTATTACCCCATTATCGTCTTTGCTTTTCTCATCGTGGTCATTTTGGTAATGCTGGTCTTCATCGTTCCCAAATTTAGCGATGTGTACACACAGCTTGGCGCGAAATTGCCCGGTCCCACACAGGCATTGGTGCATATTTCCAATCTGGTGACCGATCATTTTGTGGCCGCGATTGGGATGGTCTTCCTGGCCGTGGTGGCTTTGTGGATGATTCGATTGACACGCCGAGGTGGCTATGCCGTGGATGGATTTCTCTTGAAATTTCCAGTCTTCGGGACCCTGATTACATACAGCATTTACCAGAAATTCAGTAAAACCCTGGGGATTTTGCTGGGTGCCGGTGTACCGGTCATTCCCTCCATGCATCTGATGAAGCGGATTGTGGGCAATCGCGTGTATGAAAAAGCGATTGGGATCGCCACTGAATTTATCCGGGATGGATACAATATCTCAGCAGCCCTACGCCACGCTGAAAAATTTCCCCCTATCATGCTGCAGCTTACCTCCACGGGTGAGGAGACAGGCGAGATAGATTCACTGCTGGATAAATCCGCGGATTTCTATGGCAAACAGGTTGACAGCATGGTTTCCCGTATGACCTCACTCATTGAACCACTGATGATTATGTTCGTCGGCGGTATGATTCTGGTCATTCTGGTGGTTACCTACCTGCCCATTTTCTACATCGGTCAGGCCATGCGATCAGGCATGTAATGTCTATTAAAGCCAACCCGCCCACATGATGCCAATCTGGGAAAATACCGCCTACCTGGTTACAATCGGGACCCTCTTCGGGTTAAGTATCGGCAGCTTTCTGAATGTGGTGATTTACCGGGTGCCGAACAATCTGTCTATTGTTAAACCTGATTCCCACTGTCCAGCGTGCAATACACCCATCGCCTGGTATGATAATATTCCACTGCTATCCTGGATAATTCTGGGCGCGAAATGCCGCCATTGTCAGGCACCCATTTCCATTCGTTATCCCCTGATTGAAGGTATCACCGGTCTCGGGTGGGCGCTGGCCTTCGGTATTTTGCCATTGGAACAGGCACTGTTGTTTGTTTTTATGTTCAGCACACTTCTGGCAGTCGCCGTCATCGATCAGGAATATTGGGTCGTACCATTGAGCCTGATTATCACGCTATTAATCGGTGTGGGTGGAGGGATGGCTTTTGAGTTGATCCGCTGGCCGGTTGCACTGAAGGGATTTGCCGGCGTTCTGGTGCTCATGGTATTCATCCAGGGACTCACTTGGCTCATACGCAAAGAGGTGGGACTTGGCTGGGGTGATGTCCAGTTAGCCCTGGTACTATCACTCTGGTTGGGACTTGAACTAAGTCTGATGGGTATGTTTGTGGCTGTCCTGGTGGCGATTATTGTCTGGCTGGCCCAAAGCCAGACCGACAATTTTAGCTGGGATCGCAAAATCCAGTTTGGACCCTATCTGGCGCTGGCTGCCATAGTGCTTGGGTTTTTGAAGGTTTATGCGCCAGATTGGTTAGAGCACCTGCTCTACTTCTGATTATTAAGTTGTTTTAATTTTTCCGGAAAAATCGGTTTAACGACAAATCTGCAATCTGCAATGACTGCGTTGTGGGCGTATGATTTTACAGGCGATGACGGGTGATTTCACCACCCACCATGTAAATCACATCTTCTGCGATATTAGTGGCGTGGTCTGCAATGCGTTCCAGGTAGCGGGAGATACCCAGAAGCTGGATATAGGGTCCGGTGTGTGCTGGATCAGTAGCGATTTTTTCCTCCGCATAGCGATACATCTTCCGATTCAAATCATCTACCGCTGAATCAGCCTTGCAAACCTCATGAGCAATGGCCTCATCCATCTCCACCAGCGCATCCAGACTCCGTTTAACCATTAAAAGAGAGCGACGGGCCAGCTCTGGGATATCACCGGGGATAGTAATTCGCTGAGACTCGGGAACAAGGGCCTGCACCCGCTCGGCGATGTTGGTGGCCAGATCACCGATGCGCTCCAAATCGTTGTTGATTTTCAACACCGATACAATGAAGCGTAAGTCAATGGCAACCGGTTGATGCAGAGCTAATATCTTCAAGCAATCCTCTTCAACTTCAACTTCCAATGCATCAATCTCACGGTCACCATCCAGCACTGCCTGAGCCATTTCCTCGTCGAATTCACTCAACGCTTTCATGGCCGCCTGCAGACTCTCTTCAACCCGTGCGCCCACGTGGAGTATCTTTTTCTTCAATTTCTCAATTTCACGCCGCAGATGTCTGGTCATATTTCCATCCTTCCCAGTAATTTCTCTAACCGAACCGCCCGGTAATATAATCTTCTGTTTGTTGATTCCCGGGTTTGGTGAACAAGGTCTGTGTCTCCCCAAATTCAATCAGGTGGCCTTCATAGAAAAATGCGGTGTAATCACTCACCCGGGCGGCTTGTTGCATATTGTGGGTGACGATAACAATGGTGTAATTCTCGCGTAATTCACCGATTAAATCCTCAATCCGGGCGGTGGATTTGGGATCCAGGGCTGAAGCCGGCTCATCCATGAGTAGAATTTCAGGTTCCACTGCCAAGGCCCGGGCGATGCAGAGCCGTTGCTGTTGACCACCAGAAAGTTCCATTGCACTCTTCTCAAGCCGGTCTTTCACCTCTTCCCACAATCCAGCACCCTGCAGACTTTTTTCCACCAGTTCATCCAATGTCTGGCGATCCCGAACACCGTGGATTTTCGGACCGTACACCACATTTTCATACAGCGATTTTGGGAAGGGGTTGGATTTTTGGAACACCATCCCCACCCGACGCCGCAAGTCGGCCAAATCCACACCACTGGCATAAATATCCTGGTCATCAATCCGAATCGTGCCCTCTGTTCTGGCATTCAGAATGATGTCATTCATCCGGTTCAGGCTGCGGAGGAAGGTAGATTTTCCACAACCCGATGGTCCAATTAGCGCGGTGACCTGGTTTTTTGGAATGACCATATCAATACCAAACAGCGCCTGGGTTGTATCGTAATAAACATTCAGGTCACGGGTTTCGATTTTTGTGGGTAGGTTGGTTACCATTTGTATTTCTTTCTAAATCGCATGCGTAACATGATGGCCACCAAATTAAACGCCGTCACCAGCACCAGGAGTACCAGTGCGGTGCCGTATTGGAGAGGCAGTACTTTGGTCGTATCCGGGTGTTGAGTGGCCAGAATATAGAGATGATAGGGGAGTGCCATTACCTGGTCAAAGACGGAACTAGGCAAAATCGGCAGGTAAAATGCCGCCACCGTAAGGAGAATGGGCGCTGTTTCGCCGGCCGCCCGACCGATTCCCAAAATGGAGCCGGTGAACATGCCGGGTAGGGCGTAGGGCAGGACATTTCTGGAAATGGTCTGCCAGCGGGTGGCGCCCAGCGCCAGAGAGCCTTCCCGCAGCGCTCTTGGGACCGCACGTAACGCCTCTTCACTGGAGACAATGATGGTTGGCAAAATCATAAAGGCCAGCGTCAAACTCCCTGCAAGTATTGATGTACCAAAATTGAAAAAAAGCACGAATAACCCCAAGCCGAACAAGCCAAAAACAATAGAAGGAACGCCAGCCAATGTCACAATGGCCAGCCGAATCATACGGGTAAACCGCCCCTGGGAGGCGTATTCACTGAGATAAATGGCGCTGGCCATTCCCAGTGGAAGCGCGACAATAATCGCACCGGCAGTAAGGTAAACCGTGCCCATAATAGCTGGCAGAATGCCGCCTTCCGTACCACCTTTCCGGGGGTAATCGGTGAGAAATTCCCAGCTGATACTTCCCACACCTTTCACCACGATATCAAATAGGATGTAACCCACGGCCACCACCACCGAATAGGCAATGAAACGCATACACCAACGGATGATCGTATCCCATGGGAGGCGTTGCTTTGATTGGTTCGTAAGTCGCATTTAGGTCATGACACCATTTGATATTTTCGTAGTACCCGCTGGGCTATGAGATTTAGCCCGAATGTCACCAGCAGGAGCACAATTCCCACCCAGAAGAGAGCGGCATAATGGTCGCTGCCGAAGGCTACTTCGCCCATTTCAGCAGCAATCGTCGCGGTCATGGTACGCACTGAGTCCAGCGGATTCAGCGTCACCATAGCGGCATTGCCTGTCACCATGAGCACCACCATGGTCTCACCAATCACCCGTCCCATGCCCAGCATGATCGCGGCAATGATACCCGGTAATCCGGCTGGCACAATCACCCGCCAAATGGTCTGAATCTTACTGGCACCCAGCGCCAGGGAGGCCTCTTTGTAGGACAAGGGGACATTCCGCAGTGCATCTTCGGAGATTGAAATGACCGTTGGAATCGCCATTAGTGCCAGGAGTAACGCACCGGTGAGGGCATTTAACCCGGTGGGTAGTCCGAAGAGCGATTTAATAAATGGACCCAGCACCACCAGCCCGAAAAAGCCGATGATTACCGAGGGAATGCCAGCCAAAAGCTCGATGAAGGGCTTGAGAATCTCTCGTTCCGATTTTGATGCGATCTCCGACAGGTAAATGGCACTCACCACACCGAAGGGAATCATAAAAAGCGTAGCTAAAAGTGTCACCACCACCGAACCGGTAATCAATGGTAATAAACCAAACCGCTGGTCCTGAAAAGAAACGGGAATCCAGCGGGAGTCCCAAAGGGCGGATAAGCCGGGTTCGGAAATGAGCGACGCCGCCTCCTTGCCGAGGAAGAGAAAAATAAGCACCACCACCAGAATACTGGTGGAAGCCGCCCCCAGCAGGAGCGTGCGCACGGCTTTATCCTGTAGGAGTTTGCGTTTTACGGAATCGAATCTCATGCGGGTGAATTTTTAACAGCTAATCAGGATTATTTTACCGGGACATAGCCTGTTTCAGAGACGATCTGCTGTCCTTGCGGCGTTAAAATAAAATCCAGAAAAGCCTTGGTGAGGCCAACCGGTTCACCGTTTGTATAAATGTACAGCTCACGGGAGATGGGGTAGTTTCCGGAGACGATTTCAGCCTCGCTGGCTACGACGGCCGGGGAATTGGCATCAGCTTTCACACCCAGCACTTTAATGGCGTCGCCGGCATCATGTACATAGCCCAAGCCCACATAGCCAATGGCCTGCTCATCCTGACTCACCGACTGAACAATTGCTGCCGTGGAGGGCATGAGATTGGCGGTGGGTGCGTAGTCTTTTTTATTCAGGACAAATTCCTGGAAAAAGACATAGGTACCGGAACTGGATTCCCGGGAATTTACCACGATGCTCTGATCTTTACCACCCACCTGGCGCCAGTTTGAAATCGCACCGGTGTAGATTTTCCCAATCTGCTCAAGCGTGAGTTCATTGACTGGATTAGCGGGATTCACAATCACTGCGATTCCGTCCCGGGCGACAGCGTGTTCCACCGGATTCTGACCCTTTTGCTTGGCCAGGGTAATTTCCTTAGGCTTGATATTCCGGCTGGCGATACACACATCGGTGGTGCCGTTAATCAATGCCGCAATGCCGGTACCGGAGCCACCACCGGTGACGGAAATTTCGTACTCTGGAAATTTTTTCATAAAAACTTCCGCCCAATTGCTGGCCAGATGGACCATGGTATCCGAACCCTTCACGGTGATGTAGCGCTGGGTGGCGGCGGATTCATTCGATTTTTTGCTGCAACCCAGAAAAATCAACCCACTCAGGGCGAACAGGGTGGTGAGTTTAAGCAAATTTTTCATCAGGCGTCTCCTCATGCTCGTGGTTTTTCTTTTCATTTCATTGCCCGGGGGATACAGTCGGAAGGTTAGAATTCGATGAGGATTGTGTTAGATGGATGTTGAGGAAGAAGAAAGAGGAAAGAGCGAAAATAGAACCCGGATGACACGGGTTGAACGGATTGTCTCAGATATAAAATTGATGAATCAAATGGTAGGGACCGCTCGGAGATTGGTCCGGAATACTGGTCCCGCCGGTAGCCGGGGCTGCTCTGGGAAGTTCATTGGGGACAGAAAAACGCCGACAAAATCCCCTCTGGAGAGGGGTGGTCCGGCAGAACACATGTGGAGCCGGACCGGGGTGTGTGGGTGTTTTTAAAGTAAAAAGAGGAAAGAAGAAAGGGGGAAAGCCTGCCGGGTGAGATGCTGAGCAATCAGGACATGGGTAACACTTATGTACCGAAACATAGGTAACAGTTTTCCAGTATTCCAAGTTACACTTTTCCATTTTCACAGCTCACTCCGCCGGTGAAAAAGATACAGTCTCAAGGTTGATACTTCCCAAC
>JAIPJR010000036.1 GCA_021734045.1 Fidelibacterota bacterium
GCCCATGCGTTTAATCCGCTCCACATCAGACCGCAATCCGGCTTCATCCAAGCGGAAGGGTGGAATGGCGTGAGCCGTCATTCCACCCACTGTATCGCTGGATTCAAAGCTCTCCACCTCAAATCCATCCTGGATAAGAAAATAGGCTGCAGACAATCCGGCTGGTCCACCACCAATTATGGCGACCGTTTTACCATTAAATTCAGCCACATCCGGATCCGATTTTCCATTGCCCTGTTGCGCAATAAAGTGCTTAATCCTGCGGATGAGCAGCGGGCGGTCATAATTCATGCGCGTGCATTTTGTCTGACATAAATGATCACATACCAAGCCTGCTACATGGGGAAAGGGATTATTTCTTAGAATGACCTCCAGCGCGCTATCAAAATCGCCCCGGGCAGTATGGTACATATAGGATGGAATATCCTGATTCACAGCGCATTCATTGATACAGGGGGCGGCATTACAATCAAATGGCGTTAACGCTCGGTTAGTTTTTATTGTACCAGATGCGATTGGGTTCTGATGGTAGCGATTATTTTCTATCACAGCTTCAGCATAGGCGTGGAGATTAGCTAAACCAGCCCGGGGAATGTCAAGTTCGCCATTAGAGGCCGACAGTATAAATTCATGGATATTTGCCGCACCGCTGGCCGAGATTTTTTCATCCAATGTGTCAAGATACTGTTTCAGGCGTGTGTAACCACCGGGCTTCAGCAGGTCTGAGCACATGGTGACCGGGCGAATATTGCACGCCAGGATTTCGGTTACATTGAAGGCATCCACTCCGGCGGAAAAACTAATATCCAGCGCACCATCAAAATCGGATTGCAGCCGCTCAGCCACCAGCACACTGATGGGATGCAATGCCCTGCCACTCAAATACAGCATGGACGCCTCATCCGGGAGATTGGGATTCAAATTCTCCACTTCCAGCGTATTGGTTAACTTGACACCAAATTTAACCCCCGCCTGGTGTGCTTCTTTTTCCAGCACATTTATCAAATCCACTGCAGCCGGATAGGTCAGATCGTGTTCGAATGCCTCCGCGGGAACGCGAATGTTTCTGAAGTTTAATTTTTCATTTAACAACGCCGGTAGTTTTTCCGGCCCCAGCAGCGTTGGATTGAGCTTAATTGTGGTGTGAAGCTGCCGCTCCCGGAGCAGGTAGCGGGCAATGCGTTCAATCTCATCCGGCGGACACCCGTGCATGGTGGAAAGGGTGATGTTGTTGGTAATGGTTTCCGGGATATGAATTTCTTCAATGCCGGGCAAAATGGGTTTTAACCGCGCGACCCGCTCTTCCAGCCATTCACCGGCATGGGTCATCCGATCCAGAAACTGTTGCACATTGGCATTGCGAATACCCACCAGATCATATCCCACACTCATGTTAAAGATAAATCCGGCCTCCGGTTGCCTGTCCCACTCCAAATGCCTGCGCAACCAGTGGAGCAGAATCCAGGCGTTGAGATATTCACTGAAAGACTGGTTGAGGGTTAATTCCTGTGACCATTCGCAGTTGTACCCCTCATCCGTCATGTCGATACAGGGCTTGATAACCTCAATATTATCTAGCGTTTGTACTGTCTTTAATTCGATGTAGCGGGCACCGCACAGCCAGGCGGCGATAATATTATGGGATAATTGGGTATGCGGACCCGCCGCAACGCCAATGGGTGTTTCGAGCAACTGGTCATATCGTTTCATCCGGTAAGGCTGGCGAGAATGAGGTTCAAACCATAGTGGACGCGGAATGCCGAATAGTGAATCCTGTTCCAATCCACGCAGCATCCATTCTGCCAAATGCTCTATTTTTATAGGGTAAAGTTTGTCACTCATGACTACCGACTCCCAGTCGCTGCAGATGATGGCTGATCAATCGTCCAAGAACCTTACGCCGATAGTCCGCGCTGGCCCGAATGTCATCAATAGGAGCGATGTCTTGCTCTATCAGGGCCTGCCATGCTGCTATGTTCGTTTCACCACCCAGGATAGCTGTGGTTAATGCATCCAGGAAAACAATGGTCGGTGCCACAGCACCTGCGGTTATCTCAAGGTCGGTGAGTTCGCCATCTTCTGCATTTGAGTAGCGCAATGCATAATTCACCACCGAGATGGCCATGGCATCCCGCAGACCCAATTTATAGAAGCAGGAGGATCCGGAGACCTTGGGGAGAATAATGGATTGGATAAGTTCGCCCGGTTCCTGCGTAGTCTGACCAGGGCCGACTAAAAAGTCTTCCAGGCGAGTGGTGCGACTTGCGTGACGACTCACCAGTTTCAATTTGGCATGATACAAATAGAGCGACGGCAGCGTGTCGCCGGCCGGTGATGCATTGGCAATATTGCCCGCGAGTGTCGCACGATTCCGGATTTGAACACCGGCAAATTGCGCCGTGCTCCGCCATAGTGCCGGGTACTCCTGGCGAATCAAATCGGAGTGTTGCAGCGCTTCAATCGTGGTGAGCCCACCGATTTCAATGCCGTTTTCTGTTTCTGTAATGCCCTGTAGCTCAGTGAGATGCTTGATATTAATCAAGTTATTCGGCAATATGCGTCCCTGCTCATAGCGCGGCATTAAATCGGTTCCGCCTGCTAAAATCACCGTCGCGTCCGGCGGCAATTCACTAAGTAGCGTCAGACAGTCTTCCAGTCCGTATGGCTGATGGATTTTCATCGTTTCTTTGCCGAATTTTCTACGGCATCCACCACCTTTTGATAGCCGGTACAGCGACAGATATTGCCCGCCAGGGCGTGGCGAATCTGCTCCCGGTCCGGGTGGGGCGTGTGCGTCAACAGCTCTTCCGCTGACAAAATCATTCCCGGAATGCAATACCCACACTGTACCGCATGATCACGAATGAAAGCCTCTTGGAGATCATCCATACCGGCCGCTGATTGCAATCCCTCGACCGTGAGAATGGTAGCACCATGACATTCAGCCGCTAATATCAGACAACTGTTTACCGCTTTGCCATCCAACAGTACGGTACAGGCACCGCATTCCCCCTCTCCGCAAACCTCCTTTGCGCCGGTGAGTCGTAAGTTTTCCCGTAAAAAGTCCAACAGTCGCAGATGCGTTGGGATTGACGCCCGGATGTGCCGGCCATTGATAATGACCTCCAGATCAAACCATTCTGTGGTGTTCACGTGCAGCATGAATTTATTCCAACACGCCCGATCGGGTCAATAATTGTTCCACCGCCGCCATATCGGGCGCTATCGCGGCGGGCAATTGAATCGATTTCTGGGCGGCGGGAATGTCTTTTAAGCCACTACCGGTGATTAAGACAACCACGCTGGCATCCGGGGAAATTTCACCTGTTGCCTGACAGACTTTTAGCCCGGCGTAAGCGGCGGCGGCCGCAGGCTCGGCAAAAATGCCGGAAAATGCCGCCAATTCGTGCTGCGCCGCCAAAATCCCATTATCGCTCACCAGAACACCACAACCGTTGGAATCGCGTAATGCCCGGAGCGCTTTATGTCCGTCGCGGGGCCTGTCCACCGTGATACTGTCGGCGATGCTAAGTGCCGCTACGGGTTGTGGTTCTCTTTCACCTTCACTAAAGGCATTCACAACGGAGGCAGATCCTTCCGCCTGCACTGCCACCAGCCGCGGCATTCGTTCGATCCAACCCAGTTGCAGTAAATCATAGAAGCCCTTATAAACACCACTAAGAATGCAGCCATCCCCCACCGGGACCATGACAAAGTCCGGAACCTTCCACGCCAATTGTTCCACAATTTCCAGCGCGACGGTCTTTTTTCCCTCAACCAGCACGGGATTGATGCCCGTGTTGCGGTTATACCAGCCAAATCGCTCCGCCGCATCATGGGCCAGATCAAATGCCACGTCATAATTCCCCTCAATGGGAACCAGCGTAGCACCATATTGAAGAATCTGAGTAAGCTTGGCGGGTGGTGCGGAGACGGGCGCGAAAATGACGGCTTGTCGTCCGGTATGGGCGGTCAAAGCGGCCAGGGAAGCGGCGGCATTCCCGGTACTGGCAGCAACGATGGTGGATAACCCCAACTCACCGGCATGCTGTACACCAATCACCGAAGCCCGATCTTTCAAAGATGCAGATGGATTACGGGTATCGTCTTTTATCCAGAGATTTTCAAATCCTAAATGACGCGCCAGACGCTCTACCCGGACCAACGGCGTCCCGCCCACCACCAGGGAGCAGTTATTGGGTGGCGAATGAACAGGTAATAACGGTGCATAGCGCCAAAGTGAACGCTCCGGGTTAGCCATCAGGTCATCGATTTTCCATTCTGCCCCAATAGCATCATAGTCGTACGCCAAATCCAGATTGGCGCCACATTCCGGGCAGGTATAGGCAAAAACGGATGTGCCTGCATCAGCGCCACAGCTAACACAGGTGGCCTTGAGGACGTGTTCAGGGTACGCCTTCACACTGTTTCCGTGCTTATTCATATTCCTTCATTAATCCGGTTCGCTCATTGAACGCCTCGATTTTTTCATCCCATTCATCCACCTGGCCGAAATGATCAGGCCAGTAATTTTCATCGTACCACTGGGCATTCAACTCGGCCACCGTTTTCCCCTGCTGCTCCACCCAGGTAAAGTACTTAAGATTATGCATTCGTTTCCGATCATAATAGGTCAATTCAAGCAAATCGTCCTTATCGGCATTCATAAGACGCCCTTCAAAATCAACGGCAGCCTGGGTGGTGGTATATTCCCCAAACCGATCACGGGCCTGCTGAACGCGGCTGGCGTACATTTCCATGCTATCTGTTGCCACAGTAAAAATCACATCGTTGCTGTTGAACTCGTAGTATTTGGCCATTTTTATGGCACCCAGCATGTTGGCGATGCCTGAAATACCCAGCAGACTTAGGTTCTTCACCACATCTTCGGAAACGCCCTTGGACAGCAGGTATTCATGGCCCGTCGGCTCATTGAAGAGCCGCATCAGGTTCATCACCACCTCATCATCCAAATCTACCACCATGTCCATGTTGCGAACATTGTGCACCCAGGGCACATGTTTGTCTCCAATGCCTTCAATCCGATGCGCGCCAAAACCATTTTGCAGAAGTGTTGGACACTGGACGGCTTCGCCAGCTGCAATTTTCAGATTGGGGAAGCGGGTTTTCAGATAATCACCACTGCCCAGCGTGCCGGCTGATCCCTGGGTGAGAAACAGGCCACTGAAGCGCTGGTTTATCTGCCGTGCCGCCTGGAAAACTTCCTCCATAGCCGGTCCGGTGACGGTATAATGCCAGAGAGGATTGCCCATCTCGTCAAATTGATTCAGCGTGATAATTTCGTCGCCGCGCTGTGCTTTCAGTTCCTTCACCTTGTCGTAAATTTCCTTTACATTGCTCTCGCCGCCCGGTGTGGCAATGACTTCGGAGCCAACCTTGTGAAGCCAATCAAACCGTTCCTGTGACATTTCCTCCGGTAAAACAGCGATGGAACCACAACCCAGCAGGTAGGCATCGTAAGCGCCACCCCGGCAATAATTTCCGGTCGATGGCCATAATGCCCGTTGGGTTGTTGGATCAAACGCACCGGTAACGAGCCTGGAAACCAGTGGACCAAAGGTGGCACCGACTTTATGCGATCCGGTGGGGAAATATTTCCCGATGAGGACCATAATGCGGGCATCCACACCGGTGAGTTCACCCGGCAATTCCATGTAATTCACGCCACCAAATCCACCACCAAATGGAACCATCTCGTTTTTCCAGGTGATACGGAACAGATTCAAAGAATTCAGGTCCCAAAGACCAATGTCACTGAGTTTGGCTTTGATTTTATCCGGTATCAGTTCAGGATTGCGCATCTGTTTGTAGGTGGGAATGATGATATGCCGTTCCCGGCACCGTTTGACTGTGTTTTCCAGTATCTGCTGTTGATTCGTCATTCAGATCTCAATTCTATTTTTTACTTATTGGCATCTGTTAATCTCAGGCGCTTGGTTTATCGCCCGCCCATGGTTAATGCCATGACCGCTTTGGAAGTGTGCAGACGGTTTTCCGCCTCGTCATATACGATGGCGTGTGGTCCGTCAATGACCGCGTCTTCCACCTCATTCCCCCGGTCGGCCGGCAGGGCGTGCATATACAACGCATCCGGTTTGGCGAGCGTCATTCGGTCAACTGTGCATTTCCATGCCTTGTTTTTTGTGAGTAATTCATCCACCACATCTTTACCAGGATTGCTGACCCAACTCCCCCAGTTTTTGGGGATCACCACATCCGCATCCCGGTAAGCGGCGTCTTGATCATGGGTAATGGTGAGCGAACCGTCATTCGCTTCCGCATTTTTACGCGCCTGTTCAATCACCCATTCGGGCAGCTCATATCCCTCCGGATAGGCCAGGGTCACATCCATACCGAACCGGGGAAAAAGCAGCACCTGGGAAACCGGAACCGAAATGGGTTTTTTATGGCTGGTGGCATACGCCCAGATCACGGAGACTTTCAGGTTATCCGTCCGTGGTCGCTTTTCCCGAATCGTCATGAGGTCAGCAATTGCCTGTAGTGGGTGGTACAAATCGCACTGCATGTTGATGATGGGTACGGTTGACCATTTTGCCATGTCATTCAGGTATTTATTGCCAATTTCCCAGAAACAATTTCGGCAGGCAATGGCGTGACCATACCGGGACAGAATAATGGCCGTATCCTTAGCGACTTCACCGTGGGAAACCTGCATGGTGCTGGTGTCCAGAAAATGGCCGTGACCACCCAATTGGGTAATACCGGCTTCCATGGAATTCCGGGTGCGGGTGGATTGCTCGAAGAACATGAGGAATACTGTTTCGTTCGTAAGATAATTCGTGGTTTCCCGGAGGGCGAATTTGCGTTTCAAATCCATAGAAACATCCAGCAGGGTCTCAACTTCCTCCCGGCTCCAGTCCTGTAGTGTGATGAAATGTTTACCTCGAAAATTTGTCTGCATTTATCGAATCCTTTGGTTTGAAGTTTCACGGAGGACACAGAGAATTTCACAGAATACCACAGAGATTTTTCTTCTAAATTTCATAAGCTCGTTCTTTTCGTATGCTTAGGTGCCACACCGGATTCAACACCCCGCTTAATCTCCCCTCAAGGGGAGCATTCATTCGACAGTGTTTCCCAAAAACTCCGCGCTTATTTGCGTCCAACTTTGTTCCTTCGTGGTTAAATCTTCCCTTCGGCGTGCCTCTGGGGCCTTGGTGGTGAATAATCATTTCTACTCTGCCAGGTTCGCTGTGGTTGAGGGCATTTTCCCGGCAAAATCCTTCACATAGATGGTGGGAATGACCGCGTACATAGCTGCCGCTTGCACCAACTCATCCTTCCATGTCATTTCATTGGGCGCGTGAGCCTGATCTTCATGGCCTGGTCCGAATCCAATACAGGGAATGCCGTAGCGACCCATGATGGCGACGCCATTGGTGGAGAATGTCCATTTATCAATGAGTGGTTTTTGATGAAATAACTGCTCATACGCTCTCACCAGTGTCTCAGTAGCCGGATGATTTTCTTCAATCAACCAGGTTGGAAAATAGGACTCGGATGGATAGGTAAGTCCGGTATAGGATGGGCGCGCGTATTGATATAACGCCACGTCGGCGCCATATCTTTTCACCGCTGGCAGATTCCGGATTTCCAAAAGCGCCGATTCAGCTGTCTCCCCAAAAGTGAGACGCCGGTCAATTGAGATGGAGCACCCATCAGCTACAGCGCAGCGTGAGGGTGAACTGAAAAAGATTTCGGAAACCGTTAGGGAGCCTTTTCCCAGAAAATCATGGTGCTTGAGCCGGGGATGTAGTTGCTCCAACGCTTGAATAATCTCAGCCATTTTGTAAATGGCATTATCCCCCCGTTCCGGTGCTGATCCGTGGGCGCTTAGACCTTGGACGGTGACCTGAATCTCCATCCGACCACGATGCCCGCGATAGATATTGCAGGATGTGGGTTCGGTTATGACGACAAATTCCGGGATGATATGCTCCTCCTGGATCAGGTACTGCCAACAGAGTCCGTCACAATCTTCCTCCTGTACAGTTGCAGTGATGAATAGTGTGTAATCCCCTTCCAAACCCAATTCCCGGATAATTTTGCCGGCATAAACCATGGCAGCCAGGCCCCCCTCCTGATCTGATGCACCGCGGCCCACAATAATTTGGTCATCTTCAAATCCCTGATAGGGGTCGTACTTCCACAAACTCTGATTGCCCACACCCACCGTGTCGATGTGGGCGTCCATGGCGATAATGTGTTTTCCATGCCCAATCCGTCCGATGAGATTACCCATACCATCAATACGGGTTTCATCGAATCCGACTTTCTCCATCTCCTGCTTTATTCGCTGAATGACCCCTGCTTCCTGCGTGCTCTCGCTGGGAATGGCTATGATGTCTCGTAAAAAACGCGTAATTTCATCACGATTTTTACCCGCAAATTTTCGGACTTTTTCAAAATCAATGGCTGCTTCAGACATATCTCACCTTTTACCGGTTTCTGCTACTTTGTTTTGGTTTGCAATTCTTCCCATAAATTAGGATTTGTGTTTCTATTACTCCCTGTGCTTTGTGTCCAGCCCTTCGCGGTCGCGTTTGATAACCTATTTCAATTTCTCCATCGCCTGCCACAGCCGGCCCGAGGCCACACGGGCATTCTCAAGGATTTCACGCCCATCAATACCCACCGGATCACCATTTCGGATCATAAAAGCACCATCAGTCATCACATCGTCCGGTTGACCCAATCCATACAGCAAATGGGCAGCCCAATTTTCATAAGAAAGTTCAGTGCGGGCCTGATAATCGTAGAAGACCAGATCAGCCGGTACACCCGGTTCGATCCAGTTCAGATTATACCCAAACAGTTTGGAAGCAATCCGGGGGTTGTTTTCAAACAACAGCTTCAAATAATCCACATTGGGCTGACCCTGTGTCATTTTACTGCTGCGTATGAGTGCACCGGTCCGTGCTTCATCCAGTAAATTCGCCTGCATACCATCGGTGCCCAGGCCATAGCCCAACAATTCCAGCGTCACACCATTCAGTATCCCCACACGATTATTGGCGTTGGAGGTGGGATTGTGGACCAGATTAGCATTGCTGTTAAATAATGTATCCGCGTCGTCGGGCGTGATGTGAATACCATGGGCATACAGGTTATGTGAGTGGATGAGGTCATATTCGCTAAGTCGCTGTACAACAGACTGATAGCCCCGTTCACCTGAATCGTGGTGATCGGTAATGTCTTCCGCCAGATGGATATGAATGCCGGTCTCCGGAAAATCGTCCAAAGCCCGCCGAACCGTTTCCAGGGATTCGTCCGACAAGGTGAAGGAAGCGTGCAATCCCAGCATGGGATGAACCACCGGATCATTTTGGTAACGCTCCATCGTAGTAAGATTTTCCGCCAGCCCTTGCTGAAAATTCTCCGCACCATTCCGGTCAGATACTTCGTATGCTGTGGAAATTTTGATTCCCATTTCCCGGGCTACATCCGCCAAAAGAGTCAGCGATCCTTTAATCCAAGCCGGACTAGAGTGATGGTCAAACACCGTGGTTACACCGGTACGCAGACACGCCAGCAATCCCGCTTGAAATGAGACACGAATCGAATCTTCATCCAGCGCCCGGTCCAGTCGCCACCAAACCGATTCCAGGATTTGGCGGAAATTTACCGGTGCCCGGGACGGTGGCGGCATTCCCATCGCCAAAGTGGAATAGAGATGGGTGTGGGCGTTCACCATTCCCGGCAGGACCAATTTCCCGGACATGTTGATTTCGGTCTCCTCCGGCTCCAACAGTACCGGCATTTCACCAAAGGCGGCAATGCGCCCGTCAATCAACCGAATCCAACCCGTTTCAATAAATGCCGGTTCGCTGTACGGACGCAAAATCCTCAAATGCGTTAATACCTTATTCATGAACCACCTTGTCCTCAAATGCCACGAGAACCCGCTCAGGTGTGAGGGGAATCTGATTCATAGGCTGCCCCACGATTCGGCTCACCGCATTGGCGATGGCGGCCGCTGTGGGAATAATAGCTGGCTCTCCAATACCCTTCGCACCCCACGGCCCCAGCGGCTCCGGATCTTCAATCCAAAACGCTTGAACATCCACACTGTCTGCAGCGGTTGGCAGCAAATAGGTTGAGAGATTAGGTGTGGTAATTCGACCGGCATTATCATGTCCGAAATTTTCATAGATCGCCCAACCGGCGCCCTGGACCACACCCCCCTGCACCTGACCTGCCAATCCCGCCGGATTGATTATTTTCCCCACATCATGCGCCGCCCAGACTTTTTGCACCCGCACCTGACCGGTGAGCGTATCCACCTGCACCCGGGCGATATGGGTGGCGTAACTATATGTGAAATAGGCTTCACCGCGTCCGGTTTGAGCATCATAAGTCAATGCCGGGACATGCCACCAGCCAAGCGCATCCATGGGGCGGTTCGTTACATAAAGATATTCGCATAATGCACTGATTGATAGGGCATTACCAGATTTTGTATTAACAACTTGGTCGTTTTGAAAAGCCACATTTTCCGGCGCGCATTCCATCGCCTCGGCTGCAGCAGTTGACAAAATCGGCTTCAATTTTTCCACTGCATTCCGTATGGCATTACCGGTCATAACAATATTCCTGCTGGCCACCGAGGGTCCACTGTCAGGAACCTGGCTCGTATCGGTGGGCAGAATGGAAATTCTTTCGGCATTCACACCCAATGCTTCCGCCGTCATCTGGGTCACCACGGTCAGAGCACCCTGTCCCATCTCGATCAGGCCAAATGCCACAGCGATGGAACCATCGCGGTTAATCTGAATTTTCACGCCTGCGCCATCCATGGACCAACCGGCTGCACCGAGGCAATTCCCATAGTGACAAACGGACACGCCCAGGGCTTCGCGGTACCGTCCATCCTTGGACACCATTGGCCTCGCATCAGTCTGCCATTCGGCAGCATTGGCTGATTTTAACAATGTGGCTTCAGCGCCCACGCTGGTGGATAGTGCATGTCCTGTCTGGGTTTCCTGACCCGGTTTCAGGATGTTCTTCAGGCGAAATTCCACCGGGTCCATCCCCAGACGATCTGCCAGAATATCCATCATCCGCTCATGACCGAATGTTGCCTGGGGTGAGCCAAAGCCTCTAAAGGCGCCGGTAGGAGGCAAATTGGTATAGTACGAGGTCGAATGAACCTGAATATTTGGAATGGCGTATGGCCCCATCGCCTGCATTGTTGCCCGGTAGGAAACCACGGAGCTCAGGGTGGCATACGCGCCGGCATTCTCCTCCAGAATAATGTCCGCCGACAGCAATTTACCGGTTTTGGAAACGCCCACTTTGTAATGCATCTGAAAGGGATGCCGCTTGGAGGTCCATTGCACATCATCCCGCCGGCGATAGATCATTTTAACCGGTCGCTGTAAATGCCACGCCGCTACCGCTGCCCGTGCACACATTTCGGACGGGATATCCTCCTTCCCACCGAATGCACCGCCCGTGGGCGTTTGAATGACGCGGACTTTGCTGAATGAGATTCCCAGAACTTTTGCTATCGCTTTTTGAACATAAAAAACGCATTGAATGGAACCGTAAACGGTAAACGCATCACCTTGGGGCACTACGATGCACCCTTGTGGCTCCAGATAAAAATGCTCCTGATAGGGCGTCACTAAATCCGCCTCTACCACCACATCCGCGTCAGCGAATCCTGCCTGAATATCACCCCGCTCCAGACGGTGCTCACAGGCGATATTGTTTTCGTGAATCTTCTTCCCTGTGGCCATTTTGCTGGCGTTGATGGAGAGAATTGGCTCCCGGGGGGTGGTGTCAATTTTTACTGAACGGGCAGCGGATATAGCGTCAACTTCCGTCTCCGCCGCCACGATCCCGATAGCGTCACCCACAAATCGCAGTTTATCCTGCGCGAAAAGTGGCTGATCAGGCAGAATCACACCGACCTGGTTTTCACCGGGAATGTCACCGGCGAACCAGGCGCCTAAAAAGCCCGGCATTTTACGAGCCGGAGAAATGTCAACGCCATCCAGTGCTCCGAAGGCAATCGGCGACACTACCGGATAAGCGAAAACCATTGAATCAAAGTGCATATCTGTGATAAACCGGGTCAAACCCGAAACCTTCCCCGGAGCATCAACACGAGGCAGTGATTTACCGATATGGTGAAATTTTTCAGACATTTTCAGAATTATTTACCGTAATTCGGGAAAGAGCAGGACCAGATGATGGGATTCGAGACCCATTGTTTTGGATGTATAATACTGACAATTAATAACTTACGCATGCTTTCTCCCCTCAGTTGCAGGGTGCCGGTGGCGAAAAGAGTCAATCGGCAGCGATAAATACTGCAACTTCTGTACCTGATTGAAAATCATCCTATCTTCAAAGTGGTCAATAATTTGCAGCTTGCGGAATGTATGCGATTCACCCAAATGATATTCGGGGAAAGTGAAATCCTGCCCGGGAATCGAATCGCCATCATGGGCGGAGGAGGCAAGACCAGTCTGCTGCATCGGTTGGGAGAAGAATTTTCACAGCTATTTCCCCGGGTGGTTATGACTGCCCTAACCCGCTCCGCTGTCCATCCGGAACACCCAATTTTATTTGCCGATGATGTGCCGGGGCTTGATTTAACACCATTATTCCAACCACAAAAGCCGCTCTGCATTATGGGTGGCCGGGAGAGAAACAAACTTACCGGTATTTCCGTGGACCAATTGGAACGGATATATCCCCAGGTAGATGTAACGCTATTTGAGTCAGATGGCGCTCGGAATTTGCCTTTAAAAGCTCACCTGCCCCACGATCCGGTTGTTCCGCCTTTCACCACATTGGTGGTGATTTTGGTGGGGGCAGATGTGGTAAATACCACACTGGCGGATTGCTGGGTACACAGACCGGACATTTTCCGCGAAAAATGGCAAATCACCCCGAATATGCCGCTATCCGTGGAGTTCATCGCCCGGGTGGTCTCTACACCAGCGGGTTATTTGGAAAAAGTGCCGGCTGATATTTCACGCATATACTTTGTGAATAAGGGTGATGCGCACAGAGAAAATGCCCGGAAACTGGCCGCGGCGATCCATGCCCAGACGCCTGCACCGGTTTTCTGGGGCAGCATTCAGCGCAAATTTTGGGAGTGCGTTTCATGAATGCACTTCGTATAGGTTTTGTCATTCCTGCTGCCGGACTCTCCCGGCGACATCCACCCAATAAGCTGCTTTTAACTGTGGATGATCAACCGGTAATACGAAGAACCGTTTCCGCTATGCTCGCCCTGCCCTATTCGCTCTGCGTCGTTGTGGGATATGAGGCAAACAAGATTATTGCGGCGCTGGCTGGTCTTGATCAATCGCAGTTCAATATCATTGAGAACCCAGCTTATAAAACCGGGATGGCGAGCGCCATTATTTCCGGAATTACCGCACTGCCTGATGATCTGGATTATTTCGGGTTTTTGCCGGGCGATAAGCCTTTTATCAGGCCACATACCATTCATTCCATGATTAGAGATTTAGAAGTACAGAAGCCGGATATTCTGGTTCCCACTTGCCAGGGGCAGCCCGGACATCCCACATTTTTTTTAAGTACGGCATTCCGGGACGAATTCGTGCGACTTACCGGTGATACAGGCGGTCGGGAAATCATTGAACGCCACCCACAGCAGGTTCGATATTTACCGATGGATACGCCGGAGATTATCCTGGATATGGATCGCTGGCTGGAGATGGAGGAGCAAAAGCATGCTGAATAAACCGGTGATTATCGTACGCGGTGCCGGTGAGCTGGGCAGCGCGGTGGCTTTGACACTGAATCGGGTGGGTTATCCGGTCATTTTAACCGAGCGATCGGAGCCGCTGGCCATTCGACGCCCTGTAACCTTCAGCGATGCTGTTTTTACGGGCACAGCTTCCGTTGAGGAAATCACTGCCGTTCGGACAATCCCCAGTGAGCTCGATGAGATATTGCATGCTCAGGCTATCCCGCTAATCGTGACGGACGATCTTCCTGATTTCCATTTTCCGGTTCAGGCGTTAATCGACGCGCGGATGCTGAAGGATTCAGGCATTACACGCCCGTCACAGATCCCGTGGGTAATTGGGCTGGGACCCGGTTTTGAAGTCGGACGAAATTGTGATGTCATTATCGAAACCCAGCGGGGACACGATCTGGGCCGGGTATTGTGGCACGGCTGCGCTGCAACCAATTCGGGTGTGCCCGGTGAGATTGGCGGTGAAAGTCGTAAACGGGTGATTTACTCCCCCATCGCCGGTCAGGTTAAATGGGGGGTGGATTTCGGAAAAATGGTTCAGGCAGGACAGCCCATGGGCAGGATAACCGCTGATCATATCATTACTGCTCCCATATCGGGACTGGTGCGGGGATTGATATCGCCCCTGGTCACTGTGAAAGCGGGTGTTAAAATAGGCGATGTGGATCCGCGGGGAAGTCAGGTATCCTATCAACGCATCTCCGAAAAAGCGCGCAACATCGCCCGCGGTGTTTTGGAGGCATTGTTGATGTTGGAAAACAATAGCTTTGTAGAAAGACCATAGAAAAAATTGCCCTTCGACCCTGCTACGCTTTGCTTCGCACGGGCAGGCAAAGCTCAGGGAGACAATTTTTTCTTTTTTGCCAATCATGGATTAATTATGGAAAAACACATCTATAAAATTTTGACCGAATACGATTTCATGCAACCGGCAGCAATCTGCTCGGTAGTGGATTCCAAAGGTTCAGTGCCCCGCAAGGATTATCCATTTATGCTGGTGCTGGCGGACAAAACGACCAGCGGCACGGTCGGTGGCGGGCAGTTGGAGCACAGGGTGAGTCAGCAGGCCCAGAATGTCCTCCAAACCGGCGAACCACAATTGCTGCATTTTGACCTGACGGGTGAAGACCCGACTGATGAAGCCGGATTATGTGGTGGCACTGCTACGGTTCTGGTGGAAAGCTTCACACGTGACCTACAGCAGCAATTTCAGCAACTCAATTGGGAGCAGGCGCAATCCGAAGCACACCTGGTGCTGGTTCATTTTGATACAAATGCGGGGACTGTACAGCGAATCTGGGACTGGGAAAGCCCAGCCGATAACGACATCCGGGCGATGTTTGAATCTGAATCGCAGGGTAAACTTGCAGATTCACCGGGCAATGGTTACTGGTATCGTCACCTGCTCACACCGCCACCGGTGATTCACATTTTCGGTGCCGGGCATGTGGGCCAGCGTGTGGCAGAGCTGGCTGCTTTTCTGGATTTGGATGTAATGGTGTATGACGATCGGGCGGAAATGGCATCAAAAGAACGTTTCCCCTTCGCGGGGGGACTGCACGTGGAGTCATTTCAGAATCTGATTGAGAGTTTTTCCCCTGGTTCCGGTGATTATGTCCTGGTGATGACCAAAGGCCACCGCTACGATCATCTACTCATCCGGCGGTTATTGACATTGGATATTGCGTATCTGGGGCTCATGGCCAGCAAACGCAAATGGGCTGTTTTGCAGAAATCGCTGGCTGACGAAGGATTCCGCCCCGATCAATTGAATCGAGTCCATGCACCGCTGGGGTTGGATATCGGCAGTGAGACAGTGCCGGAGATTGCGGTGAGCATTATGTCGGAAGTCATTCATCACCTGCGATTGAGGAAACGCTCTCCCATCGCACTGGTTGAGGCTGCGCGATGAAAACGACTTCCTATACCCTGCTTGAAAATGGTACCGTGGTGAATGCTGATGGTGAGGAGCAGGCGAATGTTCTGATTCGGGAGCGGAAAATCGTCCAGGTCTCCCCCAAACTCACCATACCAGTGGATACGACGGTCATTGATTGTTCGGGAAAATACATACTCCCCGGAATCATTGATTCTCACACCCACATGGGTATTCCCATTAAAAATGGATGGTCTGCAGATGATTTTGACTCGGGCACCCGCGCAGCGCTAAAGGCCGGCGTCACCACGATTTTGGACTTTACAATTCTGGAACCCGGTCAATCCCTGACAGAGTCAGTTGCAAAACGACTGAAGCAGGCGGAGAAAAGTCATATTACCGTGGGATTGCACTGCAACATCACCCGATATGAAAAATCGCTATTGAAAGAAATTCCCGATCTGATTCGCCAGGGAATTCGAAGTTTCAAGGCATTCACCACCTACGAAGAAGCGGGTATGTATCTTACCTACGCCCAAATCAAAAAGGTCGCCCGGATCATTGGGAAGCATGGCGGCCTGCTCATGGTGCATGCGGAGGATAATGAAACCATCAAAGCCGCCACAAAACAATACAGCGGCCAGAATCTCACCCATCCCAAATACCATGCCCTCTCCCGTCCCCCGGAAGCTGAACGGCTGGCAGTTGAAAAACTGGTGGAAATTCACCAGCAAACCGGGTGTCCCATTTACATCGTTCATCTAAACACGGCAGCCGGGTTGGAAATTGCTAAAGCTGGCGGACTTCTGGTGGAGACCTGTCCCCAGTACCTGTTTTTCAATGATTCGGTTTACGAGCAACCGGACGGTCGTATGTATGTTATTTCCCCGCCCTTACGCAAGCCCAGTGATCAGAAAGCACTCTGGGAAGGCTTGCTCAATGGTCAGGTGGACACGATTGGAACAGACCATTGTCCATTTCGATTGAGCGACAAACCGGAAGGACTGCCATTCGAACAAATACCCAATGGCATGGGCGGTATCGAGACGGCATTCCCCATCATGTTGGCAAAATGGCTAAAGGAGGGCTGGCCATTATCGCGATTGGTACAGCTGATGAGTAGTCACGCCGCAAGAATTTTCGGACTCTATCCACAAAAAGGCGTCATCCAGGCCGGCTCCGATGCAGATGTGGTTATTTTCGATCCGGATAATAGACAGACAATTACACAACAGGATTTAGCAGGACGGGATGCCTGGAACGGTTATTTGGGGTTAGAAGCGGTGTGGCCGGGGTAGGTGATACCAAACCAGCTGGATTTATCATTTTTGTCAGGGATTCATTCCATTAAATCCAAATCCCGGAGGGGTGACACATGAGAAACTCTTCGCCTGGAAAACCCCTCTCATCCGATGCGGTAAATCGTCCGAATTTCATCCAAAATGGTTTTGTACGGAATTTCCAAATCAATAAGCCGGCCGGTGTGGAGATCAAATACCCACCCGTGTACTGCCAAACCGTAGGCTGAGAAAGCTTTTTGAACCGTTGCCGTTTTCAGCACATGAATACACTGCTCCCGCACATTGCGCTCTACCAAGGAATTGTAGCGTTGGTTTTCATCGGAAATAGCATCCAGTTCGTCATGATGCTTCCGGTACACATCGCGGATATTTCGTAACCAGGGATTGAGCAGACCCAAATCTGCATGCTGCATGGCAGCTTGCACCCCGCCACAGCCATAATGTCCACACACCACGATGTGTTTGACTTGCAGGACATCCACAGCGTATTGAATCACGGATAATGCACTCAGATCGTTATTGGGAACCAGATTGGCGATATTGCGGTGAACGAAAACCTCCCCGGGGCTTGCGCCCATGAGTTCTTCTGCCGTGACACGACTGTCCGAACAACCGATGTACAGCAAATCAGGATTCTGCCCCTGAGAAAGCTTTTCAAAATAATCAGAATCAAGCTGGAGCTTTTCGGTAACCCAGCGCTGGTTATTTGCGAAGATGTTTTCAATTTTCATAGGGGCGAATATAGAACAGAAATCGTATTCGGGAAATTCCAACTAACGCATACCTAGGATTAGGTAAAAAACCGGAGTATCCAGATTAAACCGACCAGTCCGAAATCTCATCACTCATAATGGGTCCACATTCGAATCACCTTTATCGTCTGTTGATCAGATAAAATCTGATACACCAACCGATGCTGGATATTAATCCGGCGTGAATCTGCACCGGATAAATCGCCAACTAATTTTTCAAATGGTGGCGCACTGGAATATGGATCTTTCCGAATGATGTCCAACAGACTCACTACTTTGCTCTTAAAACCGGCAGCTTCAATTCGTTTTGCATCTTTGAGAGCTTGTTTTGTGAACACGATTTTCCAACTCACCAATCAAGCTTCTCCGTCTCACTGATCTCCGTTTTCAATCCCTCAACAATGGAATCCCTCATTCCCGGAATTGAGGTAAGATAGAGGGTCTCCTGAATAGCCCGCCAATCCTCTTCTGACAATAGCACGGCATTATTCTTTTTCCCCGTGATCTGGATTGGCTCATGGGATTCTGCAGTTTCTATTAACAATTTATATAATTCGGTTCTGGCTTTGGTCACATTGATTGTTTTCATGCTGCGTCTCCTCCAATAGTAACATTTTAACGTATGTCTTTATGTCCGTTGTGCCAAGAGATAACCGGATTGCCTTTAATCCATCACCAAGTCCTTTCCTGTTGCGCCAATGTCGGTGGGGATTAGCTTTTGCGCCGGAAAGCAGCGGTACCAGCAGATGATCCAACTCGACCATATCACCAAAGAATTTCCCGACAAAGTCCTGTTTGCCGATTTGTCCATGCTCATAACCCCCTCCATGCGGATTGGACTGGTGGGTCCCAATGGCGCCGGAAAAACCACCCTGTTGCGTCTCATCATGGGAGAGGAAGCACCGGACGACGGACAGATTATCAAGGGTCGGAACACACAGATTGGCTATCTGCCCCAGGAAATTGTGCCTGGCACGGATCAGTCCATTCTCACCGAGGTGATGCAAGCCCTGCCTGCGGTGGGTAAAATCGAACAGCAGATCGAAGCCATCACCAACCATCTGTCCCACGATCCCCATCATGCAAAATATTTGAAGGAGCTGGGTCAACTGCAGCAGGAATATGACCGGTTGGATGGCTGGTCACTGGAAAGCCGCGCGAAAGAGATTTTAGGCGGACTGGGATTCCAGCCGGACCAATTCAAGCGCCCGCTGGAAAGTTTCAGTGGTGGCTGGCGTATGCGGGTGGCACTGGCAAAGCTACTCCTGAAAGCGCCCGACATTCTCCTGCTGGATGAACCCACCAATCACCTGGATCTGGATGCCACCATTTGGTTGGAGGCATTTTTGAATGACTGGGCTGGAGGGCTCGTGATTATCAGTCACGATCGAGCCTTCCTGGATCGTTCCGTGACTCACATTCTGGAGCTGGAACGAGGAATGGGACATCTGTTTACCGGGAATTACACCGCTTATATGCAGGAGAAAGCGTTGCGCCTGGAGCAGCAACAGGCCGCATATGAGAGTCAGCAGAAAAAAATTGCTGAAACCACCGTTTTCATTGAGCGCTTCCGGTACAAAAACACCAAAGCCAAGCAGGTACAGAGTCGCATTAAAATGCTGGAAAAAATGGAGAAAATTCCACCACCGGAAACCGGCCGTGCCACCCTGCGTCTTCGACTACCCCAACCGGGCCGGGGTCCGCGTATGGTTGCCTCATTTAAACACGCCAGCAAGGCGTACCGGGATGTGCAAGTGTATAACGATTTGACGGTGGAGATTGAACGGGGTCAGAAAATCGGGTTGGTGGGTCCCAATGGCGCCGGAAAATCCACCCTGCTCAAGCTGACGGCCGGTGTTGAGAAACTCAGCGGAGGTCAGTTGATCTACGGACCGGCTGTCACACCTGCTTATTACAGCCAACACCAGTTGGAAGTGCTTGATGAACGCAAAACCGTTTTCGAAACAATTCAGCACGAAGTACCAGATTGGGAAATCTCCCCCATCCACGGATTATTGGGGGCATTCCTTTTTTCCGGCGACGCGGTGGAGAAAAAGGTGAGCGTTCTATCCGGTGGTGAAAAAGCCCGGCTGGCATTGGCGCGGATCCTGGTGCGTCCCACCCATCTGTTGCTTCTGGACGAACCCACCAACCACCTGGACATTCAGAGTCGGGATGTGGTGGAACAGGCGTTAAAGGATTATCAGGGTACGCTGATCTGTATTTCCCACGATCGCCACCTGCTGGATGCGGTGGTGGATACGATTTGGGAAGTACAGGATGGCGGGATTCGGGCTTTTGCGGGGAATTATGATTATTACACCTGGAAGAAGTCACAGGAACAGGCGACTTCCGATGAAACCGTCCTAACGTCGGAACAGAACATTTCGCATGATTCGGGTTCACAAAAAACCGATCCAGACTCGGGTGAACGCTCCCACAAAGAGCGGCGGCGCCTCACGAACCGGTTGCAGAAGTTACCAGGATTGATTGAAGCGATGGAGCAGAAAATCGCTGCCCAGCAAGCTATCTTGAATCACCCGGACTCACAGAGTGACTTCAAGGCCATTCAAGAGGCCTCCAAAGAACAATTACGCCTGGAAGATGAGTTGATCAACCTGCTGGTGGAGCAGGAGGAGCTTACGGGGCGACTGGGAGGTTAATTTTCGAGATTTCGAAGAATTTCATCTGCACCAAACTGCTGAAGTAATCTGAGTATGACTTTTTGCTGCTTTTCCGTAAACGCTCGAAAGGATTTTATCAATTTGTCAATCGGTTCCTCTCTTGAACAAATATGGAGAATCTCTAATGCAACCGAAGTATCCCTGTTACGCTTGTCTTTCTGGTGGCGGTCTTTCGAGGAAATTAATTTCTGAAATCCGTAAATAATTGGGTGTGGTAGTTTCACCGAAATTCTGCCAATATCTATTGATACAGTATGATCTAGTAGCGGAGCGACTGCCCGCAAAGGTTGCGCATTCATGGAAAGGTCAGCAATTGGAAAGGGACCATCGGTTCCTTTTCCAATTTGAGGAACTAAAAATTCAATGATTAAGTCCGGGTGAACAAGTCGCATCAAACCATCCGGGTAATTAAATTCAATTAGGAATCCTAAATCCTCCACCAATGCGGGTACATCAACCTTATGAATATTTTTAAATTTTCGTGGGAGGAGAAAATCAATGTCGCGGGTACGCAAGGGTGAGATATTGGGGTGGGCAAAGTAATAATCTCGATAAAGTGGTATACACCAGCTTCCCACCAGCACCATATGCTGTAAGATTTGATGATGATAAAAACGTTCAAGTACTTCCTGGACAATATCACGCTGATTTTCCACGAAGCGCGCCTTCTAAAAATTTAATCTGTTTCTTTACCTGTGATAAATGTTTGCGATAAAGTACCCGCTTCTGTTTGGCATCCGCATATAAGGATTTGGTTTCATCGGAGACAGTTTTACCGATGTATTCAAACTGAACTTTGCCTTGAATGCGTTTTACAATGTAAAAATATTCATGTCCATTGATTTTCTTTTTTATCAGACTACCGACCGGTAAGCGCTGCAACGCAGCCTCATAATCCGATTTCATCCTGCGGGAATTTTCCAGTTCTTCACTCAAAACGCTGTAGATACTCATGCTGCTCCTCTTACCATACAAATGTTAATATGACACATCCTATATGGTAAAGTCAATCATTACTTACCATACAAAAGCAGCTTTTTACCTGCTTGTATGGTAAATCCTCACCTACCACTATAACACCGATTAATTTAAGGTCTAATTGAAATTGCAAATTCCCGCAACCGCTCAATGCCGCTGATGACCATGAGCTCCATCGCTGCCCGGGGGTTTTTCGCATTCTCCAGAATCACACCACTGGACGCAATCCACACGTCATCCGGCGCTTCACCCAATTCAAGATAGGCCAGAGCGTCCCGTCCTACCGTAGCAGCGCGACTCAAATCAGCGGACAGCGATTCCACCTCTTTCAGGATCGGTGAACCGGCAATGGTCGTTTTTAACTTGGCGTGATTGGATTCCCAACGAACCAGGTGTTGAATAATGGTGGTTTGGGTAATGCCTTCCACCGGATTGGCTAAATACGCGTCCACCAACTTACGAAATTTTCGCGCCACCGCAGCATCAGGCCGGGCTGCATCCACCACATGAGTTAGCGGTGAAAATGATGTGTATTTAGCAAAACGGTGCCGGGTGTACCCTTTCACCGGCTCCACCACATCCACCAGGGTCTGTAGTGCTGTGATGTCCTGATGATTCCTCAACCGGCGCAGCAGCATGGGATGGTTTTTCTCATGGGTCAGCCCTAATTCTTCCAACTGAAAACTCACCAGCTCCAACCGGCGGTACATATCATCCACATCATTTACCTCCGGCGCTGACCAGAGTCGTTCGGCAATCGCCGCGGTACGCGGCCAGATCCGACTGTCAATGGTCTCCGGTGTCACCAATTCGGCCCACATGGTGGCCTCACCGCCCAGGATCCGGGCGCGTTCATCGGGTGTTAAATCCGCATCCGGTGCGATAGGATAATTCAGGTAATGGTTGTCGGTTGGGTAGCACAAATCAATGTAGTAACCATTGGACAGAATGCCTTGGTAACCCTGTCTGGCCGCGTCAATCAAGGCCTTGCGTCCCCGCCAGGACTGAATCACAATATTTTTGGGCAAATCTGGCTGGAATATCTCATCCCACCCCATCATTTTTTTACCATTCCGGGTGAGAATTTCCAGTAACCGCGTATTGAAATAGCGCTGCAGGGCATGATTGTCCGCCAAGTCCATGCTGTCCATGAATGCCTGAATGCGCGGATTGGCGTCCCACTGCTTCCCATTATTCTCATCGCCACCGATGTGCATATATTCGTCAGGAAAAAGCGCGGCCATCTCACCCCAGAATTTTTCCATGAATACATAAGTACTTTCCCGGGTGGGATCAATCGTGGGGTCAAATACGCCAAATTTGCGCTCAATTTCATACGGTCCCGGCCCGCTGGCCAGGTCCGGGCGTGCTGTTAGCAGTGCCGTGGTGTGTCCGGGCATGTCAAATTCGGGGACCACACGAATACCACGATCATCAGCATACTGGATGATCTCACGGATCTGGGTTTGCGTGAAATAATTGCCGTCTGATCCCTTCTCCGTCAGTTCCGGAAATACCTTGCTCTCCACCCGAAACCCCTGATCCTCCGATAGATGAAAATGGAGCACATTCAATTTCACTGCCGCCATGCCATCCAAATTGCGCTTGATAACGGCCATGGGTTGCCAATGCCGACATACATCAATGAGTAATCCACGCCAGGGATATTGGGGATGATCGTTAATCTGAATTGCCGGAAAATAGTACCCGTCTCCATCCACGCTCAGGAGTTGCAGCAGCGTTTCCAAACCATGGAGCGCCCCCAGGTCGGTATGGGCCTCCAGAACAATACCCTTGCTGGAAATGGTGAGTTCATAGGACTCATCTTCACCCAATTTCACCTCACCGGGGCGCTGCACACGGATAATCAGTTTCCCCTCTGTGGGTGTGGTCTTCTCATTGAGAAATCCCTGGGCGAAAAAGAGTACGGTTCGGCCGGATAAGCGTTGCAGAAAGCGATCGGCACCACCGTAAATCCGGTCGTGACTCCGACCCGTAACACCCAACGAAAAATCATCGGTCACGCGAAATGCCCCTGATTTCAGTTCAATGTGTTGGGGAACCGGCATGAGGTTTAGAACCACCGGCTTTGATTTTGAGAACCATTGTGCGTTCAGTGAACCAATCAGAAACAGCGTCAGGATCAACGGTGAGAATTTCATGCGAATTTGTTCTCCAAATTTATTCCAGTCGTTTTATTTGAGGATTCCTTGAATTGTCGGTAAGTACTTGCGGTAAATCTATCCGGATCAACCATCTCGTTTAAAGTGAATTTAGTCCACACGCCCCTGTGTCGAATCAAATTCCTTCTTCCTTCTTCCCTCTTCCTTCCTCCTTCTTCCTTCTTTCACTCCCCCATCACCTCCCATGCCGCAAAATTTGACCCGGTGTCGCGCCGGTATGCTCACCATTCTTGATTACCACCACACCATTCACCAGCACATGTTCAATCCCCACCGGATATTGGTGCGGATCGGTGTACACCGCCTTGTCGATCACTGTTTCAGGATTCAAAATCACCACATCAGCCTTTTTTCCCTCCTTCAGTACACCACGATCCCGGAATCCCAGTTTCTCCGCCGGTAAGGAAGTCATGCGCTTCACCGCTTCAGCCATTGGGTAAACATTTTTATCTCTGGCATAATGTCCCAGAACCCGGGGGAATGTTCCGTAATAACGCGGATGGGGCACGCCTTCACCCAGAACCCCGTAGGGCGCTACCGCATTGCCGTCGGAACCGATCATGGTGAAGGGCGCAGCCAATACTTTTTCCAGATTCTCCTCGTCCATGGCAAAGCCCACCACACCCACACGATTACGCGCAGAAAGCAGCAACTCCTGAACAAAATCCACCGGCGTCAGGTCTGATTCTTCAGCACATTGCAGAACATATTTTCCTTGAAAACGCTTGTTGTCCTCGCCACTGCAGGAGCTGATCAACACCCGGTCCCATCCGCCAATGCGTTGGGCACGACTCTCCGTGTAGGCTTTGATTTTCTGCGCAGTTTCCGGATTGCGTAACCGCTCCAAAACCTCATCCGTATCACCCTGGCGCGCCCACAGGGGCAAAAAGGAGGTCAGACCCGTTCCCCAGGCCGTGTAGGGATAACGATCCGCGTCCACCGGCAAATTCTCCCGGGAGCGATCAATCTGTTCCAGCATCCCGTCCACCTTGTGCCAGTTATTTTTATTACACGCCTTCAAATGGGAAATCTGTGTGGAAACTCCGGCCTGACGGCAAATCTCCACCGCTTCGGCGATGGCTGCTTCCACCGTATCGTCTTCATTCCGCATGTGTGTGGCGTACACACCGCCGTAACGGGCCACCATGAGCGACAATTTGATAAGCTCGTCGGTGGTGGCATAACTTCCCGGTGCGTATTCCAGACCGGTGGAAAGTCCCAGGCTTCCCTGCTCCATTGAGCGAGCGAGGGCACCCTCCATTTTTATCATCTGCTCTTGGGTGGGTGCTGTGTCATGCAGCCCCACACCAAAGGCGCGCAAATCACCGTGCCCGGTGAAGGTGGCATAATTCAATCCAATACCTCTATTTTCCAGCGCATGGAAAAATCCATCCAGATCATGCCATTCCACCGCCACCCCATAGCGCTCCATCCAGCGCTCTGCCATTTTCACCCGATCTGCTTCCAGGAGCGGAAATGGTGAAGCGCCACAATTTCCCGAAACTTCCGTGGTCACACCCTGACGGATTTTGCTCTCACCGTGCGGATTCACCAGAAGCTCTACATCAGTGTGGGTGTGTATGTCGATAAATCCCGGTGTTACCAGTCGACCAGATGCATCGATGACTTGCTTCGCTTTCGCACCGGAGAGGTCACCAATCGCAGCTATTTGATCACCTCGAATGCCCACATCAGCACGGAAAGGTGTACCACCCAGACCATCAGCAATCCGGCCGTTTCGAATAATCACATCAAACTGGTTACCGCCATAGCACCCCACCAGGAGTCCGCCTGTACCTAAAGCCGTTACTTTTACAAAATCGCGACGGGAGATAATGTCATTCATAAAAAGTCATTCCTCTGATTGATTGGGCATTTTACCGCATGACCCACAGTCGTTGCGGACTCGTTTGATAAGCTCTCAGTGTTTTGCCAATGGACTGACACCGGTGCTGAACGCGTGCAGGATGCGATCCAACAATCCTTCACGCTCGGCTTTTTCCGGTTCAAAACCTTCGTAGCCCTTGATAACAAAGTAAACCGCTTTATCGAAAAAGTAGGTGACCCGGCTGTTGAATTCGATGAGCCGCTGCAGATCCAGGGCATCCTGAATCACGGACTGCTCCATGAGGTGGTCAAACAGATTCCGCCGCGCCAGAATGATAGCATAGATGGATTCGGAAAGTGGTGTCTCTTCGGTTTTCCGCTCCGCGCCACAGGTGATGAAAAATCGGGCCACCTCACCGGAGGAAATTTCCCAGTCCAGCCACATGGACAGTTTTTCATACACATTGTGAATGCGGTTCACCAGGTCATTTTCCTCAATGTCATGGTAGGATGGCGTGTTGTGGTTGCTTTTGAGCATGGCTACCCAACTGGCGGTGAGACGATCGGCCTGGTGTTCCAGAAAGGAAGCGAGTCTGTCACTTAACATGATACCCCCCTTTGGTCCCCTGGGGACGCTGGATTTGCGTCTGAAAGGTAATGCCGAAGCGGAATTAACTCAACAAGACTTGGTATCAGGTCATTTGGTCATCAATGGGTTGGTGTATAGGATTTTACCACCCACAATTGTGTACAGCACCCGGGCATCCCTGATTTTTTCCGGCGAGAGGCGGGTCAGATCAGCATCCAGAATAACCATATCGGCCAACTTTCCCACCGCCAGCACGCCCTTCTTTCCATCCATGAATTCTGCGTAAGCAGCATGGTCCGTGTAGGCCCGCAGCGCCTCTTCCACCGATATTTTCTGTGCCGGCACCCAGCCATCCGGATGTTTATCGTCCAGTGTCCGCCGGGTCACAGCCGCATAAATCCCCTCCAACGGTGTGGGCGGCGCCACAAACCAATCGCTGCCAAACGCCAGTCTGGCCCCCGTGTCCAGCAAGTCCCGGAACGCGTAGGTGGTGGCGCTCCGCTCCGCACCAATCACCGGTTCCGCCCAGCAACCATCATCAATACAATGGTATGGCTGCATGGAGGCGATAACGCCCAGTTGACCAAACCGGGGAATGTCCAACGGGTGAATGTGCTGGGCATGCTCCACCCGAAAGCGTCGGTCGCGGGGACCATTTTCCTGTGCAACACGTTCAAAAATATCCAAAATCACCCGATTGGCGCGATCGCCGATGGCGTGCACCATGACCTGTAATCCCAACGAATCAGCGCCGGAAATCCATTGGTACAAATCCATCTCGGTATTCACCAGCAAGCCTGAATCCGTGGGGACATCGGTGTAGGGTTGTAAAAACGCGGCGGTGTGCGATCCCAGACTGCCGTCCACGAACCCTTTCAGACCGGCCACCCGTAGCCATTCATCACCCACACCCTGTTCAGACACGCGCTGACCCAACGCCTGCCAGGTGGAGAGCGGTACAGCTGCGGAAATCCGAACTTTCAGCCGGTCATTCCGATGCGCCCGTTCAAAAACCGCCACATCGCCCCAACCGCCCATGTGTTGGACCGAGGTCACACCCCGCGAGAGGACATAATCCATGGCCGCGTCCAGCCCGCCATCCAGTTGGTCATCCGTTGGTGCCGGAATCGCGTGGTTGATGAGATCCATGGCATTGTCCTTGAAAATACCGGTGAGGCGTCCCTGGGCATCCCGCACGATGGTTCCGCCCGCCACATCCGCAACATCTGCGGCGACGCCCGCCAACGCTATCGCTTTGGAATTGGCCAACGCCATGTGCCCGTCCAGCCGACTCACCCATACGGGATGGTCCGGCGTAACGGCATCAATCCAAGCCCGGTCCGGCAGTTCCCCGCCCCACTGTTTGTGTTCCCAATTGCCACCGGTGATCCAGGTGCCGGCTGGTACTGTGCGGACAAAATCGGCGAGTTTTTCCGTGAATTCCGCCGGCGTGGCGGCATCCCGGAGTTGAACCGAACTCAATTCCAGTCCGGCATCAATGAAGTGCAAATGACTGTCATTGAAGCCCGGCGTCACCATCCCGCCTTGAGCGTCAACCACCTGTGTCGCTTCGCCGGTAAGTGCAGCGACACCTGTTTGCTCGCCCACAAATATGATGGAATCGCCACGCACTGCCAGTGCTTCCGCCCGGGGTTGTTCCGGATTCCCGGTCCAGATGTTGGCGTTGGTTATGACCAGTGTGGCCGGTACGGGTTGGGTGGTTGAACAGCTACTGACCCCAAAGATGCTTGCTAGAGCAATCAGGGTAATCAGTACACTCTTTTTTACCGGGAATTTGGGTGACATGCAGGTTCTCCTCATTTAGAATCAGGTTGGGGCTCCCTACGAAATTATTGCGCGTTGGATGTGGGGCTAAATTACACCCTTGCCGGACGGAAGGAAGGTGAAAATTATCCGGAAGGGTGCAAAGCATTCGGAGGGGTTGGAATTTGGGGAGGTTTGTTCAGCAAAGATTTGCTCTACACACCATTCAGCAAGCGCGAACAATGGTTATCAGTCAGATTTTTTGCCGGGTATACAAAAGAAAGGCACCCACTTGCATGGATGCCTTTTCCCTTCCCTGGAAGTCGGGTGAGTCTTTCAAGCGGGGCACCCTACTTCAGGAGTAACATCTTGCGGGTTTGGGAGAACTGACCCGCCCGCATCTGGTAGAAATAAATGCCCGTCCCAACTTGCTGTCCAGCATTATTTTGACCATCCCAAACCACGGCCTGATACCCCGCTGCTTTTTCACCGTTCACCAAAGTTCGGATTGGTTGACCCAGCTGATTGAAGATGGTCAAACTTACCAAGGCTGGTTCGGGCAGATCATATTGAATGGTTGTCGTGGGATTGAAGGGATTGGGGTAATTCTGCTCAAGCGAGTATTGCAGCGGCATTGACAATGGATTAGTAATAATAGCGGTCACCAAGTCAGTACTCACAATTTCGCCATAATGATTGACCATCCAAATGATCCCGTTCTGATCCTTCATAACATCCCTGAATAGCCTGCTCATACCGGTAGGATAGCTTTGCCATGAGTTGCCACTATCAATAGAGTGATGAAGGTCGTGTCCAGCTGTGATGATTTCTGTC
>JAIPJR010000037.1 GCA_021734045.1 Fidelibacterota bacterium
GTGATGTCCAGCGCTAGCCCGGTGACGCCAATGATTGCTCCATCGGCAGTTTTCATCGGAGAAATAATGGTCGAGAATGTGGTGTCTCCGTGGGTGGATTCCAGAGTTATTTCTTCCCCTTCCAGGGCGCGGAGATGATGTTTTATCATGGGATGATCCGGGTTATCCGTATCGTAAAATTCGTATATGGTTTTCCCAACTACATCATCTTCCTGCAACCCGAGGACATCCAACCGTTGCCCCTTGGACAGCGTGAATCGTAATTCAATATCAAGAATATAGATAATACCATTGAAATTTCTGGCAGCAACCCGGAGACTCTCCTCGCTCTTCCATAACTCCTCTGTCCGCCTTGCCACCTGTTTTCGGAGGGACCAGACCCAGAGAAATGCCAATCCGGCGATGAGGAGCAATGGAACGATGATAAACGCCATCGTGCGCAATATCTGTGTTATGGAACGATCCGGTGGTTCGTATATACCATACCATTTTTCGATCAGGTCACGGAATTCCCCACTGTTTTTAAGCACATGCAAACCATCGCTGAAAATAGACAACAACGCCCGATTGTCATTATTAACGGCAAATGCGTATTCGCGAGAGACAAATGATTCCCTACCAACGATGAGATTCTCCCAGCCCTTTTTGTCAATCCAATAGAGAGCAGTGAGTCGTGAGCCCAGGGCACAGTCAAATTCACCCTTCGCAAGCCGGGAAAGCGCCTCTTCCTGTGTCTCCACTGCTGTGACCTGATCACTCAGGTTATGCTCTAAAACGAAGTCGTGCATAATATCGCCTCGCTGCACCACGATCTGTTTGTCAGCGAGGTCGTCAATCGTTCCCGGAGCTGGTGCGTCGCCTTCCCTTACCACGCTAACCTGGTGATTGACCGAGTGCGCCGGGGTAAAATCAAACGTTTTATCGCGTGCTTCTGAATAAAACATGCCCTGGATGACGTCAATTTCACCATGTGCCAACGCCTGACGTATGTCCGCCCACGGTCCCAGGCGTATTTTGATATCCAGGTTCATTTCCCGGGCAATAACGCGGGTCAATTCCACATTAAATCCGGTGGGATGTCCCTGTTCGTCCAGAAATTCAAATGGAGGAAAATTGTGGTCACCACCAACAATAATGGGTCGGTTACCCGGCAGTTGCAGCGTCGCAAACCATTTGGCGTGAAGTTGACGGTATGTACCGTCCGCCATGACAAGAGACAGCCCTTCATTCAGCAGCGCCAGCGTCTCCCGGTCGCCCTCCTGAACGGCAAAACAGAAATCCTGCCGGAAGCCGGACACCGGCTTGTCGATTACCCGCAGATTTGACAATCCCATTTCTTGGATGAGCCTGATTGCCACCAATCGTTGGATGACGACCGCATCATACTGGCCGGAAGCGAGGTTGTGCAACGCAATTTCGAAGGTGGGAGTGGTTTGAATCGCAATGCCGCGATCCTCACGGCGGAGAAACTCCTCAGCATTGTCGCCCTGCATGACGCCGACAATTTTCCCGTGCAAATCGCGAAGATCCGTAATGCCCATAGTAGTATCCCGGACGACAATCGCGCCGTGTAACGACATATAGGCAAAGGTGAAATCAAAAATATCCTCCCGTTCCGGTGTCCGACCGACCAGAGGCAGCGCTTGGACTTCGCCCCGGGCTAACCATGTACGGACTTCCGGCCAGGTGCCGGTGCGGAAGGTCACTTCCCGGTCCATTGCGGCGAGCGCTGCACGGAGTAGTTCATTTGAAAACCCGGTGACCCTCCCATCCGGTTCCACGATACAAAATGGCGGATAATCAACTTCAGAAGCGCTATGGATTGGAGCGGACGCAGCAACTGCAGCTTGCTGTGACAGAAAGAGAAAAGCAACAGCAACCAGAAATGTGACGGTATGAGTAAGGAATCCTGCCCAGTGTCTGAGCACCCGGTAAATCCGAGATGGAAGGTGAACCGTTATTATCACTAAGACCCCCCGCATTAAAGAATTGTTGCGAGTGGTAAGTTAATTCAAACCAAGAAACTAAACCAAGCCAAAAGACACGAAACCTTGAATTATTCAACGCTTTTACAAAATATATGGATAACTAGCTGCCTCATTGTTGGAAATCGTTTCTGAGACATGTTTTCATTGAGATAGGTTTGAATGGGCCGATTGTATAATAGAGAAGCTTTGCTATATCCGCCGAAACGCTTGTGAAACGGGGGTTCTATCGATTTTTATCACCAACTGCTGCTCAAACTGAATTTTGAGTCGCGTGACTTGAAAAACACCGGGTTTACGCCCTTGGGAGTGTCTCAGGTTTGTGTACTAATCATTAAGTTTAGGTTTCAATAAACCAGTATAAATACGCTCGGTTATAACCGCATATCCCGGTAGAATTTACCCGAATGACCCGCCCCTATTCCGGAGCGATAAGCCCTGACTGTTAGTGATTGATAAAATAGATTCAGCTGGCTATCAGCTGGTTTTAAACTGAGAGCGTAGAATCTTTTACTAAATCAGCTGGGCTAAACCGCCGACTGAGGTAAATAAAAGGCGTGTCGATTACTGCCACGAATACTTTAAGAAGATAGGTAGTTATAATAATTTCAAATATCACATCAATCGGCAGGATAAATTCAACTGTTTTAAACCAGGTGGGGAAAATCAGGAAGGCGAAGACCGAGAAAGTGACCGAGTCCAGTAACTGGCTTACCAGGGTTGACAAATTATTTCTTAGCCACAGGTGCTTGCCTTTGAACAATGTCTTCCAATAATGAAAAGCCCAAACATCATGAAGCTGTGAAATGAAATAGGCAACCACGCTCCCCAATACAATCGATGGCGCGAATGAAAAGATGGTTTGTAAGGCCGGCGCGCCCACGTCACCTTCACTGGGTGTGTAGAGCAATATTAGCTGCGACATTATCAGATAAATCATCACCGCAGCAAAACCGATAAGGACACCTTTCCTTGCGGCCGGTTTTCCATAGTATTCCGATAGAAGGTCAGTAATTAAAAAAATCGCACCGTAGACCACGTTCCCACCGGTTGCTTCCAGTCCGAAAAGCTCGAATCTTTTGGTAACAAAGATATTCGCGAGGATGATAAAAGCGGCTATTAAGCCATAGAGCCAATTGGGTCCCATTCGGAAGGCCACCAGTACCAGTATAAGCCCGACAATGGTCTGGAGTATGTAAAGAAGCTCATTATTCAAATGCGTTTCCCCAATGTTCACGGATGACAGTCTCCATATCCGGGGGTAACTTGGTGGTTTTTCCACCGGTACTGGCAAAAATATGGCGGGTCTTACCGGCAACGATTTCAGACTCTTTGTCCTCGTCTAACCGGATGGAATAAAAGAATTCGAAACGATTATGCAAGATGTCCCGTATTTCGGTGACACATTGCAACTCCTGTCCTGCTTTTGCCCCGGCTATATAGCTTACTGAAATCTTAATAATGGGCATTATCAGACCCTGTTCAGCCTCAAGTTGTTCAAAGGGCAATCCAATTTTCCGCATTAATTCATTTCTGGCTATTTCAAACCAATCCAGGTATTTGGCATAATGCATAATGTCATTGGCATCGGTATCAGCAGCATCGACCGTAAATTTTGTGCGATATTTAATCATAAATCAGTTCCTATTCCTCCCAAACGCCGATCCGACTAAGCTTTTCGATGCGGGTGTTCACCAGTTCATCTTCATCCAGAACAGCAAGTTTTTTAATTTCTTCCGTGAGTACTATTTCCAGGGATTTTGCAGCAGCATCATAATCCCGATGAGCCCCGCCTAATGGTTCATGGATAATTTTATCTGCGATTTTCATGTCCAATAAATCCTGTGCACTCAATTTCATGGCTTCAGCGGCTTTCTCCTTCTGATTGGCGTCACGGTACAAAATGGAGGCGCAGCCTTCTGGTGTAATCACCGAATACCAGGTATTTTCCATCATGAGCAGCCTATCCCCCACACCAATCCCCAGTGCGCCTCCTGATGCTCCTTCTCCAATGACTACGCAGATAATGGGAACCCGTAATTTGCTCATTATCAGCAGGTTTCGGGCAATTGCCTCAGCCTGCCCCCGCTCTTCTGCTTCCAAGCCAGGATAGGCACCTTGCGTGTCAATTAGTGAAATGACAGGCAGATGAAATTTCTCCGCCATTTGCATGGTACGCATGGCTTTACGGTAGCCTTCCGGATTGGGCATTCCAAAGTTATGGTACAATTTTTCCTTCGTTGAGCGCCCTTTCTCCTGGGCTACAATCACAACCCTTTGGTCACCGATCATGGCCAGACCGGTGAGAATCGCGTGATCATCACGAAAAAGGCGATCCCCGTGTAATTCGGTCCACCGGGTGGCAATACGATCGATATAGTCTTTTGAATGGGGGCGGTCCGGATGCCGGGCAAGCTCCACTCGCTGCCATCGTGTCAGGTTTTTATTGGTCTTATGCGCCAATTCCGTGAGTTTTTCCTTCAATTTTTCAATTTCCGGTGTCATATCCACCTCGGTCTGGGTGGACATGATTTCCATTTCACGGATTTTTTGTTCTAACGCAAAAATCGGTTTTTCAAAATCCAGAACGGCTTTAGCCATATTATTGCCCTGATATTGCTTTCAGTAAAATTTCTAAATCAAAAAGAAACGATTGATTATGCAGATAATAGTTTAGCAGTTTTATCCTCTCATTTTCTTCTAATTGATTGGACTGGCGAATATCCTCCAGCGATACGATTCCGGGCTTCACCATATCGTTATCCAGTGTCAAATCAATTGGTGCCCCCACCAGACTCATTTTACCCTGCCAGACCTCTCTGAGCATGGGCAGGCGCTCTTTTACGACCCCCCACTGCTTTCCTGAATCCCATAAAAAAGCGCTGGAGAGGGTTGAGTGCTTATCGAATTTTTTCAATCTCGCCTGAATCGCTGTAATCGGCCACCAACTAAGCGAAAGAAGCAGTGTGAGCGCTAAATCCCCAAGCCGTTTCATCACACGATTCCAGGGTCGAAAATAATCAAATCGCATGTCAACAAGCTGAATATCCCGGATATCTTCCACCGAGGATTTACCAATGATAAAGGTTAAATTGCCGGGCACAAGCCTAAAATTCACACCCATTTTGCCTAACTGGGGAATGTAGCGGAATAATTGCTTCAGATTAATCTGCTCAGAGGCAAAAATGACCTCCCGGATATTGTGAATTAAAATCAAATCCGGCAAATCACTTAAATCACCCAGTACCTTACTGTCTTCCTCACCAGTTCCCCGTTTCTCCATCACAATTCCCACCGGTTGGTAGCCGTACTCCAGATGGGTATTCAATCGGGAATAGATATGCCGTGCATTTTCCAGGTCACCCACGATAAGTGTCTTACGAAAATCCAGTGGCGACGACCCCCGTCTTCGGGTCCTCCGGCCAGCTAAAATTCGCCACCCGGGTACCCAGATCATAATACCCACAAATACCAGAATCAGAACCTGCCTTGAGAAGGCAAATTGTTTGAAAAAGAAAGTTAGTGTGACATTGAATAAAAAGCCCAGACCCACTGCCACAATCGCCCGACTAATGGAATACCGGTAACGATTATAAAGTCCCACCGACCGGAAAGAGAGCAGCCAGACAAGCAAATACACACTGGCAATGATGACATAGGCCGTGAACGCATCCTGCTTGTAAAACTTAACCAGAATACTCAATGCCATCATACCTAAGATACCTACTACATCTACCACAACCGGCCAGGCATCCTGACTAAAACGCCCAATCACAGACCCCATATATCGCACAAATATTCCCAGACGCAGCATCCAGTGAAGCGGCCGCCAAAACAGTCCCCTAAAATGCTTCCGTGCAAAAATATCCATGGCACGATAAAAATTCCCCAGTGCGTCCCATCCGGCGTATTTACTGGATTCGCCCTTGTAATGCACGATGCTGGTAATGGGTGTGTAACGCACCTCCCAATCAGCCGCATGGAAACGGTAAGCCCAATCCAAATCCTCCCCGTACATGAAAAAATCCTCGTCCAGGAATCCTACAGCATCCACTGCGTCCCGACGGGCGAACATGCAACTGCCACTCACCGCATCCACTACCGTTTCCTCATCCGGATCCAGATAGGTAAGGTTGTATTGACCGAAGAGTTTGGATTTGGGGAAGAGCTTCGCCAAATCGGAAAGCTTGGTAAATGAAACCCAGGGTGTGGGAAATTTCCGCCTGCAGGCTAACTGCAAACTGCCGTCGGCATTGAGGATCTTACAGCCACACAAACCCACTTTGGGATGCGTCTCCATGTACGCAATCAATTTGGCCGGTGTATCTTCCTGTACCAGCGTATCCGGATTCAACAACCACACATACTGCCCACGGGAGATTTTCAACGCTTGGTTATTCGCTTTCGCGAACCCCAAATTTTTGTCATTGGAAATTACTTTCACATCCGGAAATGTACTGGCCAACATCTGCAGACTGCCATCCACAGAGTTATTATCCACCACAATAATTTCAGCCGATATTCCAGTAAGGCTGTTGTACAGACTGTGTAGCGCCTGCTGTAGGAAGGCTTTTACATTGTAATTAACAATGATGATGGTGAGTTGCATAGGTAGGTTGCCGGCTGGCTGTAGAACTACAATTTCCCAAACAGAGCCTGGAGCCGTAGTTGCCAGACCCGGTAAATAGCCTCGTACACAATCGCCCGGGACATTTTGCTCTGCCCCACCGTCCGGTCCACAAAAATAATGGGGATTTCCTTTACCTTTTCCGGCCGTTTACGCCAGGCGCGGAAATTCATTTCCACCTGAAAGGAGTACCCGTTACTCCGCACCGTATCCAGATTAAGCTCTTTCAGAAAATCCACCCGCCAGCACTTAAAACCACCGGTGCCGTCGCGCACGGGCATTCCTGTAATCACCCGGATATACACGCTGGCAAAATAGCTGAGCATCAACCGTGACAAGGGCCAGTTAATCACGCTAATCCCCTGGATATACCGTGACCCAATAACCAGATCATACGATTCAATCTCCCTGAGAAAATTGACCAGTTCAGTGGGGTCATGAGAAAAGTCCCCGTCCATCTGTACGACCGTATCATAGCTATGCGCAATGGCATATTTGAATCCGGCAACATAAGCCGTACCCAGTCCCAGTTTTCCGGGGCGTTCCATTAACTTGATTTGGTGGTGGTCCCGTTGAGCTTCGCGCACCAAGTCAGCCGTTCCATCCGGAGAATTGTCATCTATGATGAGAATATCCGTTTCTACTGGCAACTGGAGAATGCGGTCAACAACCTTCAAGATGTTCTCTTTTTCGTTGTACGTGGGAATAATGGTGAGATTACCTGGCATACATTTCCTCTCTTAGCATTTCTAACTCTGCATGTATCGGTAAAATGCTGTAATTCAGTTCACCTGCCAACTTATCACAGACCAAGCCACTTTTCATGGGGCGAGGTGCCCGCTGCCCCAACTTTGTGGTGGAAATGGGCCGGATTAATGTCGCATCCAGCATAAACACATCGGCAATTTTTAACGCAAAAGTGTAGCGACTCACCACCTCACGGCTCCCGAAGTGCCACGTTCCCAAAGCGCGCTTCGAAATGAGCAGATCGGTGACCTCCGCCAATCGCTTCGCATAGGTGGGATTGTTAAACTGGTCGTCAACGATATTCACCTGCCGTCCAGCGCTTAATTCACCAACCAGCCAGGCAACGAAACTGCTGGTCAGCCTCTCGCCATTCCCGTAAAGAACATTAGGGCGGATAACAATGGTTGGATGGCCTGAGTCCAGCAGCAGTTTTTCTCCAGCCCATTTTGATTGGGCGTAAACACCTTGCGGATCAATAGGATCGGCCTCCCGGTATGGCCCGGCGCTGCCATTGAAAATATAATCAGTAGAAACATGCACCAATGGAACATCATCCGGCATGACTTCAAGGAGATTCTGTATCGCGTCGCGATTGAGTTTATACGCCAATTCCGGGTTATCCTCGGCACCATCCACATTGGTGTAGGCAGCTGCATTAATCACCGCGGCACAGTCTGCGTTCATTTTAATCGATTTGAGTTGGTCAATATCTGTTATATCACACCTATCATATTCCATCACCCTATCGATGGCGAATTGTCCGGCCGGCTCAATACCAAATCCATAAATGTTATAAGATTTGGACAGTTGTCTTACCAGGTTCTGCCCCAGCAGGCCGTGTGCTCCAAGTATGATTATTTTTGACAATTATTTGAAATCTTTCCTGATGTTCTGATTTGGATTATCGCGTTGTCAGTCGCTTTTAGTATAGTTGCCTAAAGCAATAAATGCCAACGGGAATACACCGCAATTAATCCAACTCCGGACGCGCAAAACCAAAGGTTTTTACCATCATTTCAATTTGACGAATATAAGGTAATTTCTCCCTGTCCGGCGCCCAGACTATGCCCGTCAGAACGAATACTATATCCTGCTCTGGTGCGTAAAATGTGTACGCGATGAAGGGGCCACCCTTTATCTCAGTTTTATGTTCCCACAAGCCGCGGAACTCAACTGCACTATGACTGTTTAGCCAGGTCTCCTGATTGGAAAAATATTTTTCCGTAATCCATACATCCGGAATAAGCGTGCCATAAACCTTCTTTATTAGCTCCTCACCAATTGCCTGAAGCTCGAAAGATTCCGGTGCATCCATCCAGTGAACCACAATCCACCGGAAGGGAAAATCTCGACCCAGCCAGACAAACTGTCTGTCCGGTGCGTTCCTGATTTCCACATAATCATGCATGATACGCAGGTACCAGCCGTACTGGTGAAAATAGTCATCCGCCAATTCGGTCTGTTCACCGATACGATAGATAAATTGTGTCAACCGCTTTTGGGTCTGCTGGTCCATCATGTCGAACAGATCCTGTCGGTTTAGACGAATCCGTGCCTGCAAATCACCGTCAGACTTCCCCAGGATTATCATGAGCGTCTGACCGTCTGCGTAAGCATTTCGCCGGCTGTAAAAGCGCCGGGAAGCATTGCGAATGCCATTTAAAGTGGTGTCCGGTAACATCGTTTTTAAAACCGGCGTTAACAGACTGCTTACTTCCAATTGACTTATGAGGATAAGGTTTTTATGCAATCTGAACTTCTCAAAATCTTCCGGTTGCACCCATCTTAACTGGTAAAATGTCTCCACCTGCGGTGTATAAATGACTTTTTCAAATGTCTCTTCCAGGTAGGGACGAGCGATTTCCCAATTGGATTCGTCAGCCACCACAATGATTTCATAATCACTACCTTCGGCTGGTTGCTGTCGCCTGGTAGCACACCCGGTAATAATAAAAATTGCCAGCAGGGATATGGCGATACGATTCAAAAGCATTTTATCTCCCCCTGTTCTTTGTGGATCGGCCCCGTCTGCGACCCCGCCTTTCACGGTCATCGCGGGCTGGCTGCTGCTTTTGATGTGATTGCTCAGCATGCTCCAAAAGCTCAAAATCAGCCATGCGTTCCTCCACGGACACGGCAGCAACCCGAATGGTTACCGGATCGCCCAACTGAAAACGCTTTCGGGTTCGTCGTCCCACCAGTGCAAACTCATTCTCCTTGAATTCATACCAATCCTCATCCAGCGTCCGGATGTGTACCAGACCCTCCACGAAGGTATCCGCCAACTCAATGAACAGACCGAAATGCATGACGCCGGAAATAATACCCTTATGAGTCTCGCCTACCCGTTTGCTCAAATACTGCAGCTGCTTGATTTTGATGTGTTCCCGCTCCGCTTCCACAGCCACCCGCTCCCGGGCTGAACAATGTTTTGCCACCTTCTCCAGGGCCGTAACCTGGGGCGCATTTTTCAAGGCATCGGGTGACGCATAGCGTTTTAACAAGCGATGAACCATCAAATCAGGGTAGCGTCGGATGGGTGAGGTAAAATGGGTATAATTTTGAAACGCCAGACCAAAATGACCGCGGTTTTGGGTGGTGTAAATGGCTTTGGTCATAGAGCGCAAGGCCACCTTTTCAATGAAGTGTCGATAAGGACTTTCCCTTACCAATTCCACCACCTTTTGAAAGTCCATAGAACGCACCGTGTGACCCAATTGGTAACGAATGCCGACCCGGGTGAGAATTTCCCTGAAACGATTCAAATCCTCATCCTGCGGGGGATCATGGACTCGAAATATGAACGGTGGCGGCACCTGGCGCATATTTTCAATATGAGTTGCGACTGTTTGATTCGCCAGAAGCATGAACTCCTCCACCAGCCGATGACTGTCCAGGCGCTCAGAAGCTTTTATCTCCACGGGAAAACCGCGTTCATCCAGCTCGAATTTTGCCTCAGGCAAATCAATATCCACAGACCCCAGCGCTTTGCGTTTTTTGTGAAGGATACGCCATAGTTGATTCATCTCCTGTAGCACAGAACTATATTCATCCGTAACCTCACCACTGAGAATTTGATGCACAGCCGTATAGGTATAGCGCTTCCGGGACCGAATCACCACTTGTTCTATACTGTATTTTCTTACCTCTCCTTTTTCATCCAAATCCATTACACACGCCATGGCGAGCCTGTCAGTGTCCGGTTTCAAAGAACATAGATCGCCAGCAAGCTCCTCCGGTAACATGTGAATCGCACGGTCGACCAAGTACACACTGGTCCCACGCTCCCGGGCACCCCGGTCTATGGGACTTCCCGGGGTCACATAGTGGGATACATCCGCGATAAAAACCCCGAGACGCCAGCCATTTTTTAATTTTTCCACACTCACGGCGTCATCAAAATCAGCCGCTGTTGCCGGATCAATGGTAAAACATTCCACATGACGCATGTCGATTCGCTGTTGAAGCTCTTCCTGAATCGACTTCTCACTGAACGATTTAGCTTGAGCGATTGCGGCTTTGGTCCATTTCACCGGCAGATTGAATGTGCGGATTATCGATACTGCATCCAGCCCCGGATCACCCGGTGTGCCCAATACTTCGCGAACATGACCGACTGGTTCCAGATCCGGAGACTCCCAGGAAACCAGCTCCACCACCACCAATTGCCCTTCTTGAGCATCGCGGGTATTGTCGTAGGGAATCAGAAATCGGCGGTGGAATGATTTATCTTCCGGTGTCACCCAACAACCAAAACGATCCATGGTATAAATACCCACGAATTCTGTCCGGTTGCGTCGAATAACCTCCACGATCCGACCTTCACGATTCTCCCCTGATTTGCCAGCCAGCACCTCGGCTCTTACCACATCTCCGTCTAATGCCAAATATAGATTCCGCGCACTGACAAATATGTCCTCGCTCCCGGGTGTCTCAATGAATCCGAATCCGCGACTGGTTACCGATAACGCGCCGGTGATAGTCTCCTGCTTCGGTCGCATGCCAAACTGATGACGACCGGTCTTTTGGATACGTCCCTCCTGAAATAATTGCCCTATGACGGATTTGAATAAGCCATAATCCGGTTCGCGTAATTTTAAATGCTTAAAAAGAGTACGCTGCTTATACGCCCGGTTGGCGTTTTTCTTTAGATAATCCAGAATTTTTTTACGGATTAATTCTCTATCCATCGTCGGTCTATTCCAGTGAGTTGAATGTGAATAAGCGCATTACGCCACGTGAGCGCGGGGTTCTTGCCCAAAGAGATGACCAAAGGTCCAATATTCGTAACGACACGGGCGCCAAAGCCGTACCCTATCATGGTCTGCGTGTTATTGGATGAGGTGAGCCAGCCATAGTCATTGAAGATAAACATCCTTGAATTTTTTCCTATATCAATTGCCAAATCATTTTGTAACGCAGTGGTTGTAACGCCCCGATATTGGTCCTCAAAATAGCCTCTCACGGAGCGACTCCCACCAAGTGGCTGGAGCAATGACGGATCCGTCTCTACATCACCCTGTTGGTAATGGGAAAACGCCAAACGGCTGGTATAGTGGCAAGATTTAATAAGCGGTACACGCCCAATGGTGCGAACCGAGAGAGCTTTTACCGCATCATTCCCCTGGGCTAATTCCATTTTATACAGGGTGTTAATGGCAAAATATGGCGCCCCTTTTTTATCCGGTGGTGAATATGTAAAACCCAGTCCCAGAGAATTTCGTAGCACATCCCGCCAATTCTCATCAACCGTTTGACCAGTGAATGTGAGCGTATTTCGCAGCCGTTCATATACCGCACGAACGCTCTGCCACGAACTCACCCGCCAGTCAATATTCAGCGTGAATCGCTGAGTGATATAGTTACCATTCACCACCTCACGCCAAAAACCAAGTGTGCCGTTTACCGGAAAATTCAGTATCCAGGGTTCTGTGTAGGTAAAATTAAACTTTTCTGCATCCGCCCGACTGCGCTCCCAATCCAAGCGTAATCTGCGTCCGGTGCCCATTACATTGGGTATATCCACATGAAAACTCCCAACCCACCGGATAGAATCAGCGCCCGGATCGCGCTCCGCACCAACCACACCATCAAACTGGATTGTGGTTGCTTCACGGGCATTATACACCAGAATATTCCGCTCTTTAAGTGTGTCCCTGAATACTCCAACCCGCTCCAGCGTCACCAGATCCAGTTGATTGATACGCGCTTCAGCAGACGGAATTGCATTGGGGGTAATAATTGAGTCCATTCCAAAATAGAATTCCCTTGTCAGAATATGGGGGTCAGTTTGCGCTAATTTCCGGAATTCGATTGCATCTATCTGAGCGCTTGGACCCTTTACCAGCTTTACCATAATGAGCGGAGGAGCGACTGTCGTATCCCAACTTAAAACCTCCCATTTTACATGAAAATAGCCGGATTTGACTGAATGGTTCACCAGACTATCCAGGAATGATGAAATATCTGCCGGGGAGAGTGTCTCCTGTAATGTGAGGCTATCACTTTCTATGATTCGTAGCTGGACCAAACCATCCCCGGCATTTACCGGAATGGCAAATAAGGTCATTATCATCAGCAGTCTGAGAGACACCTTAGAAATAGGCCCGTCCCTCCATCCGGAAATACTGTTCCACACCCCGCGTGCCCCGTTTTCTTAGGCTGAAATTGCTCTGCAATTGAAAAGTATTGGAAAAACGGTAACTGGCATTAATCCGGTACTCCCAGTTTTTTCCCGGCTGGCGGCCCTCGAACAGGGCATACGGAAGATTATTCTGGCGGGAACGCACGGTTCCGAACTCAGCGGTTTGGTCAAGCCGTCCGCGTCGTAAAATATGCCATTGATGGGCCAGTGAAATTTTCCAAGCATCATCAGCAGCTGAAACCCCCGATTGCTCTGCTCGCTGGAAAAGTACCGACGATTCAAAATCCTGGTCACGCCCTACAGAGAGTGGCACGTTAAGATTGACACCATACCGGTTCCAATCCTCGTTCTGGATGGGGTTGTAGCTTAGGGATCGTTTTTGGCGCTCACTGGAGAAGGCAGTGGAAATTTTCCTGTTCGCCACCACCCAGTCCAGCCCTAATTCCTGTCCTACCGCTTCAAACGATTCGCCGCCATAATAATGAAGGTTGTTATCATTGCGGGATATGCGCAGACGATAACTCACTGATTCCCAAAGAGTATGAGGATTTACTTGAATCTCTGACAGGCTGGTAAACCGGTCGAATAATACCCAACTCGTATCGGTGCGCGTCTTCTTTTCCACATTTAATGTGGAATATATTTTAAGCGGCAAACCCGATAAAATGCCGGGCATTTTTTGTGATAATTGATGTGAAAAGCGTGCGGTGCTGTGGCTGGTCAGACTCCTTACCCGCTCCTCCACTTCCGTATAGCTGCGTTGCTGGAGCCAGCGTCCCCCGGGCGTGGGAATGTATCCATACACCGGATCGTAGCTATAATTGCCATATCCCGTATCCACCGGGATGTAATAATATTCGAACCGGGGAATGCGCTCTTCATTCAGATCAAAGCTCGTCTGATAGCGCAATTTTTCCTTGAATAACTGTCCCTGCACATCAGCATTGGACAGGATAAATCCTTGTGATACTGATGGATTGCTCGGTGAATTGTACTGTTGGCGATAGGCTACGCTGATTTCTCCATTCATCCATCTATTTTGTTGGTGAGTGAACCGGATACCGTAATCATCCCGTGACACCGTCCAGTCCTGATTTCTCACAGCCAGAAACACCGGTGCTGCCACAGAATCCTGCGCCAACTCATTCCGCCGCTGGAATGTCAGGTCCACAGTTGAATTCTCACCGAAGGCATAACCAGCGGTCACCCGATTTAAAACATGGTTGTTGTTCCTGAAAAATGATGTATCCTGCCGACCTGATTCAGATTCGATGCTCCCACTCAACCGCCATTTCCCAGGGTGCCAATTTCCAGCCCAGGCATGTCGCTGCCAACTTTGCTCACTGGAAAAGCTTATCCAATCATCTGTCCAGCGAAATTGAGACTTTTCGTAAGTCCCCAAAAACCCTTGGGTACTGGTGCGAGAAGCTATTTTTAAACTATCGCGGTCGAATTCATCCAGTGAGATATTCACATTCATTCGATCTGATTTTTGGACTCCCAGGGTTAAACGCTGATACCGGTCCTCCTCAGTACTACGGGGGCGGACTTGCCAGGTGCGGTAGAATTCCTCATTATGAACCGATTCGTAGACGCGAAAGTCTTTTCCCAGATTTTCATCGTTGAGTTCAAGTTCAACAACAGCCTGCTCACCCAGGGGAATTTTAACCCGGGCACCACCTCGCCAGGCGGGCTGACGAATCCGTCGCTCCTGCAGCGCATAGGAATTTCCATTAAAACCCGACATCGCACCATCAAACCAAGTATCCAGGTATTTCCCATTGTAATTAATGCGTGCGTTTGCCATGGTGTGCTGTTGCGGTGCGCGGTATGCACGCCGAGGCGTATAGGCACCCGTCAATGGTGCGTATTGGTAATAAACGACCCCTGTAATATCCTGCACCTTTTCATATTCACCACGCCCGGCACCCATAAATGTAAATGTTGCCGAATACAATCCTGCCCCACTCCCTACATACGTCAGAATACTATCTGGGCTGAGCAGATAGGCACCGGCAGAATCAGCTTTGATTGTACTCGTCCAAATTGGTCCGGAGACATCTGCGTAATCGTCCAAAACCTCCCGGAGCGCATCAACACTCACAGTTCCCAGCGGATTGCGGGCATCATCCTGGATGAGGTTACCAGATATTTGCCAGAACCATTGCTGGGTGGTGTCACCGTAACCCACATTCATTTTTAATAACTGTTTACCAAAACTGTAATCGGCCAGGTAAGCATCAGCAGCATATTCAAATTCCACCACAATTCGGTTCTGACTGGAAATCATGTGTTGACCGGTGAAATTGATTTCAGCGCTATTGTAATCAATTATATAATCTGCATTCTCACCACGGGTCATCACCTCCCCATCGAGCCATACTGTTTCCGTGCCCGCCAAAATCAGGATAAAGTGCTCGCCATTTTGCCCCTTTAGGACATAGGGACCCTGTTTTCCGTCCTGCCCCTGGAAGCTCTGGCGATGATAGGTACCGTATGAAAAACCACCGCCCATGTAAGAGTGCCATTTCCCTTGTCGCCCCGCTACCCATAACCCGTTTGTCTTTCTCTGGAACCTGGCAAACCCGCCATTTTCAAACTCACCCAATTCAATATCACCGATCTGGCTGACTAAATTTTCGCTCTCCAATTTGATGTAAACTTTATCCAGTTCACTGAGTGTCTGCGAGTTACCCAAGGGTTGTAAGGGAGAGTTCTGATCCGTTAAGACACCGGAAACTTTAATTCCCGTACCCAATGAGCCATTTAATCGCAGATGCATGCTGGATTGTAGGGATAGACCCTGAGCCGATCCCAACTGCAATCCGCGGGTTATGTAACCGTGTGCTGCTAAATTTTGGTTCTCTGGCTGTAATATCCCCGAAACGGGAGCTCGCTGCGTGCTGTCCATTTCAGATTCAGGTGTGTAGAAGGGTAATTCAAATCCGCCCTTCCGGGGAATGGCAATGGCAGAATCGGTTCCGGCAAAAATTATCAAACTATCCGTCCCCAATTGGACAGGCTCTGTCAGAATTTTCGTGCTTAAGGAATCCTGACCGCGCGCACCAAGCACGCCCAGAATCAGTAACAGAATTGTGTGGACGCGAAAAGTCACTTCGTGTCTTGAATTGGGGTGAGTACTGAATGTCCAGCCGCGGGTGACCAAATCCTAACCGTGTTGGATTTGTCGTCCGAAATAACGATGGCGCTGCTATCCGGTAGTTGAAATTCGCGTGGACTACCCGGACGAAGGTCAATCGCGATGAGTCGGCTTGGCGATACCTGTTTAAATATCATGGTTTGGCGGGTAAATCCCGCATAATCTGCCGAAATCGATGGTTTTGAAAAGGTGAAAAGTCGGTTCCCAAAAAGATCATATATCGTGATTTGGACCTCAGAAATAACCACCATACTACCGGGAATCGCTACAATATTATCTGGACGTCCGACCTCTGGTAACCGGAAGGGAATGTTGGAAGTACCATTGGTAGGCACAATGATTCCATCGCCGTCACTGGTAATGAACCAAAAATCCCCCCATTCACTCACATTCCAGGCTGCAATCACACCGTAGATTTTGAGCGCACTCAGGGGAATGGTTTCAAGTGCATTTATCCTTTTATCATAAGTCGTAATTACCTGTCTGTCTGGCTGATAGCGGTAGATGGATAATCCGCGTTGGACGATAATATCCTCAGGTTTAACGCGTAATTCTGCGACCGGTTTGATGCCCGGTTGATCCCATTCACCCGGTTTATTCCATATCGCAATTCGCGTAGCAGAGCGGGTAAAGTATTGGTCAGTTTCCAGATGTATGATTTGGGTAATATTTTGATTTGATTGCGAAAATACCGTCACCGACAACAGCAGGGTGAATAAAATAGTGGGTAGCTTTTTACACATGAACATTCCAGCCTGTGATAATGCCCTATGGACGCCGGAGATTGTGACTGGTTCCCATTAAGGTTTCTGGCCGACCCTTTCGGAATAAATCATTTCTTTCTCAATTGGTTTGATGACAGCTGGTTTTCTACCGGGATTTCTCATGAAATACGATGGCTTCGAACCAGTATATTCTGGTATCCGAATCCTGCCAGGCGGTTTTATCCAGACCCGCTTTTTCACATGTGTAACCCAAAAATTCTTCCCGGCTCCAGCCCCATTCTACCGGCACCTGCGGTAGCAATAATCCTCGATGCCAATCCTTCTCAACGATAAGTCCGTGACGGCCGAGTTCGATTAAGTCAATATCCGGCACCATCTCCGGCTGTGTAAGTACAGATATTTCTATTGTTAAATCGGGTAATTTCTGTGCAGTCACCGGCGGAAAACGGGGGTCCCTCTCGGCAGCAGAAATAGCGGCTTCCTGAATAACGGCAGGCAGGGGATCGTCACTCGCTGTAAAACCGATACAACCTCGCAATTTTCCGTCTTGGTTCAGCGTGACAAATGCTCCCGTGTGCACGTGTGACAGGCGCACCAATGCTTCCGTATCCTGCCATCGCGGAATGTCACGATGAGTCAAATGCGCTTGCAGTGTCCGACGCGCCAGGTCCAGGAGAAATTTCTTTTCTGTGGTACTTATTTCGAATTTCAATGCACGAAAATCCCAGCTGACAGATATCCTACCACCTGATTACGGTCACCGGCCGTATCACCGGAATTCCGACGATCAAGAATGCAGATTTCCCGCTTGCCCGGCAAATCAGCAGTTACCTCTAAAATGGTCATCACTGGACCATACCCACACGCCTCAAATTCCCGGGTCCGGATACCCTCCCAGAGCCGCGAAGTATCACCAGTAGTCAGCACAGTGGTAAATTTCTGATCCAGCACATTCGCGTTTTGATAAGCATGATAGTGCGATAGATCCGAGCTGGCGACCAATAATACGCGTTCATTTATTAGTGGTTTGAGGATTTCAGCAAGTTGTTGCGCCAGCGAGAGGGTCTGCTCTCCCATCACCAGTGGCACCAATTGAAATTCATTCCCTAAAAAATACTGCAGGAATGGTAACTGAACTTCCAACCCGTGCTCCTGACCATGTCCCAATTTGCTTGCTTCAACCAGATTTGAGCCCGTTAGCACTTCCACCATTTTTGTATTGATTGAGATGTCCCCCAAGGGTGTTGAGTAGCCCTGCCCGGGATAAACGGACACTCCCTCAAACCCATCGAAGTGTGATGGTCCGATAAGAACCACAGTATCAAACTCACCCTGCCTGATCAAATGATACCCGCTATGGGCAATGGGGCCGGAATAAATGTAGCCGGCATGCGGGGCGATTAATGCCCGTAATTTACCGGTATTTGGTGCGGGATGTGCGTTGGCATCCCATTGATGAAACATTTTCTGAATGACACGAGGATTATCGGGATAAAATGTTCCTGCCACCCGCGCTGATCGAAATTGTTCAATGAATTGCATGGTATGAATATACAAATAAATCGTCTTGAATTAGAAGGATTCAGAAAAATTCAGGGTAAAAAGAGAATCATCAAATTGTAAAAAATATGGCTGTAAACCGTGATTCCATATCCCCGTTTCAAATAAAGAATCCCCAGAAGCACGCCTCCGGTGAAACGCTGGATAAACACGCTCCAAACGAATGTTTCTGTAAAAAGATGAAATCCTGCAAAAATAACGGCCGCTCCCAAAAGACTTGCCCAGCCAGATGCGGAATATTTCCAGCGAAATCCGCTTTGGAAAATGAATCCCAACACCGCGATAAGAATGACCCGGAATATCATCTCCTCATATAAGCCTGCCCCCACCGCCAGATTTACTTGAACCAACCAGCCGCGGGTAGCGGTCATCCCCAGTACCAATTGTGCCATTTGCTGCAAAATGAGATACAGTCCCATTCCCCAAATCAGGCTCTCCACCAACATCATGGGAAAAATGACAGAATTCAGATGGTAGCGTCTTTCTTCCCGCCAGACACCCAACCCCAGCGTTATAACCAGTGCTGATGCAAAAATGATCGAGAAGTAGTACCCCGGCTGCGCACCGATTTGCTCCAGGATGAATCGCAAAAGAGCATCGGCGGCATTTCGCAATTCGTAAGGTTGATTGGAAAAAAGCCAGATCGTCCCCGCCTCATAAACAACCATCAGGGGTAGAATCAGAAAAAGACTGTAGTAAAAGCTCTGCGATTCCTTGTGATAAGTTCGCCAGCCCGGGAGAATCATTTCAATGAATAGCGTAAATAAAGTGGATTAATCGTCCAGTTTCAGGACTGCCAGAAATGCTTCCTGGGGAATTTCCACTGTGCCGATTTGTTTCATGCGCTTTTTCCCCTCCTTTTGCTTTTCCAGCAATTTGCGTTTACGGGATATATCGCCGCCGTAACACTTGGCGGTTACATTTTTCCGCAATGCCTTCACAGTTTCGCGGCTGATAATTTTCGTACCAATTGCACCCTGTATAGGCACATCATATAACTGACGAGGAATTAATTCTTTCAATTTTGCACAAAGCCGGCGTCCCTGATCATAAGCCCTGTCCCGGTGAACAATCATGGAGAGGGCGTCCACTTTCTCCTGCTGAATCAGAATATCCAGGCGTACCAAATCACCATCGCGGAATCCGATGGGATCATAATCAAAAGAAGCGTAACCACGGGAAGTGGACTTCAATTTGTCGTAAAAATCAAAAATAATTTCACTTAACGGGATGTCGAAGTGTAATTGAACCTTGGTTGTGTCCAAGTAATGGGTCGTCTTGTAAACACCTCGCTTGTCAATGACCAGCTTCATCAAATTCCCTATATATTCAGTGGGCGTGATGATCTCGGCCGCCACATAAGGCTCTTCAATTTTCTCAATATCCCCAACCTGAGGTAGATCGCTGGGTTTATCTACCAGTATTTTTTCACCATTTTTAAGCGTAACCCGAAATTCCACATTGGGCTGGGTGGTGATGAGATTCAGATTGAATTCCCGCTCCAGACGTTCCTGCACAATTTCCATGTGCAACAACCCCAGGTAGCCGACCCGGAAGCCAAACCCCAGCGCGGTGGATGTTTCCGGCTCCCATTTTAAGGCGGCATCGTTGAGCTGTAATTTTTCAAGAGAAAGCCTTAAATCCTCATAATCATCCGCATCAATGGGGAAAATACCTGAAAAGACCATGGGCTTCACCTCCCGGTACCCCGGTAATGGCGAGGGTGAAGCGTTTTTCACGGTGGTAATGGTGTCGCCGACCTTCACATCTCCAATATCTTTGATACTGCCGATGATATATCCCACATCTCCGGCCTGGAGCGTTTTAGTGGGAATACGGGTAAGCTGAAAATGGCCAACTTCCGTTACTTCATACTCTTCGTGGTGGGCGAAAAACTTAATTTTTTCCCCGACTGTTACTGTGCCCTCCATAATACGAACATAGGCGATAGCACCGCGAAACGCGTCGTATGTGCTGTCAAAAATCAGCGCTCGCAAAGGCTTGTCCGCGTCGTAATCAGGCTCAGGAACCCTGGCAACTACCGTTTCCAGAATTTCCTCCACCCCCACGCCCGATTTGGCACTGGTCAGGATGATATCATCCTCATCCACACCCAGTAAATCCACCAGTTGGGCTTTAACATGCTCCGGCTGGGCTGCGGGTAGATCGATTTTATTTATAACGGGAATAATTTCCAGATTACTATCCAGGGCCAGCATCGTATTGCTCACCGTTTGGGCTTCAATCCCCTGTGCCGCATCCACCAATAGCAGGGCGCCCTCACACGCTGCCAAACTGCGAGACACTTCGTATGTGAAATCCACATGACCCGGCGTGTCAATCAGATTGAGTGTGTATTCCTGGCTATCCTTAGCCTTGTATTTCATTTGAATGGGATGGGATTTAATCGTAATCCCCCGCTCCCGCTCCAGGTCCATAGAATCCAGCACCTGGGCTTTCATCGCCTTCCCTTCCACCGTATGGGTCACTTCCAGAAGGCGATCCGCCAGCGTAGATTTCCCATGGTCGATATGGGCAATAATACAAAAATTACGAATGTTCTTGTTATGCATCGCCGCAAATATAACCGGAATCTACCCGCTTCAAATGGGAATGCATTTTACATACCTATGTGAGTGTAAGCGTAATCTGATTAACGAGAATCAAAATCGGTAACCATCTCCATACTTCAAGTATCAATAACCGATGGAATCATGGTAAAACGACCGGAGCTCCCGAGCGTTTTGTTTACTTAATCACCCTCGTGACAGAGTTATCTGACGAAACGCATGTTAAACCGAACCGGGGTGGTCTCATTGTTGATTTCCCCCGCTACTGATGATTGATTAAAATCTCTTTTAAAGCTGAATCGACACTTCAGCGAACCAGTTTCGTGTGGCAGCAGGCCAGTAAACATCAACGCGCTCATCAGGTGAGTTGAAATAATTGTAACCAAAGGTCTCGTACAATTCATCCGTCAGATTATTCACCCAAATCGCAACTGTTAGCGGATATTCGGCACCTAGAGGAACCTGAATAGTATAACTCAATCCTGCATTAAAAACGGTATAGCCCGGAATTGCAGCTTCATCTCGGTTCATAAAATCAATATACTGTTTGCCTACAGTTCGGGAAGCCAGCCAAACAGTACCACGGGGAAATTGTTCTTTCAATTTCAGGTTCAACATGGTCGCTGGTGACCCGGGAATTTTCTTATCGCTGTAATCGGCGATACCACCCCAGCCGCCCCAGCCCAGAGAATCTGCCCTGAACGCTTTGAAATAATTGTCACTTAGCGTGGCATTTCCGGAGAGCGACAGCCCCAAGGGTAATGTCATCTGTGTACTGAGTTCGATTCCTCGATGAATGGTACCCGTGGCATTGGCATGCAGGATTTGATCTGACCCTTCGCGGTAACGATAATCCACGGGAATCAATTCATTCTTAAAATCCATCCAATACAGACTTGCCTTAAGTGAATTACCAGGCCCGGACCACTCTAAGCCTAATTCGTAATCAATCACCTGCTCAGGTTCAACCAGAGGTGTGGCATACTCGCTACCTGGTTGGACGGAAACAGCCGGTGGCGTATCCGGTTCATCATGCTCAAAAATGTCACTATCGGAGGGCTCTCGCTGGTTGGTGGAGACACTTGCGTACCCACCAAAGTGCCTTGAGAGTTGAAAATGGAATCCCGCCTGCCAGTCAAAGAAGTCATATTTTAGTTGAAAGTCATGACTCCCATCGAAGGCGCCCAATATCCCCTGATCCAGCGTATAGCGGTGCCCATGCAGGCGCAGATTAACCTGGGTATTCAGATAATCATTAAACGCATAGATATTTTGCTGGAAGAGTGAATAACTCTTTTTCCAGGTTCGATCATCGTAATAGCGGAGTTTTTTCACCGACGAGATGCCAGGCGAGAGTCCTTCATAAACCTGACCATAATGACGCGAACCATAATCCCGGTAATTAAATCCTGTGGCACTAGTAAAATCGCCAATTTTCAATGTGTACTGGCTGATTACGCCGGTGTACGCATTGTCCAGCCATTTCCTGCGAATGATTTCCGCAGAATTCACGGACCCAGTGTCTGCGACGGTTAACAAATTATACAAGCGCAAAAAATCATACAGGTCATCCTGATTATCTTCACCCTTGTACTGTTCGTAATAACCATCGCCATTCACATAATAAATTGTGGTACTCCAAAAACCGGTCCCCAGCCTTTGAAGGTGTTTCAGTGAAGCAATCCATTGTGTAAAGACATCCTTATTGGCTGAATCGAATCCACCGTTATAGGCAGGATCGGTATAAAAATTATAGCGACGCTCCTCACGGTCCTTCAAATCATAACCATAGGCAGGAGCGATTCCATCCCAGGCAAATGCGGTAGTCTGATCACCAGTCAACAGTTCAAAACGCGTCGAACTCTTGACGCGATTTTGTTCCAGAGCCAGATGCCATGAGAGCTGTTCCGTTCCTGATCCATTCCGGTATCCTCCAGAATTCAGACTGCTCACCCGGGTGTATAGATTGGTTGCTGCCTGGAATATGCTCAGTTTTTTATTGAGACTGACTGATAGTTTACGACTGGGATTGGTGAGTGCGACGCCACCGGATTGGATGAAATCACCGTACCCGGATTTAATCGTCAACCCCTCGGTAAGATCGTTGAACTGCGTTACCAAATTAATCGATCCACCAAATGTCGCTGCGCCATAGAGGGCATTTCCAACACCCCGCTGGATTTGCAGGCCACCGGAGGAGGCCAAAACATCGCCATGATCCACCCAGTAAACCGAGTGAGCTTCCGGGTCATTCAGCGGAATCCCGTTCAGCATTACCCCAATCCGGTCCTGCTTAAAACCACGAATGGTTACGTAGGAATACCCGACACCATTCCCAGCGTCTGAATAGGCATACACACCGGGCTGATCATTCAGCACCATGGGCACATCCTGATTGCTGTAACTATCCGCAATGTCACTTCGGGACACTTCACTGAAAGCCACCGGTGATTGACCGGTAATAGCACGATTTGCAGTGACCAGAACTTCTTCACCGCTCAGCACTTTGGGTGTTAAACGCAAATCATTCTGTCCCGCCATCACGACGTGAGCTGTATGAGAATTAAACGCAATGTGCGTGATTTTTAGTGTTACCGGTAATGCGGGTACTGTGAGGCTATAATAGCCGTTCTCGCCACTCATGGTTCCCGTATCAGTACCTTCAATAATGATGTTGGCACCGGGAACCGGTGACCGGCTATATGTCGAAATAACCCGGCCTTCGATGACGAACTGAGCTTGTAATGGTATGGACAAACATACCATAGCAAGTATGGCAATCTTCCCGTGCATTTTTCCCACCAGAAATCGAGAAAATCGATAAAAGGTCATGGTTCTTACTCCCTTCGTTGGGCGTAAGGCACCTGGAAACAAAAAATGCCTCCCAAAATCACCTGGAGGCATCCATTGTTTGAAGATGTTCCCTACGCTGGTATTACCCAGATCAGGTTTTCGGGTCTACTCTCAGCCCGTTGTACGCTTGGCCAGCATAACTCAGAGCACCCCAGATTTCGTCGGAAGCATACAAAAACAACCCTGTCATATCAAGATGATTGTGACGCAGGTGTAGTATTTTGGGATTAAGGATGGGTCTTAAAAGCAGGTATATCAGGGATTACCCAGTGAGTACTTCTCTTCGCTAACCTTGGTCATGAGTGGCTTGCGACCGAAATAGCGCGCCGTCTCTTCCTGGTAATGGCTGTATTTTTCCTTGAAAATTCGAGTCAGGTGCTCCTCCTCAATGAGTACCCATCGGTGGGCAACTGGCGCGTACAGAATAACTGCAATCAATGCATAATCCGTGAACCAAATAAACGGAATACCCAGCAAAATCAGCCCATATCCAACAACCTGTGGATTCCGGCTCCAGCGATAGGGTCCCTCTTTTTTCAATACCGTGACACGCCTGCCTATTATTCGATCTATCGTTCCAAATGTTTTACAAGCGCTAAATAAGATGAATCCGCCGGAAATCATCAAAATAAACCCCAAAATCCAAGCCCAATATGCCGCTGACAATGCCGGCCAGCCAAAAGGCCAATCAGGGTTTTTAAAAGAAAGCAGAACAAACAGTAAATGAAGAACAAATATCCCCAACTGCAACACTGCCGTTAAATCGCTTAACACACCGTAATTGGCATAATCACGCTGAACCCGCCGCATGACCAGGTGTGATCCGTATAAATAGGTAAACCCCAATCCAAAATAAACGATGCTAAACAATTGCGACAGCTCCGGTATGTTTTATTTCTGCCGAAATATAGGTGCGAATAGCATCAAATCTATAGGATACACCCATGCTGATTTTTTCTATCTGCCAATTCATGTCGGCGCATTAATCCTTGGATTTTAATCCACACGCGTATCGTCGAAACCGCGAATCTCGCACTCAACCTCATTCTCGTACTCGTACTCGATTTTTTTCTTCTATTCTAGTACGCTCCCGCCTGCATAATCTTCCCACTGAATGTCCGCGGATTGATTTTATCCAGAAACTCAATGGCAGAAACAGTCACCGTAATCGCAGAAAAATCCTCCTCCACGATTCCCTGGATCAAATACGGCCGCACTTTGCTGAGCATGTGACAAAACCGGCGATAAGTCTCCGGGAAAAATGTGGTCTCATAAATAGCCGTAGTGTCTTCAAAACTGATAAATTCCATGGGTTCGTCCGATTTGGTATGCACCACCTTGCCCGTAATCATCCACCCCACCAGCAACACCTCTTCCCCCACGTGCTTATGCAGTTCAGAAGCCCTGATTACCGGCAAATGTCGCAATAGTGCTCTGTAAAGGGTGAGCGGATGCCGCGAGACCAAAAATCCCAGCACCTCGATCTCGTGTTTTAAAATTGTACGATTGGTATACTCGGGGGTGGCCGGCAGATAAAAATTATTATTCTCATACAATGTGAGCTCTCTTTTCTGCTGTAAAGCCCGGGAATGGCGTTTTTGGTGTAATTCCCACATGAGCTGTGGCCGGGTTTTCCCACCCGCAATACCGTCAAAACAACCGGCTTTAATCAGAATACGAATGTCCGCCATATCCAGTTCACTTCGTTGGAGGAAATTCTCAAATGAATCAAATTCACCACCGGTTTCTCGCTCTGCGATAATGGATTCCAACGCCTCCCGCTGAATGCCCTTAAGCTGCATAAGCCCTACCCGTAAAACATTATTCATCCCTGTGTAACGGATTTCTGAGGCATTGATATCAGGTAGCAGGATATTCAGACCCATGCGCCGCGCCTCCGAGATATAACCAAAGGGTGAATAATAACCGCCCATGTTGGAAATAACCGACGCCATGAATTCCGCCGGATAATGCGCCCGGATATAAGCAGATTTGAATGAAACCAGCGCATAAGAGGCCGAATGGGGCTTACAAAAAGAATAACCGGCGAAGGACATGATCATTTCCCAGATAATTTCGATGACGCTGTCCGCCACACCATTTTTCCGGGCACCCTGGTAGAATTGCTGTTTGAAATCGCGCAATTTCGCCTGTTTGTGTTTTTTAGACATGACCTTCCGCAATTGATCACCTTCATCGGCCGTGAAGTTGGCCAGCGCCATGGCCGCTTTTGTCACATCCTCCTGATAGACCATAATGCCGTATGTCTCCTGCAAAGTCTCATGCAATAACGGATGCAGTGGATCATACGTCCCACCATGCAGTCGCCGCACAAACTCCCGAATCCACTTGTTGGCCGCAGGTCGGATAATGCTGGAAGCAATGACCAGATGCTCATATTCCCCGCTCTGCATTTTCCGGAGCAATTGTCGGGTAGCTGGCGATTCCACATAAAAACATCCCATGGTGTTCCCATTGCGAATTAGTTCCCGGGTACGCACATCTTCCAACGGATTAAAGCGCCAGTAGGGAATCCCCACGCCATAATGAGCCTCAATTGCCTGTAACGCATCACGGATTACCGCCAGCGACCGGTTTCCCAGCAGGTCAATTTTTACCAGACCGAAATCTTCCGCCTGATCCTTCTCCCACTGGATGATTTTCACGCCCTTTGGGGCGGTTTGTACCGGCACATAATTAGCCGTTGGTCCGGGTGTAAGTACCACACCGCCAGGATGTACGCTCAAGTGACGCGGAAAACCGCTGAGGTAAAATCCATATTTGATGATCTCCGGCCAGGGATCGCGCAAATCCAGGTCTTTCAGCAACGGATTCCGGGCCAATTCATCATAGGGGTTGCTCAGATACCACAATCCGCCTAACCGCTTGGTTACCAGTGTGATTTCCGCTTCAGTTAATCCATAAACTTTGGCAATTTCGTGAATGGCCGCCCGGGCTTTGAAGGTCACATGATTGGAAATCATAGCGGAATGGGTCGCGCCATATTTTTCAAACACATACGCCAGCACATCATCCCGCTGGTCCCAGGGAAAATCCACATCAATATCCGGCGGGTCTTTGCGCCCCGGTGTGAGGAACCGCTCGAAAAACAGATTGTGCTGCATGGGATCCACATGGGTGATTTCCAATGCATATGAAACAATACTTGCCGCCGCACTCCCCCGACCACAGGTAATTGGGCACTCCTTCACAATATCCTGTACAATCAAAAAGTATTTGGCAAAATGCTTCTCCCGAATGACCCGTAATTCGTGATCCATTCGCCTGCGAATATCCGGTGTCATTTTCCCGTACCGTTTTTTAATACCCGTCAAAACCTGTTGATAGAGGAGCTGGTAGTCCTGGCTCGCCTCACTCTCGGGGAAAATGAAATCATGTAGCACAGGCCGCCATGTGCATTTATCCGCCACCTCTACGGTACGTTCAATGGCCTCCAGTGCGTAGGGAAAGCGTCGCTGGATTTGCTCCGGGGTATGAATCGCGTACTCACGGGGTAAAATCTCCTCCTGTGGTAAACGGGAAAGCTTGGTGTTCAGATCAATCGCCCGCAGGATTTGGTGAAGGTGATGCCCTTTTTCAGTGCCGTAGTAGATCGGCAGATTGACCACGGCCGGGATTTGGTTTCCCTGCGCCCATTTGTAGAGACCGTAAGCATCCAGCTCCAGAGAAGCGTAAGTATCCGCTGCGTGAAATGCCTCCAGAAGCGCCTGATGGGGCGAAAGCAGAACCAACCCCTCCAGGCGCTCTAACAAGGCGTTTTTCAGGTCAAATGCGGCCATATCATCCTGTTTCTGCGTAATGAGTTGGGTCAAATTACTATAACCAGTGGCATCTTTTACCAGCAATACCGCTTTCCGACCGTGCTTATCAAACAGCGTGGTACCGGCGATCATCTCCATACCCCGCTCCTCCGCCATCTGATTCAGTAGAATCAGGCCGTAGATGCCATTCGTATCAGCCAGAGCAAATCGCTCATGACCCGCTTTCAGCAGCAATTCGGGTAAATATTGATGCGATAGGGTTCCCCGCAGCATAGAGTAGTGGGAGTGGCATTCCAGCGGGACGTAATTCACTGCGCGCTCCTCTCCACGAGACGGTAGCGAAATGCAGAATTTTCAGAGTGATCCCGGTAAAATGTCATGGATGATTGCGACCTTATCACCCATCAGCCGCTGCGAAGCTAAAAAATGGTGATGGTGTAAGTCAAGGTGGATTGGGATGATCGGATTGGCGGATTAGCGGATTGGCGGATTGACTTCACTTCGTTCGTCTTACTCCGCTCTGCTCCGTTTGACGGATTCGGAAATCCCAAATCACAAGCATCAAAAATCAAACAAATTCCAAATCGCAAATTTTAATGATTAAAACGGAAATCCAGTCCCGGCAGAAGTCTGATTTATCTCCCGCTCCTCTGCGTCTACTCAGTACCTTTGCAGTTTCTGCCTTTTTAATTCGTGGTTCCGAAAATAACTATCACCGAATGAACCGAGTTTGCGGATGGGCGGATGGACTTCACTTCGTTCGTCTTACTCCGCTTCGCTCCGTTTGACGGATTCGGAAATCCCAAATCACAAGCATCAAAAATCAAACAAATTCCAAATCGCAAATTTTAATGATTAAAACGGAAATCCAGTCCCGGCAGAAGTC